>CACIIZ010000004.1 GCA_902586855.1 uncultured Alphaproteobacteria bacterium | reverse complement strand
CCTTAAAACTGACAAAACCTCCCCTATAAGTTCAGGGTCTAGTGCAGAGGTTGGTTCATCAAGTAGCATTAATACAGGATCCATAGCTAAAGATCTGGCTATAGCCAATCTTTGCTTTTGCCCACCAGAAATATGATCTGGCCATTCATCTATTTTGTCAGATAATCCTACTTCGTCTAAAATCTTTAAAGCCTTGACTTCAGCTTCAGCTTGATTTCTTTTGGCCACTACCATTTGAGCTCTGACTACATTTTCTAAAACGTTTAAATGAGGCCAAACATTAAACTGTTGAAAGACCATTCCCATTCTTGCACGGCAACTATTCAACAATTTTGATTGTTTCATAGTTAATTTGGAAGATAAAGAGCCAACAATATTACCTTCCAACCAAACCTCTCCTTTATCTGGGGGAGTAAGCCAATTTACTGTTCTCAAAAGGGTACTTTTCCCACAACCACTTGGCCCAATAATGAATATTACCTCTCCCTTTGATACATTTAAAGAAACATTATTTAATGCTGTAATCTCACCAAATTTTTTGTGAAGTCCTTTGAGTTCTAGAAAATTTGGTGTCATCTTGTATTTTCACTTTGTTTCAAAATTGCACTAGAATTTGTAGGCCCTGTTTTTCTACTCTTATTGATATTTTTTTCAAATCTTCTCATAATCGTTGCAATTGTTTCATTTAAAGCCCAGTAAAGAAGTGCGACCATTATGAAAACTTCAAAAGGTCTAAATGTCTCTCCTTGAACCATCAAACCTGTCATTGTCAATTCATGAACTGTAATTGTTGATAATATAGCCGACTCCTTTATGAGAGTTAACGTTTGATTAGTTAAAGGCGGTAAAACGATTGATAAAGTTTGGGGCAATATTATATTTTTCATAGATTGCCAATCTGTCATACCAATTGCTCTTGCACTTTCAAGTTGACCTTTAGGTATAGCATCGATGCCTGCTCTTATGATTTCAGCAAAATAGGCGCTGCCAAAAGCTGCAAGAGCCAAAATGCCAACATACTCTGCCGGAAGTCGTAATCCATAAAAGGGTAAGACATAATAAAATAAAAAAACTTGAATTATAAATGGAGTATTTCGAAACAATTCTATAAAACTAGTAGCAAAGAAACTTATCAGTATAAAATTAGATCGCCTTCCGAGAGCTAAAATTAGTCCTAATGGTATACCGAGTGCAATAGCACATATAACAATTTTTAAGGTCAACCAAAAACCTAATAAAATCATTGGAAAATAATCAAAAAATATTTGGTATTCTAGCATTTTAACTTTTAAGCCCTTTTTACTTTAAATTTCTGTTCCAAATAGACTGAACTGCGACTTACGACAAAACACATCAAAAAATAAATAACAAAAGTGGCACTTAGAATCTCAACTGGATGATAATTCGCACTATAAATTTGTTGTGAAACACGCATCAACTCAACTACTGTTATTACCGATAATAAAGCTGTAGCTTTAAGGACCATAGTAAATTCATTTACTAATGGTGGAATGGAGGTAATGAATGTTTGGGGAAGAATTATTTTTCGCCAAAGCGCATACCCTGATATTCCTAAAGATTTGGCTGCTTCAAACTGCCCTTTTGGCACTGAAGCTAAACCACCTCGTAAAATTTCTGTAACAAACGCCGCACTATTTAAAGTTATAGCTAAAATTCCAGCGGGGAATGGTGCTAAATTTAATCCAAAAACTGGCAAAACATAATAAATCAAGAAGATTTGAACCAAAAGAGGTGTTCCCCTTATAAAACTAATATAAAAGGCTATAAATCCATTAAAAATTCTTGAATTAAAGGAGGTTCGAGCAATAGTTATAGAAGTAGCTAAAACAACACTGAAACAAAAGCCTAAAATTGCTACTTGTATAGTGATTGATGCGCCTTCCATTAGCCTTGGTAAAGCATCAAAAATATAACTTATGTCAAATCTCATGACTTTTACTAAAAAATAAGTAGATTGCCTTAAATAATTTTAAGGCAATCTTAAATTTATTAATTAAAATTAAAGTGCGCCTTCAGGTAAATGACCTTCACTTGGAATTGGCATTCTAAAGCCAAACCATTTATCTTGAATTTCATCAATTATACCTTTGTCGCGCATTTCAAGTATCTTTGAACTTAAATAATCTCGCAAGTCTGTATCCTCGGGTCGAGTAACCCAAGCCATGTATGTTTTATCGGTTATTGGACCAACAAGTTCAAAAACTCCTTCTTGATTTTTGGCAACTACCGCTAAATTTGGTACAGTTTGAGTTTGTGCATCACAAGTTCCATTGGCTAGTGCCAAAGTTGCTTCTGGATGAGCGGTAAAAAGTTTTAATTCCTTAAAACCCTCTAACCCTCTTGATTTCATATCTTCTTCCCATTCTTGAGTAGCCTTTTCACTACCTGATGCTAATTGTGTACATACCACTTTTCCAGATAAATCATCAGGACTCATTATAGAGGTATCACCATTTCTTTTCATAACCCAGTTTGTTCCTTCAGCAATAGGTACTGTAAAAGCATATTTTTTTGCTCTTTCAGCACGAATACTGACACTAGTAGCTACGAAATCAAATTTTCCTGCTAATACGCCAGGAAGAATTCCCTGCCAAGGGAGATCTAACTGATTAAGTTCAACTCCTAAATCAGCAATAATATAATCAAGAATATCTTTACCATAACCAACAATTTTACCATCCTTAACAAATTCAAAAGGTGGAAATGCGGCTTCTGTACCAACAGTTACTTTTCCAGTTCTTTTTATCTTTTCAAATGTCGTTTCAGCTTGAACATTCAACCCAAAAAAAGAAACAGAAAATAATAAAACTAAACTAAATAGTTTCTTCTTTAATAAACTTTTCATTTATCCTCTCCTCCAAATAATTTTTTAAGAATCTACAAAAAATTTCGACGATCAAAATCATATACATTTGTATAGAATAATTTGATAAGATAAGCTTTGGTTTAAATGATTATAGAGTCAAGCAATTTTAAAATTGCAAAATTTAAAGGATAACTAAATAATTAAATGTTGAAGGATCTATTTACCCCGTGCCTTATTTTGGATAGAGGCAAACTTGATAGCAATATAAGAAAAATCAAATCCATTGTTTCAAAGCAAAAAATTGATTTTCGGCCACATTTAAAGACTGCCAAATGTCTTGAAATAACAAAGATACTGGTCAAAGAATTTGGTCCGCGTGCAATGGTCTCAACTATAGAAGAATTAGAACAATTAAAAAGCAGTGGGATCAATGATTTTCTTTATTCCGTTGCAATTGTTCCAAAAAAATTAGACCGCATATCAAGAAATTTATCAAATAATTGCAAAATAACAGTTTCCGTTGATAATATTTCAACAGCGCAAGATTTAGTTGCTTTTTATAAGAGTACCGGAAACAGAATAACTGCTGTCATAGAATTAGATCTTGATGGGCACAGGTCAGGTGTTCGACCTTACGCAAATGAACAACTCATTAAAATTAGTAAATGTCTAGATGAGTTTGACCTATTTAGAGGTTTAATGTCCCATGCTGGGGAAAGTTATGGCTTATCTAACGAAGAAGATATAAATAATTGCGCAAAAAATGAAGCTGACCAAACGGTTATGGCAGCAGAAACAATTCAAAAAGCCGGCATTAATTGTGAACTCGTAACTATAGGATCAACCCCAACTGCATTATCCGGCTACCAAAATATGGGAATCACAGAATTAAGAGCCGGAGTATTTATTTTCTTTGACTTAGTTCAATCAGGTGTAGGAGTGTGTGAGTTAAATGAAATTGCGCTTTCTGTTTTAACTACGGTTATTAGTATTAATAAAAACATTGATGCTATTATAGTTGATTCAGGCTGGATGGCTTTATCACGAGATCGAGGGTCCTCATCTCAACAAATCGATTATGGTTATGGTCAGGTATGCAATGAAAATGGTGAATTAATTGATGATTTAATTGTGACCAATGTTCAGCAGGAGCATGGAATTATTCAAATGCGGGAAGGAAGTGATGCTAAGCTTCCAGACCTTAAACCTGGAGATCTTCTGAGAATTCTTCCTAACCACGCTTGTGCTACAGCTGCAGCTCATGGTCTTTATCATGTTGTAAATAGAGAAGATAATTCCATAAAAGTTTGGGATCGTTTCAATGGATGGTAGTTTTTTTTCATCTGCTTTAATGAAGAACTCAAAATTTAACAAAGAACCAACCAGCTGACGGAAAGGGATTTGAAAACGATCGTAAGAAGTCTAAGTAAAAATAGCCCTATCAACAGCTCTGAATCATCTGGGATATATGATTTATTAGTATAGATGACTACTTCAATTCCCAAGCTCCTATTTTGTTGCAGCGTAAAGCTGCTAAACTACATATGGCTTCAACAATAATTCGTGCTGCCAAAGTACTGGTGATACCGCTTTTTACATCAAACTCTGGTGAAACTTCCACAAGATCAAAACCACAAAACCCGTTCTCAGATGCAATTCTTACTCCATTTATAATTTCCCTAGAAGTAAGACCTCCCGGCTCTAACGAGTTTGTACCAGGTGCGAAGGCAGGATCAATTGCATCAATATCAACGCTTATGTACGGAGGTTTTCCATCTGGTGAAACAATTTTGAGAGCTTCACGAGTAACATTTTCAATTCCCCTGACTTGAACTTCTCTATCTGAATAAACTTTTAACCCCAATTCCTTATATAAAGGTGTCCATTCTGGTAAATTTCTAGGGCCTTTGCATCCAATAATTGCAACTCTGTTGTAATCAATTTCATCTAATTCAATTATTCGCTTAACGGGCGAAGCTCTGGTAAGAAGATCATTATTAAAATCTTCGCTCAGATCCAAGTGAGTATCAAATAGCAGGAACCCAGAAGGTTTTCCTGATTTTTCAGCTACCGATTTTACTGCAGGAAAAGTTACCCCATGATCTCCACCTATCATTATGGGGACGGCACCAGATTTTTGAATTTCAAAAATGCGTTTTTCCAAACGGTTATAACTCTCAGGAGTATCTCCTGGCAGCACATCTACATCACCACAGTCTACCACTCTAACGTGATCCAAAGCGTGCATATCCCAGTCAAAATTATAACTAGAAAAAAGAAGTGAGTACTTACGAATTTCTTGTGGAGCTCTACGAGTGGCACCCCCACGGAAAGTTGAAATGCCATCATATGGCATTCCTATGATTGCTACATCTGCCTTTATATCGTCAAGTTTAGGGGTATAATCAACTCCCATAAATGCTGGGACATCACCATAGATCTTAGGCACATTTGTAGGTGAAATTGGCATATCAAACCTCCAATAGTTTATTTAGCAAGATTTTATGCATGCTCAGTCATATCATATTTTTGTGCCTTCTCTGAAAAAATTTCAGACACCATTAGTTACCTAGACTGGGGTGCGGTTTTTTGCAGCATCTTTTCTCATAGAAATTGTATCCTAAACCGTATATTTAACATCTATAAAAAGGCGGCACCCAAACAAAAGCTAGGGTAGGTTTTGTTGATTAAAAAGGTTTAATTTTCTATAGCTGTACTAGAGAAGATTAAAGGAAGTTGGCACGAAGATTTTTTGCTGTAACAGCATTCAGAATTGTATCTTTCATATTTGCTGGCGCTTAATCAAATTTAATATAAGATGGTTAAACTCTCTCAACTAATAAAGGCTAGACATCAAAATGCATGAATCTGTCGTTAGTGAAACCTCCAAATACTTTCAAAAAAAGGGTATTTTACTACCTACTATCAAAGAACTTTGCAATCCAAGTCATATAAATGATCGGATAAAGTCAGATTTGCGGTTTGTAAAAAAAGATTCAATTGACCCTTTAAATTTATTTAGAGTTCATTGGTTTAATAGCAGAGATGGTGCGAGTTTTTCTGGCGTACCAGAACACGTGATTCTTCCAAAAGAACTTACTGGGGTAGAGGCAAAAATTATCGTCAATATTGGAAGGCTATTCCCTTTGATTGATGCTCACAAAGTTTTAGCAGCTTATGGTTGTTTACTACCTAGAATATTAAATGGAAGCTTCAATTATAAAGAAAATAAGGCAATCTGGCCTTCTACAGGTAATTACTGTCGTGGTGGAATAGCAATTTCAAGAATTCTAGGTCTCAAAAGTGTTGCAATATTACCCGAAGGTATGAGTAAAGAACGATTTTCATGGTTAGAAAAATGGGTGGAAAACAAAGATGACATCATAAAAACCCCCGGAACAGAAAGCAATGTAAAAGAAATTTATGATGCATGTAACAAATTACGAAAAAATAAAAAGAATGATATCATTAACCAGTTTAGTGAATATTATAATTATGCAATCCACAGGGCAGTTACAGGGCCATCTTTTGAAAAATCCTTCCTTAAGGTGAAAGGACATGGAGAATTGAGAGCTAGACTGTTTGTAAGTGCATCTGGATCTAGTGGAACCTTAGCGGCAGGTGACTACTTAAAGGAACATTTAAACACCAAAATTGCTGTGGTTGAAGCTACAGAATGTCCGACCCTACTCAAAAACGGGTACGGAGAACATAATATCCAAGGGATTGGCGATAAACATGTACCACTTATTCATAATGTGATGAATACAGACTTTGTAGTTGGCGTGTCTGATCAAGCAACTGACAAACTTAACATCGTTTTCAATACTGAAATTGGCCAGAAATATTTGAGAAATCGAAAGGGTCTGAATTCAAATCTAATAAAAATTCTTCCTGAGTTTGGCTTTTCAGCTATTGCGAACATTCTAGCCTCTATAAAACTATCCAAATATTTAAAATTAGGACCTGAAGATGCAATAATTACAGTAGCTACGGATGGAGCTGACCTTTATCTGTCTGAACTAGCAAAAGCTAAAAAAACCTTTGAGGGCATTTTTGATGAAGTATCCTGTGCAGAAATTTTTGGCAACTATTTGGGTGGAACTTCGATTGACCATGTTATGGAGCTAAACCAGATGGAGAGAGAGCGAATATTTAATCTTGCTTACTATACCTGGGTAGAGCAACAAGGAATCCAGATAGAGGATTTTGAGAATCGAAGAAAACAAGAGTTTTGGGATCAACACTATAAGAATATGATATCTCTAGATAAGAAGGTTTTAGAGTTTAATTCAATGACTGCTTGATCAGCAAAATTCCTAGTCCTACATTAATCATGTTACTCTTTTAAAGAAGTGAGTCCGGTACTCTTCCAGAACAAAGGAGTCCTATATTGAATTAGGGTAAAGTTCTTTTAGGTCTCTTGGCCTACCGCTAAAAATTAACGCTCGCGCTTATTTCTGCAATATAAGTGAAATAAAGAATATATCGCCATTATTAGGGAAGAATGTATTGACCTTGTATTAGTCACTCATTAAATTGGTTTAGGCATCACAGGAGTAGTGATCAATGGATAACTCAAGTTTTGGCGTACGGGACAAGCGTGGCGATTGGATACCAAAGAAATTACTAGAGCCTGCGCCTATCTGGTCATATCCCCCACAACCGAAGAAAATATTAGCTTGGCTTCCAGCGTATTTCTTTCCTTACAACATGTTATTTATGATCTCTGCCCTTATCTACTGGTATACATTGATTCCCCCAGTTGAAGCACTTAGAGTTTTATCTTTGGACTGGGTACTTCAAATGCTTGGTGTCAATATGATATTAACTTTTTTATGGTATCAGGGCTGGGAAATTCCTCAATCGTAGCATCTTGGTATATTTATCTAGTTTTCTAGTGAACCTTGTCCTACTCTCCTAAGAACTCTAGGAAGCCTCAAAAGACCCTCATCGGCTCTTTTGAGCAGAACTTGGTTCCAAAAAATATAAGATAATTGTGAAAGTCAATGCAAATTTTCCTAATCACTTTATCCAAAAGGTTTACGCATAGTAATTAAATCTAATTGCTGTAAGGTAGCCCAGTACATATGAAAGGAGCGATTGATGACTTTAAGAATAGTTGGATCCGTTGGTTTCATATTTCTAAATAATATTAACAGTAGTAATATTTAGCAGTATAGAATATTTTTTTGACTTCCCTAGTTTTCTCTTAGTGCTTGCTTCTGGTTTTTTTATGGCTTTGGGAGCGGACGCAGATAGTAGAAATGAAATGTTTGCACAAGGTTGTGTCCTAGGTGGTTGGATAGGATTTCTTATCGGCTTAGTCATTATTTCAAAAAATGTAGACTTATCAAATTTACAGATTTTAGCTTCTGCACTCGCCGTTCTTTTCTTATGTCCCTTGTATGGGTACATACTGCATTACATTATTTATAATGTGAAAGGCAGGACCAAAAATTGAAATTTTATACCACTTAAAACTATAGAAAATTTAGTCTATATCCATCCAAGAGACTACTTTACTGGCAGCCCCTTGAGCTTCTTCGAAAGAATTGTACAGAAAATCGCTTTCAGGCCCATAAGGGTACCATCCAGAATTATCCTCTGGATCACGTCGAAAACATTTGAAAGAGAACCTACCGTGGTCATTTGATAAAATGTCAACGCAAAGGGTCCCCGTAACATCATTAATCGACTTTACTACCGTCATCAAAATAGTTCGTAAATGGTTGCTTCAATATCTTTCTTGATGGGCTTGAGAGAGACCTGGAATAGAATTAATCATCAAAAATGTCCTAAGATGTACGCCCCTTGCCCCGAGTTCTCTAATTTTGTTCAATCATCCTTCAGTTTAACTTTAACTTAAATCTTAACCTTAACCTTAACCTTAACCTTAACCTTAACTAAGGACTATAGTTTGAAAGGAATGAAAAGGGCAAGATCAGTCCAAATATACATTATCACAACCGTAAAAATCATCATCAAGAGAAAAGGCAAAACTCCCTTCGCAACATCACCTAACTTACATTTTGCGACCGATTGAATTACATAAAGATTTAAACCCACAGGAGGCGTTATTAGGGCACATTCCACCATAATAACAATAAATATGCCGAACCAAATCGGATCCACTCCCATACTGATTGCTGCAGGAAGAAGAACTGGGACCATGATAAGAACCATGGACAAGGTTTCAAAAACCAACCCCATTGCAACTAATACAACACAAACGACTGTGATAAAAATTGCTTTGCTATCTATGTGCATCTGAAGAACCATAGAAATATCTTGGGGTATTCTGTAAAGTGCTACGGCCTTCCCAAAAATTTTTGCCCCAGCTATAATTATCAAAATTGCCGCCGTGGTAACCATGGATTCAAAAACAGCTTTCTTAAAATCTCTAAATGACAAGGATCTCATAACAATTACTGTTAGTACCAGTGACAATGCAAAGCCTACTGCTGCAGCCTCAGTCGGTGTAAATATACCACTATATATTCCACCTAATATTAGTGCAGCCAAACAAATAGTTGGAAAAACATTAATTGCACTCCTCCACCGAACGGTCCAACTTGCCTTATCAGTTCTTTTATATCCACCAAAAAACTGTGCATAAATTATTGAAAACCCAATGAATAAAAGAATCAGAAACAAACCAGGACCTATGCCCGCCAAGAATAAGGATATAACACTTTCTTCAGTAATAAAGCCATAAACAATCATTGGAAGACTCGGGGGAATCAAGATCCCCAAAGTGCCACCAGCAGCAAGTAATCCATAGACAAATTTTCTATTATAGCCTCTCTCTATCATTTCGGGGATTGCTACAACACCTATTGTAGCTGCTGTTGCAACGGAAATACCGGAAATTGCGGCAAAGATACCACAGGATATGATTGTGGCTATCGCAAGACCACCAGGCCAATGACCAACCCAAGCCTGCACCGCTTCATATAGATTTCTACCGCAACCACCATATAAAAGCACGTTACTCATTAATAAGAAAAGTGGCACCGCTAATAAAATGAAGCCATCGAGGGTCGAAAGAATTGCTTGTGGTGCCATCAGCGGAGAGAAACCTCCTGTTACCAACATTCCTAAACCTAGAGACCCAAGAGAAAAAGCAACAGGAAGACTTGCCAGCAAAAGAGCAAACATGACTAATAATATAATTGTAAGCTTCATTGATTTTCACTTTTGAACAATTGATAGCCACAATATATTTTCCAGATTTCGATTATAGCTTGAATTAACAAAATGAAAAAGAAAATGGGAATGGGAAGCTCCGCAATCCAAGACGGAAGATCAAGTAGGCTCCCAGTGGTTCTCCCTCTTTCAAAAGAGTCATGAAAGATTAGCCAGCCATAAATAGTTACATAAGCACTGAAAATCATTAGAATAAGCAATGTTAATAATGAAAGAATGTGTTGGATCTTCTTTTCCAGACGGTCAGTGACTGCATTAATCTGAATATGCCTTCGATTTTGCAACATCCATGGCATGGCTAAAAGAGTACCATATATGAGACAAAGCTGACTTAACTCGGCAGCCCATTTAGTAGGAGAAATAAAGAAATATCTCATCATTACTTCGTAACTAAGCATGAAGCCTGATAACACAAATAACCAAGCTGCCAACCAAGCAAATGCTAAAGACAATTGTTCAAAATATCTAACTAAGTTTCTCATTTACTTCCCAAAGGGCTGTAATTAGCTGAGCCCTCTACAAAGACCCAGCTAATTCCACTAAAGATCGGAAGCTGCTTTAAGAAGTATTTCTCCTAGTGATCCAGCCTTTGATTTATAGTTGTCATAAACTGATGAAGACGCCTTTTTAAATGCTTCAATATCTGATTTAGAAGGTATAACCACATTCATGCCGTTAGCTTTTGCTATTTCATAGGCTTCGGCCTCAATTTCAGACATCTTATCACGAACTGATTTTTCAGCGAAAGATGCAGCTTCTGAAATTATTTTTTTCTGATCCCCAGATAACCCATTCCACCAATTTGTATTAACAACAACTATGAATTCAATATCAGCATGATTAGTAACTGTTATAGTATCCATGACCTCGTATAACTTTCGAGATTTCACACCTGACACCCCCGTCATACCCACATCAACCGTACCACGCTGATATGCCAGATATTGCTCAGATCCAGAAATAAGGGTGGGAGCCCCACCAGTTGCTTCCACAAACTGACCAAGAGTTTTACCGAATACACGAACTTTCTTACCTTTCATATCGTCAGGATTACTAATTGCCCCTCCATTTGAAAGCATTATTGCGCCCCCATAGGCCTGCCACCATAAGACAGTCGAGCCAGTGTCTTTTATGGCGTCATCGATAGGTCCTCGAATTGCGGAACCCTTTGCTACGGCCTTTCGAACCTTTTCCTCACTATCAAACAAGAAAGGCTGGTAAAAAATATCAACTGCTGGAATATCTCCGACATACCTAGTTAAAGATGCAACGCCCGCCTCAATAGAACCGGAGCCAACTGCTGCGGGGACTTCTTTATCTTTATAGAGTTGTGCAGAGTCATATATCTCAATTATGATGCCACCATTTGATTTAGACTCTACCTGTTCCTTAAACAGCAACAAGTTTTGTCCCAGGTGGCTCTTAATAGGCAACTGAAGAGAAATTCGCATGGTTACGTCAGCAGCAAAAGACCCGCTAGCCACAAAAGCCGATATAAGCCCCACGACAAAAAGTTTCATTATTACGTTCATTTAATCCTCCCTCTTGAAATTCTAATGATTTACAAATTGCATCATAGTTTAAATTATTGCAACGAGATAAATCGCGTCGACTAGGAAATTTGTTTAAAACAACCAATTTTATTTTTGCGGTGAAACTAATGAGAATCCAAATGATCCAATCATAAGTCAAAAGTAACGCTTCAATCAAAATGTATGAGAGGTAAAACCTGTTGGGATTAGAACTTGTTTTTGTTACGGGCCTTGGAGCTTTACTCTTCCTGTAATTCTGGGAAGCCTCAGCAAGCTTGCTCAGCCGTCATTAATCTCCAGGGAACTTTTGAGAAGTATTATAACTCATTGGCTTGATTACGCAGGGTCAGGCCTTCCCAAAAATCTAAATCGATTATTTAATAATGCTATTGCAATTAATGAAGAGATAAAAATGAACCTATGTATGGTTTCTGAATATACCTGCACTTTTGATGATTTTAAGGAACTTGTTAAAAGTCCCTCTGATCACACTAATAGTCTCATTACCGAATAAAAGCTGACGAAGATAAATGACCATAAATCCATGATGTTGAATAATTGCAATAACGCGGCCTCTATGGCAACAGATGAAATGAAAAAGTGGGACGCAGAGAACGGATATGTTGATACTTTATATTCAATGGAGAAAATTAGTTAGAGCCACTTACACTAAAATATTTTTCGATTTCTCTTTGAGCAGTTAGGAAAATAGCATGCGTATTTTTGAGTAGCGTGAGGGCAAGATAAATATGGCTATATGCAACAAATAAGAATGTGAGGATCCAAATGGAAAAATTCTTTATGTGTTCAAAATAAAATCTTGAAAAGGATCTTTCAGAAAAAATCTACATTATTACGGGAATAACCTCAGGAGTTGGTCTTGCTACGGCAAAACAATTAGCAAAACAATCTGCTACTATTGTTTGCGCCAGCCGTAACAATGAGGCATCAGAAAAATTACTAATACCCTTCGCAGAGACTATCCGAAGAGTAAGGTCCACAACAAACCTATCAATTTAGCATCACTCAAATCAGTTAGAAATTTTGTTAAGAACTTTTCTAAGGATTATTCAAAAATTAAATGGCTTGATAAATAATACAGCTGTAATGAATACGCCCAGAGCAACTACTGAGGATGGATTTGAACTACAGCTTGGTACAAATTTTCTGGGGCACTTTCTTTTAACAGAACTCTTAGTGCCTGTGTTAAAGAAAGCTAAATCTTCTAGAATAGTGCACACCTGGGCGTGTATCATGAAAAAGGTTTGATCAATCTTGAAGACTTAAATTTTGAGACAAGAAAATATTCTGGGTGGGATGCTTATTACCAGTCAAAATTAGCTCAAGTTCTTTATACCAAATATCAAGGCAAATTACTCGAAAAGTTTAATGTTACTGCGGTCAGTATTCACCCTGGTTGGATGCAAACTCCACTTATAAAGCATACTATGCCCGTTTTTTTCCAAGACTACCTATTTAAGCCATTTTTTAAGATGGCAGGAATGGTAGATCCGTGGTTGGGTTCCCAAACTTCTTTACATTGTCTCCTAGATGAAACGGTAGCAGATAACTCAGGATGTTTTTATAGCCAGGTAGGTATTTACAAAGAAAAAAAGGATGAAGAAGGCGGTTGGCCCATGCAAAGTCCAAATTTTCAGGTATATGACGAGGAAATGTATAAAAACCTATATATAAAATCCACAAAGCTAGTTGGACTTCATATATAACTATAAAATGGCTAAACATGAATATTAATGCTTATCCTAATCAGATACATTTTGCGTTTCTATGAATCCACCCGATTGGTGCTCCCAATATTTGGAATAGAGTCCTCCTATTTCCAACAATTTTTTATGTGTACCACTTTCTACTATGCACCCACTATCCATTACTATTATTCTGTCCATTTTGCTAAGGGTTGAAAGTCGGTGAGCAATCGCAAGAACTGTTTTATTATTCATGACTCGTCCAAGAGCGATTTGAATTGATGCTTCAACTTGGCTGTCAAGTGCACTGGTGGCCTCATCTAAAACTAGAATAGGAGCATCTTTCAAAATGGCTCTTGCTAATGCTATACGTTGGCGTTGGCCACCAGACAACTTGATACCATTTTCACCTAGATGGGCTTCATAACCTATTCGTCCTTGATGATCCTTCAATTGCAAAATGAAGTCATGGGCTTCAGCTTGTTTAGCAGCGTAAAGCATCTCTTCCTCAGTTGCATCAGATTTTCCATAAAGTATGTTGTCCCTAGCTGAGCGGTTAAATAAAGCAGTCTCTTGGGTGACCATGCCAATCTGCCTACGCAGACTTTCTTGTGTAACGTGTCTTAGATCTTGGCCATCAATACTTACGGCACCAAATTCAGCGTCGTATAGACGAAGTAACAACGATACTAGGGTAGATTTTCCCGCACCAGAAGCGCCAACTAGTCCCACCCTTTCACCTGAAGCTATTTTTAGAGAAATATCATGCACTCCTCCAATCTCCCGATCGTAGGAAAATCTTATACGGTTGAACCTTATTTCACCGATAGTTATTTTTAGCTTTTGCGCATTTGGTTTATCAATTAAATCATGAGATGGAGACAATGTTTTTATCCCATCCTCAATTTCCCCCAAGTTGGAATAAATATTCATTAATACATAACTTACCCAGCCTGTCATTTGGGAAAGACGAAGAGATATTGCTCCAGTAGCAGCAATGTCCCCAGCTGTAACACTACCTTTGCTCCAAAACCAAAGTCCACCTCCAACCATCATTACCGGCAAAACTCCTGCCAAGGCATTTAAACAGAAGCGAAACCAGGCGGCCATCACACCATATTCTATTGATCTATCACGAAATGTTCCCATTGCCCTGAGTGCCGCACGATCTTCATGGTCATTGTGAGCAAAAAGCTTGACGGTTTTAATATTAGTAACCGTATCAACTATCTGGCCAGTTACCATAGCACGTGTGCTTGCCTTTGCCCCAGAACGCTTACGTATCTTTGGCATAAAAAATTGAATCATTAGCAAATAGGAGACTATCCAACTACTTAGGAAAATTGCTAACAACAAATCAACTGAAGTCAGTATAAATATGGCCCCAATAATAGATGCAAAAGCAAACAAAACTGTTTGCAAAATTTCTATAACAACTTCCGTCGCTGCTCTTGAAGTTTGCATTTCTTTTTGTGCAATTCGACCAGCAAAATCATTTTCAAAAAATTTGATAGAATGACCGAGGCTCCAACGGTGGAGCCTCGAAAGTACAAGATTAAAGATGTTGGGGGATACTACCACTGTTTGCATATATGACGTAGCACCAAAAATAATGGGACGAACTAAAAGAAAAAATAAAACCCCAGCGGAAAACAACCAAATCTGATCAGCTAATGGATTTTTAGGCGAAGACATTAAAGCTGCATCTATTAAGAGTCCTAACAAAAGGACAGCTGCAACTTCAGTCACGCCAGTTAAAATGGAAATGCTACCTGCTAAAGTTAAAACCTTGAAACTGCCTCGTAATCCCCACCACAAAAAACTAGCTACATTTTTAGGTGGCGGACCGTGAGCAGGAGCCATGCAGTCGATCCAATTTGATGGTCTCATTTAATCTTCCTCCCAAAAACTGAATATCAAATCTATGTAGATATCTATCTAATATTTTTGATCCAATTTAGCCCAGCTAGGGTTTGGTTTTTGTAGTAACCTTACCCCACTCCAGTGAAACAGCCCCTGATTTACAAATGCAGACGCCTGTCCCCAGCTAGAATCCAAAATTTTTTCTCTAACGAACTTGCTAACTATACCAAACTCTTACGATCCTTAACTAAGATCAAGAGGCGTTTTCAAAACCTGGATTGGTAGAGGAAATAACCCACGCTGACATTGGCATCCAAATACCTTTGGTATCGTGTTCTGCTGTTCCAAAATAAGAACGCATTTCATTTTTTATTTTTGTTCTTTTTTCCTTAGAGCAGTGTTCATTTGCTTCTCTGATGATTTCTCCCGCTGGACCAATTGATAAAGCAAATTCTATAGCTTCCTCGACATCGCTTCCAACCATGATTTTTTCATCCATCCTTTCAAAGGAAATATTGGTAAAACCAGCACTTTTCATCATAGCCGTTGTAATGTCTTGATTTGCCATTGAAAAAGGTCCAGGACCACAGTTCTCTCCTTCCTTACTTGAATACGGAAGGTACTTGAGTGCTATATTACGTGCTTCCTCTACAGCTGGACAGTCCGATCTATTCCTCCAAACTATATGAGTGAATTGTCCCCCAGGCTTAAGAGCAAATCTTATATTTCGCAAAGCCGCCACAGGATTAGTAAAAAACATGGTTCCAAAACGAGCCACCACATAATCAAACTCTCTCTCTGGTAGTGATTTTTCAGCATCACCTTGCAGGAAGAAAACATTATCTATCTCCATTTTTTTTGCGTCTCGTCGAGCTACGCTAAGAAATTCTTCCACACAATCAATTCCCACCACAAGCCCTTTTGGTACGACTATTTTGGATATATCTATAGCCATATCTCCCCAACCGCATCCCACATCTAAAACGGACATACCCCCTTTTATTCCTAGAGTTGGCAAAATATTGGAAGAGTAACGAGACAACCCCCCTTCTAGAATATGACGGAATCTTGTGAACTTAGGTTCTAATACGGTGTTCCAAAATTTGACAAACTCCGAGTCTTCATTCTCATCTAATTGCATGACTACCTCAATATGGATGATTTAAAGGATTTTTTTAATTTTTACCTAAAAAAGTTACTTTCAGAGACTAAATCACTTTATTTAAACATATAAAGTTTATTATGAAGATGATTACGTCGCGTGAGGTGACGTTAGGTGATTATTGTCCTAGTTACCTCTATTGAATACCCTTTTATTTTGAAGGGAGAGGATAAATCCCCTTTCGTTACATTCCTATAGGTCCCTCTCCCTTCAAGAAAAATTAAAAAAGAGAGAATCAAACGTGTGCAAATTTCCACACTAAAATAGTGTCGAGATAGC
This sequence comes from uncultured Alphaproteobacteria bacterium, assembly GCA_902586855.1. GTDB lineage: Bacteria > Pseudomonadota > Alphaproteobacteria > Rhodobacterales > Rhodobacteraceae > CACIIZ01. Next base: position 39,626 of record CACIIZ010000004.1, on the reverse strand, counting down.
TTTCAGCCGAACACTATTTTTTTTGCAAAACTTAGCCAAGTAATTTTAGTGCTTAACCAATATATGATGAAAATAAGTTCAAATTTAATGAGAGGATTACAAAATGGCACTTCTTGCGATGTGTATGCCTATATTGTCCAGGAAAAAAGATGAATGGTGAAAAATGATGGGGGAACTTAATAAAGAACCCATGAAAAGCAATTTTGATAAATCCAGAGAGGATGTCGGGGTCTATGAAAGAAGTTTTTTGCAGGAAACACCAAATGGTGATTATGTAATTTTAACTTTTGAGGGGAATGACCCATATGAAGGCTTTGGAAAAATTATGTCTGGAATGGCTAAAGAGTTTGCTGAATTTGCTCAGGATGTTCACGGTCTAGATCCAGATGGACCACCACTAGAACCACCTAAAACTGTATATGCTAGTAGGTAATTTGTAGGCTATTCTTCTTAGAAAATCCAACGGAAGTAATTGATTGGGCTAGCTTATTTGGTACCAAACATTCTATCACCAGCATCTCCCAAGCCAGGCATTATGTAACCAATATCATTAAGCTGCCGATCCAAAGCTGCCGTCACTATTGGAACATCGGGATGTGCAGCAGATAGTGTTTTTACGCCCTCGGGTGCTGCCAATAAACATAAAAATCTTATTGTCTTTGCACCAGCATTCTTGAGTAAGTCAATCGCTGCACTTGCTGAATTACCCGTGGCCAACATCGGGTCTAGGGTGATTACGACCCTTTCGGCAAGCTCCCCAGGAACCTTAAAATAATATTGCACGGGCTCGAGGGTCTTTTCATCTCTATAAAGACCCACAAAACCTACACGTGCAGATGGTATTAGATCTAATACTCCGTCTAGGAGACCATTTCCTGCCCGCAAAATAGAAATTAGCGCTAATTTTTTTCCATCTAGTGTCGGTGCATTAAACTCTTCCAATGGCGTTTCGATCCCAACTTCTGACATATCTAGATTACGCGTGATTTCATAGGCTAGTAGCAGGCTAATTTCCCTCAATAATTGTCTAAAATGGTTAGTAGGAGTATCTTTCCTTCTCATCTTGGTCAATTTATGTTGAACTAATGGGTGTTCTACAATCTTAAGATTTTTCATTCTAATTTCTCCAATTTTTTTTCGTGACTCTAATCATAAATATTCTCTCCTTGCAGCTCCCCGGTGAGGCCAAGGTAAGAGGCCATAGTTGCCCCAACATCAGAAAAGAATATTTTACCGTGATTCCCAGGCTGGGCAAAATTTCCAGCCATTAAAACTGGTACTCGTTCTCTCGTATGGTCAGCACCTCTAAAGGTAGGATCATTACCATGATCTGCCGTGATAATAAGAAAATCGTCAGGGTCTAGCTGCTCTAGCAATACTCCAATTTTTTTGTCAAAGCGTTCCAAAGCAAGTGCAAATCCTGAAACATCTCTTCTATGTCCAAATAGTGAGTCAAATTCCACAAAGTTAGCAAAAATTAAATTACCGCTTTGCGCGCTATTAATTATCCTCAACATTTCATCAAATAAAATGTCATCAGTCATTCCACTTATGCTTGTCGAAATACCCTTGTGGGCGAAAATATCTGCGATTTTTCCAATTGCATGGCAAGCCCTACCACTTCTTTTTAAATGCTCACAAATGGTAGGCTTGGGTGGAGAGATAGTATAATCTTTACGATTATTTGTTCTATAAAAATTGTCAGCATTACTACCCAAAAATGGTCGGGCAATTATTCTACCTACCATCATGGGATGAAAAACTTTGGCGGCCTCCTCGCAAAGCTTATAAAGATTTTGTAAGCCAAAATACTCTTCATGACAGGCTATTTGAACAACACTATCCACTGATGTATAAAATATTGGGTGCAGATTAGTCATGTGATTTTCACCAAAATTCTTGATGATCTCGACCCCAGATGCATGACAGTTACCTAAAATCTTGGTTGCGTTGCCTGCTCCTAAAATTTTGGCTATTGCCTCCTTTGGAAAGGAATTATGTTTATCCTTGAAATATTTCCATTCCCAATCGACAGGGACTCCTGCTAATTCCCAATGCCCTGAGGGAGTATCCTTTCCATGACTAATTTCAGTTGCCGATGCATATGACGACTTAGGGTATTCGGTGCAGTGCCCAGTGTATTTTTGAGAATTCGCTTCTTCATGCGCACGGAATATTCCAAGTGCCTTAAGATTAGGTATTTGCAGTTCACCCTCTCTGCCGTTATTTGCGAGACCAGCAGCACAAGCTTTATTAATATTCCCAAGAGTATCCGCTCCAGAGTCTCCAAAAAGAACAGCGTCAGGTGCTCCACCTATTCCAACCGCATCCATTACTATCCATACCCCTCGTCCTTTCATGCAAAATACTCAATAATGGGATCCACCCTATCAGATCTATCTGAAGGTTCTACAGTAATACATTTCTTGATTTGTTGATAAGCAGACTCAAATTGAGTCTCAGAGGAGGCATACAATTTTGCAATAGGTTGATTCTTTTCAACACTACTGCCCAACTCAATCGAAAATCTTATTCCAACCGAATGATCTATTTCATCTTCAACTCTACGGCGCCCACCTCCTAAAGCTATAAGGATATTACCTAATTTCCTTGTATTTATATGATTAATATATCCACTATCGGTAGCACATATGTCTCCAGAAACTTTAGCTTTTTCAAGGTATTTGTCTGGTTTTTCAACCAAATCCTTTGGTCCCCCTAGACCACTTACCATTTTTGCAAATTTCTCTACTGCACAACCTCTATTTAAAACCGAATCTATCAGATGTCGAGCTTCAACCTTATTAGTCGAAAGACCGGAATTGCATAGCATTATTTCTCCAAGAGCGTAGGTTACTTGTAAAAGTCTCCTATCAAGTTTTTCCCCTTTCAAAACCCTTATGGCCGTTTGGATTTCTAAAGAATTTCCCACACTCTGAGATAGGGGTTGGTTCATATCGGTAACTATTGCACTCGTCTTACAACCACTCCCATTTGAAACTTGGACCAAGGAACGAGCTAGATTTGATGCATCTGCAAATTCTGTCATAAACGCCCCATTACCGCATTTGACATCCAAAACAAGTGTTTCCAAACCAGCTGCAAGTTTTTTTGAAAGTATAGATGCTGTAATCAGGTCTACCGATTCAACAGTTCCGGTTACATCACGAATAGCATAAAAACGTCTGTCTGCAGGAGCTAATTCACTTGTTTGGCCAATGATAGCACAGCCAACCTCAGTCACAACCTTAATCAACAGGGCTTCATCGGGAGTAGTTTTATAACCCGGAATGGATTCGAATTTGTCCAGAGTTCCTCCAGTATGACCCAAACCCCTTCCCGAAATCATTGGTACATATGCGCCGCATGCAGCTAAAATTGGGGCCAGTAGCAAGGATACTGAATCCCCTACACCACCAGTAGAATGTTTATCTACTATAGGACCTGGCAACTTCCAACTCAAAGTCTTTCCACTATCCTTCATGGACAAGGTGAGTGCCACTCGCTCTCTCAAAGTCATCCCCATTATACAAATTGCCATAGCAAGAGCGGCTACCTGTCCTTCAGATAAAACTTTATCAGTAAGGTTTTTTACAAACCAACTTATCTCTTCAGAGGTCAATTCCTTCCCTACACGCTTTTTTGCAATTAGGTCTTGAATCAAAATCATATAATACTTCCAACTCGTTAATATTTAATAAGGTGATCAAACTCAGAGAAACTGAATGGTAACAAGTCTTCAACTGTAAAAATTTTAAAGTCTCCTTTGACATTCATAAGAAAAACTTTTGTATCTTCTGTTGAAAATTCACTAATTTTCTGCCTGCATCCCCCACACGGACTCACAATTTTTTCAGATTGAGATATCACGCACATAGTTTTAATAATCATTCCACCACCTGCTACCATAGCACTGATGGCTCCAGCTTCTGCGCAGGTGCCCTCAGGATATGCAGCATTTTCAACGTTGCACCCTCCAAACATTTTTTTATTTTCTGCTAATAACGCCGCTCCGACCTGAAATTTAGAGTATGGAGCATATGCTTTTGACATCATTAAATATGCATGATCTTTAAGTTCAAGAAAATTAGTTTTTGAAAATTCTTTGTTCATTATTTACCTCAAGCCATATCTAAATAATCTTTACCACCGCTTTTGGAACGGATATGATTGTGCCTATATTATCAAATTGTGACTAATAGACCATCCTATTAAAGGATATTATTTTGACAGCAAGAGACCCTTTAGAGTTAGATATTAATTTGATACTGAGTCAAAAAGTAAATCTTAGCGCAGTAGAACGACGATGTGAGACGCTAGTGAAACGCCGATCAGTTAAAAAAAGGTATCAAGCAGATTGGCTATTAAAAGCAATTCAGTTCATGGATTTAACAACTCTAGCTGGCGATGACACCCCCGCTAGAGTGGAGAGACTATGTCATAAAGCTAGGAATCCAGTCAGAAAGGATATACTGGACTCCTTATCCAACTCCACAGCACTTTCTACTGCAGCCGTCTGTGTTTATCCAGAATTGGTCCGCACAGCAAAATCGGCACTCGAAAAAAGTGCTGTCGAGTTGGCATCTGTTGCTACTGGATTTCCAACTGGTTTGGTTCCAGAGCGCACAAAAATCTCCGAAATCAATGCCGCCATTAGCAATGGCGCTAGTGAGATTGATGTAGTAATTAATAGAAACAAAGTTTTAACGGCAAACTGGAGATCACTCTACAACGATATAAAAGCCTATAAAAAAGCGTGCGGATCGTTTCATTTAAAGGTCATCATCGGAGCCGGAGATTTGGGCACCCTTCGGAATGTTGCACGTGCCAGCTGGGTTTCTATGTTAGCCGGGGCTGATTTTATAAAGACGTCTACTGGAAAAGAACCAACAAATGCTAGTCTCCCAGTATCTCTAGTCATGTTAAGGGCCATTCGAGATTTCCATGAAATGACTGGGTTTAAAGTTGGATTTAAAGCGGCTGGAGGGATCTCCAAAGCCAAACAAGCAATAAACTACCTGGTGCTCATAAAGGAAGAACTAGCAGAAGAATGGCTTGACAAAAGTTTGTTCAGGATTGGCGCATCATCACTACTCGCAGACGTTGAAAGACAACTAGACCATTTTGTTTCTGGAGCCTATTCATCTGGAAACAGGCATCCAATTGTCTGAAAGGAAAAGCATGAAGCAAAACAACACAATTATGAATTATGGCCCATCCCCAGAGTCTTCAAGTGCAGCATATGATTGGTTGTCTAAGTCAAAGAAGAAATTTGGCCATTTCATCAATGGTAAGATGACCAACCCGAAAAATACCTTTAAAACTATAAACCCATCAACTGGAGAAGTATTAGCAAAAATATCCAATGGGACTGAAAATGACATCAAAATTGCTGTAAAGTCAGCTAAAGCTGCTTTCAAAATATGGAAAAATGTGAGCTCCTTTCAAAGGTCTAAATATATCTATGCATTGGCGCGTTTGATACAAAAAAATAGTAGAATTCTCTCCGTCCTAGAAACTTTAGACAATGGGAAACCCATAAGAGAAAGCCGTGACATTGATATTCCACTTGTGGCTCGTCACTTTTACTACCATGCTGGTTGGGGGAAAATTTTCAAAGATGAATTTCCAGAAAAAGAACCTTTTGGCGTCGTTGGTCAAATTATTCCCTGGAATTTTCCTCTACTAATGCTTGCCTGGAAAATAGCCCCAGCATTAGCAACAGGGAATACAATAGTTCTGAAACCAGCCGAGACAACTTCACTAACTGCTCTTTTCTTTGCTGAACTCTGTATGGAAGCACTAATCCCGCCTGGAGTCATCAATATCGTTACTGGGGACGGGAAAACTGGCTCATACATTGCAGGACATCCAACTGTCTCTAAATTAGCTTTTACTGGATCAACTGAAGTTGGTAGATTACTGAGGAAGCAAACTGCTGGGGAAGGAAAAAAGTTGAGCCTTGAACTCGGTGGAAAGTCTGCTTTCATCGTTTTTGAGGATGCCGACTTGGATAGTGCTGTTGAAGGTGTGATAGACTCTATCTGGTTCAACCAAGGAGAGGTTTGTTGTGCAGGTTCTAGACTGCTTATACAAGAAGGCATTCAGAAAAAATTTATAGCAAAGCTGAAAAGAAGGATGGAAAAATTGCACCTAGGTGATCCACTAGATAAATCCACAGACATAGGTGCCATAAATTCTTTCGATCAGCTGGAAAAAATCAAGAGCTTAGTTGCTAGTGGCGCGAAAGAGGGAGCTAGGGTATATCAACCTAAAGTGAAAATTCCCGCAGATGGTTTCTTCTATCCGCCTACTCTCTTAGAGCACACCCACCAATCCATGAATATCTGTCAAGCAGAAATCTTTGGTCCAGTTCTTAGCGTCATAACATTTAGAACCCCTAACGAAGCTGTAGAAATTGCCAATAATTCTCGGTATGGATTGTCGACAAGTGTCTGGACAGAGAGCATCAACCTCGGTTTAGATTTAGCTCCAAAAATTAAAGTTGGAGTTGTTTGGATTAACTCGACCAACATGTTTGATGCATCAGCAGGATTTGGTGGTTATAGGGAAAGTGGTTACGGGAGAGAAGGCGGGAAGGAAGGCCTCTTAGAATACTTGAGAGATCGAGATCTGTCTACGAAGACAACTCCCATTAATTCATTAACTAAAGATCCCAGTGTACTAAAAATAAGCAAAGAACAAAATATTGACCGCACAAGAAAACTCTTTATTGGAGGCAAACAAAACCGATCCGATAGCGGATATGACAGAAAGATCTTTAGCCGTTCCAATCAAATTATTGGACAAGTCCCAGAAGGAAACAAAAAGGATATCCGAGATGCAGTAGAAGCCGCCAGCAAGGAAGAAAAGTGGAGGAACATGACTGCACACAATAGAGCTCAAGTCATATATTATGCAGCAGAGAATCTGGAATTACGGAAAAAAGAATATGCAGATATCCTCCAAAAAATGACTGGTATAGATGGAGAAAAAGAAGTCGAAAGTAGTCTTGAGACCATTTTTCATTATGCTGCCTGGGCGGATAAATTTGAAGGTACTATACACGATGTCCCAATCAGGGGTGTTTCTTTAGCAATGAAAGAACCCATTGGAGTCATAGGCATAGTGTGCCCAAACGATAATCCTCTACTCTCTTTTATACATTTGGTTTTTAGTGCCTTGTGCACTGGCAATTCCGTCGTTGCAATTCCCTCCGAGACTCACCCTCTTAGTGCTTTAGATATGTATCAAGTTTTTGAATCCTCGGACATGCCAGCAGGTGCAATTAACATTGTCACAGGAAATAGGGAAACACTTACCCAAACACTAGCCATCCACATGGGCGTAGATGGTATATGGTATTTTGGTAGCAAGGAAGGATCAGCTATTGTCGAAGAATTGTCTACATCCAATTTAAAACAAACCTGGGTAAATTACGGCGCTCACTATGCTTGGCTAGAATTATCAAAAGAATTCAGAATGTTGTCCTTACATAAGGCGACTCAAGTAAAGAATATTTGGATACCTTACGGTGAGTAATTATACTACAGATTATTGAGGATAGCCTACCTTTTCCAAAGCTTGCTCTATTTCAATCAGTATCGTAGCATCATCTATAGTGGCTGGTGTTTTGAATTCATCACCATTAGCGATTTTAAGCATAGTCCCACGTAAAATTTTTCCAGACCTTGTCTTTGGCAACCTATCAACAACGATAGCAATTTTGAAACTTGCCACTGGACCAATCTTTTCTCTAATACTTTGGACGACCTCCTCCATTATTCCCGATGGCTCCCTATTAACTCCAGCATTCAAGCAAATGAAACCTATTGGAATTTGTCCCTTTAATTCATCTTTTACCCCAATCACTGCACACTCAGCGATATCAGGGTGTTCAGTTAGAACTTCTTCCATAGCTCCCGTAGAGAGGCGATGTCCAGCAGTGTTAATTACATCGTCTGTTCTAGCCATAATGGATACATAGCCCTCAGGGTCAATTGTACCCGCATCACCTGTTTCGTAATAGCCTGGAAACCTAGACAGATATGCTGACTTGAAGCGTTCGTCAGCATTCCAAAGTGTCGGGAGCGTTCCCGGAGGTAACGGTAGCTTCACAGCTATCGAGCCAAGCATGTCCGCCCCTAGGGATTCACCATCATCGCCCAACACTTCTATTTGAAAACCTGGCATTGGTAAACCAGCAGAGCCAATCTTCACTTCAGGAGACTTGAATCCTAAAGGATATCCCACCATCGGAAAGCCAGTCTCTGTTTGCCACCAATGATCAATCACTGGAACTTTCAGTTTTTCGGAGGCCCACTTGATAGTATCTGGATCAGCTCGTTCTCCGGCTAGAAAAAGAGCCCTCAATGATGAGATATCAAATTTTTTTATATAATCACCATTAGGATCACTCCTCTTTATAGCTCGAAAGGCCGTAGGTGCAGTGAACAGTGTTTTTATTTTATGCTCTTGTACTACTCTCCAAAATGTTCCAGGATCTGGTGTCCCTACCGGCTTACCCTCAAAAAGAACTGTTGTATTGCCGGCAAACAGTGGTGCATAAACTATGTAGGAATGACCCACCACCCAACCGACATCTGATGCGGCCCAGAATACATCTCCTGGATCCACACCATAGAAATTTCTCATTGTCCACATTAAGCTTACAAGGTGTCCCCCAGTGGGCCGAATGACTCCCTTTGGTTGACCAGTCGTACCAGATGTATACAAAATATACAGTGGATCAGATCCTAAGACAGGGTGGCATGGGTGCTCAGAAGATCTTTTTTGGAAATCGTTCCACTCAAAGTCTCGACCCAAAACGAGTTGAGCTTCTAACTGTTTCCTCTGATAAACAACACAAAATTCTGGTTTGTGATTGGACAGCTCAATGGCTTTATCTAAAAGTGGTTTATATGGTACCACCCCACTTGGCTCTATTCCACAAGAGCCTGAGACGATGGCACGAGGTTTGGCATCCTCTATTCTTACAGCCAGCTCTTTAGCTGCAAATCCTCCAAAAACAACAGAATGAATAGCACCCAAGCGAGCACAGGCCAACATCGAAACTATCGCTTCGGGGATCATCGGCATATAAATGATTACCCTATCACCTTTCTGAACACCTGATCTATGTAGGGCGCTAGCAAACTTGCTCGTTTGCTCAAGTAATTCTTTAAAAGTAAGCTTACTTTTCCCCCCCGTAACTGGGCTATCATAAATAATTGCATCTTTTGTTCCCAATCCTGCCTCAACATGACGATCAACAGCATTATAACAGGTATTTACCTCACCATCTGAAAACCACTGATAAAAAGGTTTCCTACTTTCGTTTAATGCATGCGAGGGAAATTTGACCCAATCAATGGCCTTGGCAGCCTCCATCCAGAATCTTTCGGGATCCGATTTCCAACTCGAATATATGCTCTTATAATCCATTCTGAATATCTATATTCCTCAACCGTACATTTGGACGGGTGTCCCAGCCAAAGCTGCAATATTTAAAAGCCCGCGCGCTGTAATTGAGGGGGTTACAATATGTGCTTTATTCCCCATCCCCATCAGGATTGGTCCAACTTCCAAGCCGTTTGCACACATTTTCAAAATATTCCTAACTCCGCTTGCTGCATCAGTGTTCGCAAAAATTAAGACATTTGCAGGACCATCAAAGCGGCTATTAGGCATTATTCTTGCTCTTAGCTCAGCATCAAGCGCAGCATCCGAATGCATTTCCCCTTCGTAGTAGAAGTCACATTTACTTTGATCTAATATTTCCAGAGCTTTTCGCATATTTATTCCTGAAACACTATCCAAATTACCAAATTGCGAATGTGAACATAGAGCAATTTTTGGCTCTACCCCAAATCGTCGAACATGTCTAGCTGTTGCAATGACAGTCTGAGCAATTTGCTCTGGGGTTGGAATAGCATTTACTTGTGTGTCTGCAATAAAAAGGGGGCCCGTCTCGAGAATCATCAGCGAAAGGGCTCCTATCGCCTTTAAACCATTATTCTCTATTACTTGCTGAATATAATTAAGATGCCACAAATACTGACCAAAAGTACCGCAAATCATGCTATCAGCTTCATCTCTATAAACCATTACAGAAGCTATTGCAGTGCTGTTTGTTCTTAATATTGCCTGTGCTAACGCTGGAGTGACTCCCCGTCTCTGCATTATATTATGATAGGTCCCCCAATATTCCCTGAAACGGGGATCACTTTCAGGATTAACCAGTTGAAAATCTGAATTAACTTTTAACGGCAATCCGTGCTTTTCTATCCTATGCATGACAACCTCAGGTCTACCTATTAGAATTGGTCTATCACCGGTCTCCTCTAACATTGCAAAAGAAGCTCTTAACACTCTTTCATCTTCTCCTTCAGAGAAAACTATCCGTCTCGTCGCTGATCTGGCTGCTTCAAATACTGGCCGCATTAGTAGGGAAGTTTTATAGGCAGCACTTTCCAAGTCTTGCGCATACTCAGAAATGGATTTGATTTCTCTGCTGGCCACGCCAGATGCAATTGCTGCCTCAGCTACTGCTGAAGCTACTAGCGGTAAAAGTCTTGGATCAAAGGGTTTAGGTATAACATAATTTGGCCCAAACTTCATATCCTCCCCCTGGTAAGCTGCGGCTGCTTCGGCAGAGGAGTGCTCTCTGGCCAATTTTGCTATAGCTTGAACGCAAGCTATTTTCATAGGCTCATTTATTTCAGTTGCACCGACATCCAGCGCTCCTCTGAATATAAATGGAAAGCAAAGGACATTGTTGACTTGATTGGGATAATCAGACCTTCCAGTTGCAACAATTGCATTCTCGACAGTATCGTGAACAACTTCTGGCATTATTTCTGGGATAGGATTGGCTAAAGCAAAGATTATCGGTGAAGGTTTCATTTTCTTTATCATGGTCTTAGTCAACGTATTTGGTCCTGAAAGACCAAGAAAGAAATCTGCCTCAGAAATCACCTCTTCAAGCAGTTTTAATTCGCTATCTTGAGCAAAGAATGTCTTATGTTTGTTCGCCTCCCCACGCTGTTTGGTTACGAGACCAGATCGGTCACACAACCAAATATTTTCTCGTTTGCAACCAAGACTTATTAACATCCGTAAACATGCTATACCTGCAGCGCCTCCACCCGTTGTTACGACCTTTATTTCTGATATTTCTTTATTCACTAAGCGTAGGGAATTTATCAATGCCGCACCCACGACTATTGCAGTGCCATGCTGATCATCATGGAAAACAGGTATATTCATATTTTTTCGGCATATCTCTTCCACTATAAAACAATCTGGAGCTTTGATATCTTCCAGATTTACTGCTCCAAATGTGGGTTCTAGCGAAGACACTATTTCAGCTAATCTGGTGGGGTTTTCTTCCTTTATTTCAATATCAAAGCAATCAATCCCAGCAAACTTCTTAAAAAGAACAGCTTTCCCTTCCATGACCGGCTTTGATGCCAAAGGACCAATATTTCCTAACCCTAAGACCGCTGATCCATTAGAAACCACGGCTACAAGATTTGCCTTCGAGGTGTAACGAACAGCCGTTTTTGCGTCATTACTAATTTCGAGACATGCCTCTGCTACACCTGGTGAATATGCTTTCGCTAAATCACTTTGATTAGCTAGTGGTTTAGTGGCACGGATTTCTAATTTTCCAGGTTTAGGAAATTCATGAAAATCTAGTGCGGCTATTCTGGCATTATCTTTCTTTGTCCTACCCATGTATCAAACCTTTATTGAAAAATCTCCATATGAAAATAAGGGTATATTATACTAAAATCTCACGTCATTTTTGCATTAAAATATTAAGTAAATTATCGGCCGCATCCAAAATATTGGTACCTGGTCCAAATACTGCTTTCACTCCTAAATTTTTCAAAAATGGATAGTCACCCTTAGGGATCACACCACCACACACCACTATAGTCTCTTCTCCTCCCAGGCTCTTAAGTTTTTCAACCAGAACTGGGACTAATGTCTTGTGACCTGCAGCCTGCGAAGATACCCCAACAATGTGCACGTCATTATCCATCGCATCTTGTGCAGCTTCCTCCGGCGTTTGGAATAAAGGCCCAACATCAACATCAAACCCCATATCTGCAAAAGCCGTTGCTATAACCTTAGCCCCTCGATCATGCCCATCTTGACCCAGTTTGATAACTAAAATCCGTGGCCTTCGGCCTTCCGTATCAGCAAATAATCTCACTTTCTCTTGAATTTTGAGAAAGGCCTCATCATCTTTATAAACGGATTGGTAAACCCCTGAAAGGGTTTTCGTATCAGCCCTGTATCTGCCAAAAACCTTTTCCATAGTGGAGGAAATTTCTCCTACAGTAGCTCGCGCTTTAGCTGCCTCAATCGCTTGTTCCAGTATGTTTCCATCACCAGTTCTACAAGTATTTTCTAAATTACTCAATTTTTCAATACATAAATCATGGTCTCTAGTGGCTTTAATATGTTTTAATCTATCAATCTGGTTGCTACGAACTGTCAAGTTATCTACATCTAATATCTCCACATCTTCTTTTTGATATGGTTTATATTTATTGACGCCAACGATTACTTCTTTACCCTGATCTATTGCTGCTTGTTTTCTTGCCGCAGACTCTTCTATACGGGATTTAGGCAATCCAGAAGTAACTGCTTCTGTCATCCCACCCAAGTCTTCAATTTCTTGTATAATTCCCCAAGCTTTTTCAACCAATTGTTTTGTTAATGTTTCAACATAATAACTACCTGCAAGAGGGTCAATGACTTTTGTAATTCCTAACTCTTCTTGCATGATCAACTGAGTGTTACGAGCAATTCTTGAAGAAAATTCAGTGGGTAATCCCATTGCTTCATCAAAGGCATTAGTATGCAAGCTTTGAGTTCCTCCTAATGCTCCAGCTAAGGCCTCATAGGATGTTCTTACGATATTGTTATAAGGATCCTCCTCTTGCAAGCTTACTCCCGAAGTTTGACAGTGAACTCTCAAAAGAGATGAGCTCTCTTTTGTTGGGTTGAATTCAGCCATTATCCTAGCCCAAAGCAACCGAGCCGCCCTTAATTTAGCAATTTCCATAAAAAAATTCATTCCGATCGCAAAAAAGAAAGAAAGTCTTCCTGCAAAAGCATCAATATCTAATCCTTTTGACAGAGCGGCTTTAACGTATTCCTTTCCATCAGCTAAAGTGAAGGCTAATTCTTGGACTAGAGTTGCTCCGGCCTCATGCATATGATAACCGGAAATCGAAATTGAATTAAATCTAGGCATTTCCCTACTAGTATATTCAATTATATCTGAGACAATTCGCATTGAGGGTTCCGGAGGATAAATGTAGGTATTCCTTACCATAAACTCCTTAAGAATGTCATTTTGTATTGTACCGGTTAATTTAGATTTTCGGACTCCCTGCTCTTCTGCCGCTATAACAAAATTTGCCATAATAGGAATTACTGCACCATTCATTGTCATCGAAACTGACATCTTATCTAAAGGTATTCCGTCGAACAAAATTTTCATATCTTCAACACTATCAATCGCAACACCAGCTTTCCCAACATCACCAAGGACCCTTGGATGATCGCTGTCATACCCCCGATGGGTAGGTAAATCGAAAGCCACTGAAATACCCTTTTGTCCAGACTCCAAGTTTCTCTTGTAAAATGCATTACTTTCTTCGGCGGTTGAAAATCCAGCATACTGGCGAATTGTCCATGGCCTACCAGCATACATCGTGGCTCTTGGGCCACGACTATAGTAAGCTAGTCCAGGCAACTCATCTAGGTGTGAAACATTCTCCAGATCCCTTTTTGTATAAAGTGGTTTGATTGTAATATCTTCAGGGCTGACCCAATTAAGAGATTCTAAAGGTTTTCCCTTTAACTCCTTTGAGGCCAGTGATTTCCATTTGTTTAAATAATCTTTGCTCACTCGTACTCCAATATCTTGTCTCCATCAGAAAGGACGTCACCTTCTTTGCAATTCAATTCACTGATTTTTCCAGATCTTTCAGCATATAGAACATTCTCCATTTTCATGGCTTCCAAGGCGCATAATCTTTGCCCTAATTCAACTTCATCACCCACTGAAACGTCCAGAGACACTAACAAACCTGGCATTGGGGCACTTAACGTTTGATTGCTTACTTGCATCTCCTTTTGGGGCATCAATTCCAGCAATCTTGATAATCCTGAAGGGTAAACTTTTAATTCACCCTCATGACCCTGCCAGTTTACCAAAAATCCATCAGTTTTCTTTCTAAGCCACAAATTCAAACTTCTAGAGTTAACTTTTATTTTAGTGACCTGATTAAAACATAAATTTTTGATATTTACTCTGTATTCCTTTTCACTCTGATTTTTCACTCTATGATATCCATCCGAAAAACTCCATGACAAGGGAATCATCCTATCACGCCAGTAAATATTATACTTCTCTAAATTAGGATATCTCATGGTAGGAAAAATTTCAGATTCAGATTTTTTATCCAAGTCAAACTGCTTATTCAAAGATAAGAGGGCAGCCCCAAGGTATTCTAAATCTCTGGAACTCAAATTCCGAATTCTAAATCCTTCGGGATACTCCGCCGATAAAAAATTTGTTGTAAATTGGCCTTTTTGAAATTTTTCTTTACTTATTACATCCATCAAAAAGCTCAGATTATTCTTAATCCCATCAATGCGGAATTCAGCGAGAGAATTCATCATTAACTCCAGAGATTTTCCTCTAGAGGGCGTCCAAACACATAATTTTGATATCATTGGATCGTATTTAAATGAAATAACACTACCCTCATAAACACCAGTATCATTCCTAATGCATCCTGTATCAGACTTAATTTCCTCAGGCGGAAAATATTGGTTTAGCCTTCCAACTGATGGCAGGAATTCCCTTGATGGATCTTCCGCATATACCCTTGCTTCCATTGCGCATCCACTAAATGAAATTGTTTCTTGATTAAGACTTAATGTTTCTCCAGCGGCAACTCTGATCATTTGCTCTACCAAATCAACTCCAGTAGTTAACTCGGTCACTGGATGCTCAACCTGTAAACGAGTGTTCATCTCTAGGAAATAAAAATTCTTTTGCGCATCCACTATAAATTCTACTGTTCCTACTGAAAAATAGTTCACAGATTTGGCTAATTTTATTGCTTGGCCTGCCATTGCATCTCTGACTACACTATCAATAAATGGACTTGGGGACTCTTCTATTATCTTTTGATTTCTACGCTGAATTGAGCAGTCCCTTTCGCCTAGATGTATGAAATTACCAAATTTATCCCCAAGGATCTGTATTTCGATATGGTGTGGTTTTTCTACAAATTTCTCAATGAAGATTCTCTCATCTCCAAAACTTGATTTAGCCTCATTTTTTGCTGATAGAAAATTTTCTGCTAGATCTTCTTTATTATGAACGACCCTCATACCTTTGCCACCACCACCGGCAGAAGCCTTCACCATTATGGGAAAACCTATCTCCTCTGCTATTCTTTGCGCCTCGGCCAAGCTTACAATCTCACTATCAACTCCTGGTATAGTGGAGACCCCACATTTTTTTGCCTGAAGTTTCGAAACAATCTTGTCTCCCATAATCTCAATTGCTTTATGTGGAGGACCAATAAATTTGATGTTATTTTCCTCAATAGCTTTGGCAAATGTGGCATTTTCAGAAAGGAATCCATAGCCTGGATGAATGGCCTCTATATTATTTCTTTTTGCTATCCCAATTATTTGATCAATATCAAGGTATTCTTGGTTCTTATTGTTAGAGTCCCTAAGTAAAAATGCCTTGTCCGCCATCTTCACCGCCAAAGAACTGGCGTCATCTTTTGAAAAAACCACTGAGCTTTCGATACCCATCTTAGCTGCTGTTTTTATTACTCTGCAGGCAATTTCTCCTCGATTAGCGATTAATATTTTTTTCATCATTATCTCTTTTATAATTACCACATGACAATTGCTTCAACGTAGCAGTTCTGGATAATTTATTTTAACTGAATCAAAATTGATCTTTAACTTTGCATGATAATCGATTGGGTCAAATTGATCATCTACTGGAACAATTTCTCTTCCGAAAAGCCATCCTAATCGACCAGAGTCGAGATTTCCTCTTACAAACAATGATTCACCAAAATAATCAATTAAACATTTGAGAAACATCGAGTCCACACGGTAATATATCCCAGGAGAATCAATCCTTCTCTTACGAAGAATTATTGCAGGTGGCTTTTTCTTCTTATGCCTCACTGTAAATTGAAAGTCTGTTCCTGGCATCCTAGAGGGGAATCCTTTATGTTTAATCATGCAAAACCTTTAAAGAGGAATGTTATCGTGTTTTTTCCAAGGATTCATTTGTCTCTTTCCTACTAAGCTCTTAAAAGCTCTAACTAACCTTTTTCTAGTACTCCTTGGCATGATTACCTCATCAATGTAACCCTTCTCAGCAGCAACGAAGGGATTAGAAAACCTTTCTTCATATTGTTTTGTATGCTTTTCTATTTTATCTTTATCGCTCAAATCAGATTTGTAGATAATTTCAACTGCACCTTTAGCCCCCATCACCGCAATTTCTGCAGTGGGCCAAGCATAATTTATATCCCCTCTTAAGTGTTTAGAAGACATTACATCATATGCCCCACCGTAGGCCTTACGAGTAATCACAGTTACCTTTGGTACCGTAGCTTCTCCATAAGCAAAAAGCAATTTTGCTCCATGCTTTATAATGCCTCCATGTTCTTGTTGAGTACCAGGCAAAAAACCAGGGACGTCAACTAAAGTTAATATAGGAATACTAAAAGCATCACAGAATCTTACAAAACGCGCAGCCTTTCTGGAACTATCAACATCAAGACACCCTGCCAAAACCTTTGGTTGGTTTGCTACCACACCAATACTACTTCCTCCGAGTCTAAAAAAACCTATGACAATATTCCGTGCAAAATCTGACTGAATTTCAAGAAAATCATTTTCATCAGCTAGCTTGATTATTAATTCTTTTATATCATAAGCTAGGCCTGCATCCGTTGGAATTAGATTGTCTAAACTTGGCTCAATCCTTTCCGGATCGTCGTAAACTTTTTTTGAAATATTTCCTGCCCTATTACTTGATGGAAGGTATTCAAGGAGCCTTCTAACCTCCCTAAGTGCCAAAACATCGTTATCAAAAGCCAAATCAGCCACTGAGGATCTTGAAGTATGAGGTCCAGCCCCCCCTAGATCCTCTGAAGTCACGCTCTCGTTAGTCACCGTTTTAACTACATCGGGTCCTGTTACGAACATATAAGAGCTGCCCCTAACCATAAAAATGAAGTCAGTCATCGCTGGTGAATAAACTGCACCACCAGCACACGGTCCCATTATGACACTGATTTGTGGGATTACTCCAGACGCCAGTATATTACGCTTGAAAACCTCAGCGTAGCCACCCAAAGAAGCCACTCCCTCTTGGATCCTTGCACCACCACTATCATTCAACCCAATAATAGGAGCACCATTTTGCAGCGCCATGTCCATGACCTTACAAATTTTTTGAGCGTTAGTTTCAGATAAAGAACCTCCAAAAACCGTAAAGTCTTGGCTGAACAAATAGATGATTTGACCATTTATTGTCGCCCAGCCAGTGATAACTCCATCACCTGGATAGACATCCTTATCAATCCCAAAATCAACGCAACGGTGTTTAACAAACATGTCAAACTCTTCGAAGGATCCTGGATCAACTAAAACTTCTATTCGTTCTCTCGCTGTAAGTTTACCTTTTTTATGTTGGGCCTCAATCCGAGCCTTTCCTCCACCCTGTCTGGCTTCTAACCTTCTTTTTTCTAATTCAGCTAAGATCTTATTCATACTAGTTCACCTTCAACATGCTAGATTACCTAGTTAAAAGAAAAATACAACGAGGAAGATCGTTCCATTCATGATTTGCTATAGCATTTATCCGTAGTAGTAGCTACGGGGTTTAAATGAGATAGAAAGATTTGACTTTCTTCCATCAGTTTTTCACACCCAGTTATAAATGATCTTTTTAAGCACAAAGAGCAATGGAAAATTGATCTAATTTATCTACCAGAAGTCTAACATTGGACTTCAAATAAATCGTGACTGAATATTAAAAAGTCGAATTTGAGTGTACACTTTGTACATCCTCGTCACTTTCCAGAGCGTCAACTAATTTTGTAATTGTTTGCATTTGCTGCTCGTTAATTTCAACCAAATTCTGTGGCCTCCATATCAATTTTGTCATTAAACTGTCCCCCAACTTTTCTTCAAGATACTCAGCTACAGATGATAGTTCTCCACTTTCACAGTAGAATAGAAAAGCGTCATCTTCTGTTTCCATATCCGTAGCCCCACACTCAATCGCTATTTCCATCATCTTTTCTTCCGTGCCAGTAGATACCGGGTAAGCAATGAATCCCAATCTATCAAACATGAAAGCTACCGATCCTGTCTCACCAAGATTACCACCATACTTAACAAAAAGAGATCTGACATTTGAAGCAGTCCTATTGCGATTATCCGTTAAAGCTTCAACCATGATGGCAATACCACCAGGTCCATAACCTTCATAGCGAATTTCCTCATAATTTGTATTTTCTATACCTTGCGATTTTTTTATTGCTCTCTCTATAACATCTTTAGGGACAGAATTTGCTCTGGCTTCCTTTACCGCAAGGCGTAATCTAGGATTTTTGTCAACGTCTGCATCACCTAATTTTGCCGCTACGGTAATTTCTTTTGAAATTTTCGAGAACAATTTTGATCGAACAGCATCTTGTCGGCCTTTACGGTGCTGAATATTGGCCCATTTTGAGTGCCCTGCCATACGTTTCTACCATCTACTAAAGCATAAAAGAATATTTAAATAAAAAAAGATCAAATCATCTTCCTTAAATATAAAAAAAGAAAATAAGTACGGATGTTAATATACCAAAAAGAAGATTCAGAGGCAAACCAACCCTTACAAAATCTGTAAATTTATATCCCCCAGGTCCATATACCATAGTGTTTGTCTGATAACCTATTGGGGTAGAAAAACTAGCCGAAGCAGCTATCATAATGGTCATAACAAATGCTCTTGGGTCCAATCCAAGGCTGTAAGCCAAAGAAATTGCTACCGGGGTTATAACCACAGCTACCGCATTATTTGACACCATCTCTGTTAAAACTGATGTCAATAGATACAGAAGCCATAATATCAAAGGGATTGGTAGTAAATGGAGATACGGCTGAATAAGTTCTGTAAAGCTGGCGATCATCCCAGTTAACTCTAAAGATTTACCTATTGCCAACATCGAAAAAACTAAGACTAATATCTTTCCATCGATAAAGTCGTATACTTCGTCTATGTCGATACATTTGGTAAAAAGAACAAATGCTACTCCTGCTAGAGCCAAACTGAATAAAGAAGCCACTCCAAAAGACGCAAAAAATACTAGCGCTAACAAAGTACCAACTACTAATGGAGCGTGTTTTCTTCGATAAGCTCTAACATTTGGCTCAGAAAGAAAGGCGAGATCAACCTCTAGTGCTAACTTCTGAATGTCTTCGCTTGCTCCCTCAATCAATAATGTATCACCGACACGTACTGTAACTTTTTCTAGTTGTTTATCTATATTCTTGTTTCTTCGATGAATAGCTAGCACGTATACTCCAAATCGCCTTCTTAAGCTTAATTGTCCAAGAGTTCGTCCTACTAAACGACAACCAGGAGGGATCAGGGTTTCGATTATCATGGTTTGTTTTGACCCAAGGGCATCAATCATTCGAAGATCACTACTCTCCTTCAACCCCATCAACTCATCCATTTGAGTTCTTAAAACAACCTTATCTCCTGCCCTAAATAACAAAGTTTCAGACGCTCTTCCTAAAGATTCATCATTTCTGATTATGTCGATAATTCTCATCCCATCTCTATTAAAAATATTTGACTCGCTTGATTTTTCTTCAATTAACTGCGACCCTCTAGGTATAACCACCTCCGTTAAGAAACTCATTCTATTGCGTTCGCAAAGTATTTCAGCCATAGATTCTCGTTTCGGCAAAAGCAGTGGAGAGAAGAAAAATAAATAAGCAATTCCAGCTAGGGCCAAAATGGAAGCGACTGGAGTAATTTCAAACATGCCAAAGGGCTGTAAATTATAGTCCTGGGCCACACCATCAATTAAAAGATTTGTAGAAGTTCCTATTAATGTCAACATGCCACCCATAATTGCTAGATAAGATAATGGAATTAAGTACTTTGAAGCCGAAGTATTCATTTCAGAAGCTAATTTTATCACGATTGGAATCAATACAACTACCACAGGCGTGTTATTTATAAATGCCGAAGCAAAGATTGTTATGATCGCTAATAAAATCAAAACCAAAGTGGGTCTAGTTTTTGAGTTTTTAGATATGAATTCCCCCACTTTATTCAAAACCCCTGTTCGCACTAATGCTCCTGAAAGAACAAACATCGCCATAATGGTCCATGGAGCTGGATTAGATAGAATTGATAAGAATTCCTCACTTGGTAGTACACCAAAGATAATCATCAAAACAGCTGTCGACAGTGCGGTGACCTCCACTGGTATAGGCTCAATCACAAAAAGTGAAAACATCCCTACAAGTAAAATAAGAGATATTGCTATGTCATAATGATCGGTGAATGCCATATAGAGATCTCAATTCATACCGTGCTGATCCAGCAAGCCCTTATACCTGAATGGGACAACCTTTTGTGCTAACCCATCCAATCTTAAATCTACTATCAAGCCAGACAAACTAGCTTCTCCAGAAGCTGGTTTGAACCGCTCTTTCGACATCCCAGTCCGAAATCTGTTTATTGGTTCAACCTTATCCATACCTATGACACTTTGATAATCTCCACACATGCCTGCGTCAGTTTGATAAGCTGTTCCTTTAGGAAGAATTCTAGTGTCTGAAGTTGGCACATGAGTATGTGTCCCAACAACTGCAGAAACTTTACCGTCAAAATGTTGCGCTAGTGCATTTTTCTCAGAAGTAGCTTCCGCATGAATATCGACGAATATTGCAGATACGTTTCCATTCATTATATATTTCTCTAGTTCCAACTCTAAGGCTTCAAATGGATCGGAGAAAGGTCTTTTCATAAAGACTTGGCCTAAGACCTGCATAACCAAAATTTTCTTATTGTTGGGAAGTTTAAATAACCTTGAACCAAAACCAGGTGCTGATTTGGCATAATTCAA
The DNA here is from genome assembly GCA_902586855.1 of uncultured Alphaproteobacteria bacterium. Lineage (GTDB taxonomy): Bacteria > Pseudomonadota > Alphaproteobacteria > Rhodobacterales > Rhodobacteraceae > CACIIZ01. Next base: position 18,408 of record CACIIZ010000004.1, on the reverse strand, counting down.
AGGCCTTACCACTCTCGGTTCTTTCTCAGAAAAACTGATCATTTCTTGTTGGTCAAAAGCATGATCACCCAAAGTGATGCAATCGACACCAGTTTTTAATAATTGCAGAGCATGGTTAGAGGAAAGTCCAGCTCCTGAAGTAGCATTTTCGGCATTGACAATTATAAAATCAATACTCAGCCGCTTGCGAATATTTTCAATATTAGTCAAAATCGCTTCTCGGCCTGTTCTACCAACTATGTCTCCTAGGAACAGTACTCGCATAATAGTTTATAGGACTTTTCATACCTTAATTCAATATCTTAGCTTAAGAGATAGTAAAGAATTGAAATCCTTTCTCCGTAAGCACACAATCAATTTTCTGGTCAGTTGGCTCAATTGGGATGATAACATCTGTTCGCTGACACTCAAAAGCTAACCCTAGGACAAAAATATTAGTATCCCGTTTAAGCAACTCGATCGTTCTGTCGTAAAACCCTCCCCCATAACCCAGCCTTGAGCCAGCGTGGTCAAAGGCAAGTAGCGGTGTAAGAATTAAATCTGGAATAAGAGTTTGCCCTTGTGCCGGTACTTTAGTCCCATAACTAGAATCCATAAGCTTAGAATTACGATTCCACTCCTTGAATATAAGGGGAGATTGAGCCCCGACAACGACTGGTAAGCAAAACCTGATAGAAAACCCCACTAGTGCATTAACTAAGGGAAATGGATCAATTTCACTGCCAATTGGGTAATAAAAAGCTATTGTTTCAATATTTTTTCTTTCTTGAAACCATTCTTTAAAATGCTGTGATATGAGGACTGAAGCATCAATACCATATTTGTTAAAAGCTTGTTTTCTTAAGCTTTTACTCATCGTTCGCAACTCCCTTTTTCCCATTTGGGGTGCTCCCATAATCATTTTCCTATCAACTCAATTGCTTTAGAAACACAGTCAAATGTGTGAGACCAGCACAAACGTTAAGAAAAAACCCTCGAGAGCCTGTGTAACCAGGTGGGTGCCGGTATATTTAGGACCACAATCCAAAACAGAGCCCGCTCCCTTTCGAGAATGTAAGGCCACTAGGATAACTCTTAACGGAGAGGCCAGAACTCACCAGACGTGGATAACAAAAAATGTATTATTTTTAAAGAATGAAATCACATTTCGCTGATGAACTTTCCAAGTTAGACAAGTAATTCTCCCAAGTCTATCTTAAAAAGAGTGACCACCATATAACCTTGAAAGATCCAACCTCATACCAATCACTTTTTACTAAAAATTAGAATTCTCTTTGTATTTTTCTCCCATCTAGCTAAAATTTAATCATTCGTTTATCCCTTGAAAGGAAGCTAATTTTAAGGTAATTCAGACTCAATGTGCCGAGGTAGCTCAGTGGTAGAGCAGTTGGTTGTGGACCAATTGGTCGTAGGTTCAATCCCTACCCTCGGTACCAGATAATCGGATAGATTTTTTTACATACTTAAATCTGAAAAATATAAGATTGCGTCTACTAAAAGTGAGTGAATCGATGGATAGCCTATCTCCAAAAACCAATCAAAAACCAACTAAAATTCTACAAGAGCTAGATTTAAAACATCATTTGCACCCCTTCACGGATCAAAAGGAACTAAGATTAAAAAGCCCCCGAATAATCGTCAGGGGAGACGGTATTTATATTTTTGATAATGACGGTAACAAATACTTGGATGGGATGGCAGGTCTCTGGTGTGTCAATATAGGATATGGAAGAACTGAGCTTGCAGTAGCAGCAAAGAAACAAATGGAGGAGTTGCCATACTATAATACTTTTTTCCAAACAAGTCACCCCCCAGCGATTGAACTTGCAACTAAACTAGCTAGTTTAGCTCCTGAAGGACTTGAGACAGTTTTTTTCAGTAATTCTGGATCAGAAGCTAACGAAACAAACATTAGGCTAGTTCGGCATTATTGGAGTAGCGTCGGAAAACCAAAAAAGTCAATTATTATATCAAGAAAGAATTCTTATCATGGTTCATCTATGGGCGCCGCTAGCCTAGGTGGGATGAATACCATGCACTCTCAAGGAGGCTTACCAATACCCGAAATAATACATATAAATCAACCTTATTGGTACGGTGAAGGAAAAAATATGTGTCCTGATGACTTTGGCATCATGAGAGCTAGAGAACTAGAAACTGTAATACAAAAATATGGCCCAGAAAAAATTGGTGCTTTTATAGGAGAACCAATTCAAGGTGCTGGTGGAGTCATAATACCCCCCGATACGTATTGGCCTGAAATAGATAGAATTTGCAAACAAAATGATATACTCCTAATTGCAGATGAGGTGATTTGCGGCTTTGGTAGATTAGGTACCTGGTTTGGATCCCAATATTACGGAATAAAGCCAGACATTATGACTATAGCGAAGGGTCTGTCATCTGGTTACCAGCCAATTGGTGGCTCACTAATTTCAACAAAAATAGCCAATACTCTTGAAAAGTGTGGAGGTGAATTCAGCCACGGCTATACATATTCAGCCCACCCAGTAGCAGCTGCAGTTTCACTTGAAAATCTCCGAATACTTGAAGAAGAAAAAATAATTGAGGAAGTCTACAAAAATACTGCCCAACACATGTTTGAAAGGTGGAACGCTCTAAGCGAGCATCCACTTGTCGGGGAAGCTAGAGTAAAAGGACTAATGGGCGCCCTCGAACTTACTTCAAATAAATCAACACAAGCTTCATTTTCTCATAAAGGCCAAGCTGGCATTATCGTTCGAGATATTTGCCTTAGGAATGGTTTAATAATGAGAGCTGTCGAAGACAAAATGATTATATCTCCCCCCCTAATTATACAGGCTTCTGAAATTGATGAATTAGTTAACTTGATCTGGAAATGTTTAGACCAATCGCAAAAAGAACTGAAATGCCAAGGACTCTTAGTTTCTTAATTTTAAAAACAACCTATCAAGTATAATTTCTGACTTTTTCAAATTTTCCAACTTGCACACAATAGCTTCCATTGATTCCATGAAATGAGTGACGTAGCTTGATGGAATAATCAATTCATAAGAACCAGTCTTTTTCTTACAAAGATATCCCTTGTCGAAAGAAATAGGTATTACATGACTCTCCCCAGTTTTCATTCTTTCCGCATCGATACTAACTAACCTATTAATCAGCTGGTTCACACCCCTGCCTTTAATGCTAAAATTTATTAATCCCCCCAAAGAGTTGTGCGTGCGACCAAAACGAGAAAGCCCTTTAATGACTTTCTCGCTCAACCCCCCCGTCCTAATCTTTATGATATAAAAGGTTCCAGGAGCATGAATAATACTCATATCACCTTCGTCAATCATAGCGCATTCTTCTGGCAAAGAAAGATTAAATGTCCTATCTAAAAAAGAACCAAAATTTTTTTCTTTGTTTTTTTCACAGTATAAAAACCAAATTTCTTTAGGTCTCAACATTTTTATCTCAATGTAAAAAAAGCCCGATCTGATAGAACCTATCTTGAATTTTGCAGATTTCTCGTCTCTTGTTGTCATTTCAATCATGCCCTAGAGGAAAATTAAAACTGCTTAATTCGCATTCAGTTATATAATTCTTTCCCAAGTTCATAACAATCACTGGTTTTCTCTTGAAATTTTGAAACTTTTTAAGAAGAACATAACCCAAAAATTTTCCATGAACTTTTGAGAAATACCCAACCAAAACTTTTCCCAAGATATCGCTCCTGATTGGCCCTTCAAGTTTTTGAACCTCTGATCCCACAACAATATTCTTTGTAGGTCCGATCGGATGCAAAATGGCAAGCCTTGAACCTCTCCTGAAGTCTCTCAGACATTCAAACCTTAACAAATTATCAGATGCTTTTTTATTGGTACTATCCACAAGACTATTTTTTGACTTTCCAACACTTGAAAAGTTTTCTAATACTCCTGGAGAAATCAAGCCATTCTCTAATTCAATTGCTTCAGCAGCAGATCGCCCCACAATTGATCCCTTAAAAAATAAAACGGACTTAAAAATCCGTGAAAAAGATTGTTTGAACTGACTTGATGGAATAAAAATCCTAAAAGCCGGTATCGTCCCACTGGCATGACAAATTATATATTTAATTCCCTTACTATTAATGGTTTTGATTTTCGTCTTTCTCAAATGCAGTGATTTGGAATTTAGGTCAAGAAAATCATTTAAAACATGGTTGGCACTGGGTCCACATAAGAAATATGAACAATAAAAATCAGTTATCAAATTAATTTCCACTATTGAACCGGGTTGGTTCTTCAACGATCTATCCATCAAAAAATTGTAAAGTCTTCTTTCGCTATAGCTGCTTGTCGTCAAAATATATTTATTTGTATCAATTCTTAATATTGCTATTTGATCAATCATAGCGCCAGTCTCATCAATCAGACAACCTTCCTGATAATCGTTTAATTCAAGCTCAGCACTATTAAAACTAAGATTTTTATGAATGAAGACCCCAGCATCGTTACCCAAAACTTCTATTTTTGCCATATCAGACATGTCTGATATGGCAACACTTTTAAGAGCATTTTTAACCTCAAAATTATAAATATCGACCTTTCTAGAAGAGGTTTCCTCGTTTAAAAAGTAATCTGGGACCAACCAATCTCCAACCATTCCAAAGCTAGCTCCTAGCTTTTGATAATCATAATGGCCTGCCAAGGCCTGAAAGGGTTTAGATAGATTCTCCATTTTTGTTGGTAGGATGTATAAAGATGGGTCAATTTTAAAAAATACCTTTTCATATGCTGTCTCCTCGGCTCCATCATCAGTAATTTTCTTAATCAAATCCACTTCCCTGGAATCATTCGAAAATGCTTTCAAGGCATCTAATTTTAATCTATCAACTCGCGAGTATTTTCTATTTGGGTAATTTCCCCTACCTTGGAACAAGGAATAACCATTTCTTTTTCTAGCTGCCAATTTTTTTGATCCTATTTGATAAAAACTGTCACCATAGGTCAGAGGCTGACATGTATAGCCATTCCAATCTAATTTAGGAAAATTAGCACTCACAATTTTCATCCCTTTTTCTTGAACTAGTTCACATGCTTTTGCGTAAGCATTTTCTACAGCCTTTTTGGGACAGAAGAGTGCATTTGCTCCACCTAAAAGAGTTAAATCAGTAGAACTAACTTGGGCTATGAAAGAAGAATTGATTGGGCACCATATTAACTTTTTGACATTATCCTTAATTACTTCAAAATTTGCGTTATAGCCTGCAGAAACCGCTAAAAGGCTGGTTGAAATTTTGACCTGGCGTCCCCCAAAGTCACGAACAATTAACTTTGTACGCTGAGATCTACTAGCAAAGTCAATAACTCTAGTTCCACGAAACACTGGACAGTCAGCTATCATCCTTGCGTCCGGTCTTGTATCAATAACAGCATCAATTCTTAACCCCAAATTTGTTAAATGCCTTACCGAACTCCATCCAGAATCATTGTTCGTATACAAAGTAACTCCATCGTTAGGACCGAGCCCAAAACGATTAAGACACCTATTGAGAAAACCCGTAGACATCATTCCAGGTAAATTCTTGTTCAAATTCAAAGGTATTCTTTCCCTTGCTCCAGTGGCGATGAAAGCATGATTTGCTGTAATATTTAGAAACCTATTTATTGAAGAAATTTTACGTTGTTTGTCTTGCGTATAACTTTTTTCTATGGCGAGGAAACGACCTTCTCCATCTCGCTTTAGAAGTTGGGTCCTAGTATATATTTTAACATTTCCAAGATTCTTTAGTTCAAGAACAGTATCTTCCACCCAAACATTCTTTCTACTTTCATCATTCAGACGGCCACCCAATATGAAATCACTTTCCAAAAGTAAAACTTCCATCCCAGCTCTTGCACAAGTCAATGCTGCGACCAGACCAGCAACCCCAGCCCCAACCACAAGTAATTCTACTGATACAAAGTTTAAATCGTCAAAAAGTAATGCCTCTTCTTCACCACTGCAGTTAAACGCTCCTACTTCAGTTCCTATTTCTTTGATGAGTGGCTTGAAGTTTGATTTAAACCATTGGGACTGGAAAAGATGCCTCATCCAGTGAAAACCTCGAAAATCATCACCTAGAATAAAATTCCTTGGCTTAAACTTTCTGAAACCTCTGCTCTTATCAAACGCTAAAGTGTCGCAAACAAATCCAGGATAAACTTCTTGTTGTAGGAAAGCCTTTAAGTAAAGTAATTCATCAATCTTCCAATTTTGAGCACTTGAAATAGCTGAAGAAGCATTTGCTCCATCATTATAAAAATATGATGGTACTGAAATCTCTGGTTTGTTAGCCAAAATGGCAGAAATTAGTGTGTCCCCAGGACTTGCTATTATAGTTTCCCCTCGAAAATAGATAGGGAAGGATATGTCTCGCTTTATTAAACCAGCATTTGGGATTTTTCTCATCTAATCTGTCTTATAGCTAAAGATTTTCCATAGTTGTCATACCCGATATTCCAATCTGGAACAACTAAACCCTTCTTCGAAACCAAATTGCCGACCACTTTTGCTCAACTATGGCTTGCTAGTTGAAGAAATTTTGATTAAAACATCGCGATATCAGGGGAGTTTTATGGTTAAGGTAAATGGAAATGAGATAAGGCCTGGTAATGTGATTGAACATAACCATGGACTTTGGATAGCAGTAAAAGTGTCTCATGTAAAACCGGGAAAGGGGGGAGCATTTGCACAAGTTGAGTTAAAAAATCTCCGAAATGGTTCAAAATTAAACGAACGATTTAGGTCTGCAGATAAAGTGGAGAAGGTAAGGCTAGAGCAAAAAGAGCAACAGTTTTTATATAAAAGCGACAATACATTGTTTTTTATGGATAAGACAACTTTTGAACAAATAGAGTTACCTGTAGATTTAATTTCAGATCGTTTGGCATTTTTGGAAGAGGGAATGACCGTACAAATAGAATATTTTGCTGAAGAGGCACTTAGTGTCGCTTTACCTGAAAAAGTTATTTGTAAAGTCATAGAAACTGAGCCTTCAGTAAAAGGGCAGACTGCATCAAATAGTTTCAAACCAGCAGTCCTACAAAATGGTATCAAAGTATCAGTTCCACCTTTTATTCAGCAAGACGAGGAAATCGTTGTTTCAACTGAAACCTGTGAATATATTGAAAGGGCTTGATCTCTTGTTCGTTGTTTATTGTTTTTGGAATTGAGAATTGCCTAATTTTAGTGCTACATTGAATGTCATGATTAAAGCTGCAAGAAAAGCAGCTCGGAGCCTTCTAAAAGATTTTGGTGAGGTAGAACATTTACAAGCTTCAACTAAATCACCGGGAGATTTTGTTTCAAAGGCTGATCTAAGAGCAGAGAAAATTATCCGAGAAGAATTAGAACACGCTCGTCCATTTTATGGCTGGGTCGGAGAAGAGAGTGAAGAGGTAATCGGCAAAGATCCCACTAGACGCTGGATTGTAGATCCGTTAGACGGCACTAGTAATTTTTTACATGGTATACCGCATTGGGCAATTTCAATAGCCTTGGAGCACAAAAAGGAAATCGTCATAGGGGTCATTCATGATCCTGTAAAAGATGAATATTATGTCGCGGAAAAAGGGAACGGAGCTTGGCTGAATGAAAAGAGATTGAGAGTATCCGGTAGAGAAAATATGCTGGAAATGCTTTTTGCTACTGGAATACCTTTTGCGAATAAGGGTGGTTTGTCCACAACGTTGAAAGAAATAAATGCTCTGATGCCACGATGTTCTGGTTTGCGTAGAAATGGCTCAGCTGCTCTTGATTTAGCTTATGTGGCGGCAGGTAGGTTAGACGGATACTGGGAAAGAGGCTTGCATAGTTGGGATATAGCTGCAGGCACATTACTCATAAAAGAAGCAGGTGGACTAGTTAACTGTTTAGATAAAGACTTTGATCCACTATTAGATGGTTCAGTAATTGCTGCAAGTAACAAGGTTTTTCAAGAATTTTCTGATATTATTTCAAGTGCCAAATAATCCAATCACCTCAATCTAAAAGCTGTAGCTCATTTCCCTCACAGCATAGTCTACCTTGAGCATACAAAAATTTAATTAAGCCTAATCCCATTCCCCCTATCGAAGATGACAAAGTACCAGCCATTTGCCCTTTTTCATTATAAATTTCCTTCCTTTGATTCGAACAATCTGGAGCATTTGAAACCTTGATGAGACCATTCTTAAGGTTTGTTTTATGCTTCATGCGGGCGGTAACTTCCTGACCCACAAAACAACCTTTACTGAAACTCACTGCATTCAACCGATCAAATCCCACCTCCAAAATATAGGACTCATTTGGAATTAATTCATATCCATACTTTGGGATAAGACCAGCAATTCTTTTCATTTCATATGCAACATGAAAAGCTTCAAGGCAAAGGTTTTTTTCAACCTCATAGTCTGGACTCACTAATTTCCTCCACCCTAAATCGGGACTTCGTGGATCCATAAAACTTGAAGAGGGTTGTTGACCAAAACCAAGTAACACACACTGATTTTCATCAGAAATAAAAACCTCTGATCGTAGACGATAGCGATTTAAAGTGCTAATCAAATCTTCAACTCGCTCCTGATCAATATCAATTCGAAAAGTTTCTTCGTCCAGGCCCCACACAAAAAAATCAAATAAATATTTTCCTTGCGGCGTCAAAATCCCTGAATACATCAATGAAAAAATGGCCTTTTCTATGTCGTTGGTCAAGATACCCTGAAGAAACTTCTTAGCATCCTTACCAGAAATAGTGACCAGCTTTCTCGATTTATCCAAAACTCGATAATTATCTAGGTTCAATCTGAAGATCCTCCCAACATTTGGAGTTTGTACAAGTCTGAATAGAGGCCATTGCTGGATACCAGCCTACTATGAGTTCCCTCCTCTACTACCTTTCCATGGTCCAACACAATCACTTTTTCAGCATTTAAAATACTAGATATTCTATGTGATATAATTAAAGTCGTTCGATTTGATATTACCTCATCAAATGCTTTTTGCACAAGTTTCTCAGATTTAGAGTCTAATGAAGCTGTAGGTTCATCAAGTAAGACGATTGGTGAACTCCTGAGTAATGCCCTGGCAATGTTTACCCTTTGTCTTTGTCCCCCGGATAATTTTCCACCTCTAGGTCCTACTTTAGTAAACAATTTATCCGGAAAATCATTTGAAAACTCATTCACAAATGCTAACTGGCACGCTTGCTGAATTTGAGAATCAGTTGATTCCAAATTACCTATTCGGATATTTTCATAAATGGTCTCATCAAAAAGCTGGTTTTCCTGTGTTACAATTGACATGTTTGCTCTTAAGATTTCAACACCTATCGTATTGATGTCCGTTCCGCCCACTAGAATCCTACCACTAGTTGGTTTCACCAAACCAGCCAGTAATCTTAGAATGGTTGTTTTGCCTGCTCCTGATTTTCCTACGAACGCCACCATTTTTCCCGGAGGAACAGAAAAACTGACATCATCCAAAATTACCCTATCGCTAACTCTTAAAATAACTCTGTCAAATATGATCTCACCTGAAAAATTTATCTTCTCCGGATCGGTTAACATTATTTTCGGTTTAATATTAACACCACTATCTCGAAAGAAAACAAAGATCTTTTCAGCGCTGGCAAGCATGACTTGCAAATTACCCGCCACATTACTTAATCGCCGCATCGGCTCAAAAATTAGCGCCATAGCCGTAAAGAAGGCCATAAAATCTCCAATACTTTTCTCTCCAGAGACTATCTGCCCTCCCCCAAAAATCATTACTCCCAAGAAACCTAACCCTGCTATTAAATCAATCAGAGCTGGGGTGGAAGCTACTCCCCCTTCTATCTTGAATCTAATTCTCCGCACCTTTTCCAAGAGATCCTTGAATAATTTAATACGATAGGTTTCTAAAGAATATAGCTTCAGAACAGTGATACCATGAAAAATTTCATCCAAAGCAATACTCAGTTTGCCTTCGATAGTTCTATTCCTACTGGATATTTTTCTAATCCATTTTTGTAATAAAAAAACTGGGATAATCAATAGTGGAGCCCCAACAAATGCAATGCCTGTCCACAACCAGTCAACGTAAATAGCCACGGCAACTAAAGATATGAGAGAAATTCCATCTCTGACCAAAGTCATGATTATCGTGCCAGCTGCACTAGTGACCGACCTAGTATCGACCCTCATTCTCTCAATCAATACCCCCGGTGATACCTTGTTAAAAAATTCTATGTCTCGATGAATTAACTTTTCTAGTAAATTCTCTTGCAATGCTTTTTCTACCCTCTGACTGACCCATGTAACAATTAATCTTTGGACCAAACCGGAAACAGAGCGCAATAAGAATATACCAAAAATCATAACTCCCACCGACAATAGGGCAGCTTGATTGCTTGGGACAAAAACATCATCAAACATTGCCTTGATAGAATACGAGAGTAAACCAAGCATGCTGCCTTCTACACTCATGAATAGTATTCCACATACCAGCAGTGCGGCATACTTCTTAAAATAGTTTACCCAAAACCACCTAATTAAGATGCGAGAGTCTATTAATTCTACATCCTTGGAAAGGTCGCCATCATTTGTGGTATCCATCATGAAATTAGATCCCTAACTATCCAGCAACTAAAATGCTCTAACCTCGGAACCTCTGTGTTAACTCTTGAGGATCATAACGTGTCTCAAGCCAAGATTTAAAGCTTATCCCAGTTTCCTTGTTATCTTCCTCGTATGCATCCAACATAAAATCCAGTATTCCAGCTCTTGCCAATTTTATATGTAAATAGCGAAAAGACAACTGTTTCCTAGCTATTATCAATGGCGTGTCTAAGATCATCAGATGGTAAAGAACTGATGCTAGCCCTGCCCTGTCAGCGCCTGACTTACAATGTAACAGGATCGGATACTTGATACTTTTAAAAATCTCTATCAGAGAAAGCAATTCCTTGGGCTCCGCCAACCGTGTAGCATACAGGGGGTGGTCTATGAGCTTTATCCCAAGATCTTTACACTTTTGGCGTTCTAGAAAATAGGAACCCTGATTACTACGGCCTCGTAAATTGATAATAGTCTTTATTCCAAGATTAGCCCAATGGCTGATTCTTGCTGGAGAAGGTTGATTTGCCCGAAAAACTCCGGGAGCTACCTTTGAGTCATTATGATAGAAATACCTTAAGAATTCATGATCTATCCAAAACGCGTGCCTCTCAGCCGAAACCAACTGCTTAGAACTCCCTTCCCATGGATCAAGCGATTTTCTCCAATGTAGATCAAATTCCTCAAACCTCTTTTTGATCGTTTTTAACAAATTAAATCCAGTCTAGTAAATTAGTACTATTTTGGTATAAGTAGCCCTTGAAAGAAAGATTGGCAACCTTTCTAATTAACCTCCAATTGGGAAAAATGCCAAGCAGATGAAAAAAATATCCAACATCAATTTAGGCTTTGGCAGAGACCACTTAGCCATACCTGGGCCTTCCAACTTTCCCCAGAGGGTTTTGCAGGCGATGAATAGACCTGCACCTAATATCTACGGGGACGAGCTTAAGCTAGTGACAGAAAAGGTAATGAGAGGACTAACAGAGTTTGCAAATACCAAAGGCAAAGCTGTAATCTATATATCTAATGGCCATGGGGTTTGGGAAGCTTCATTAGCAAACTTATTTAGGTCTGGAGATACAGTTTTACTTTGTTCAACTGGTTATTTTGGACGCGAATGGGGTTTAATAGCATCGAGGCTCGGAATAAATCTAATTCATCTCGATGTGGGATCCAATTGTGTAATTGACTCAAACCAAGTTGAAGATATATTGCGTGGCGATGAGCAGCGAAATATCAAAGGTATTCTTGCAGTCCACACCGACACATCAAGTTCAAGTAGGAATAGAATTCAAGAATTCAGAGAGTCAATTGATGCAGCAAATCACCCAGCAATTTTGGTAATTGACTCAATTGCATCATTTGGGTGTGAGCGAATAGAAATGGATAGTTGGGGTATTGATGTCCTTATAGCTGCTTCGCAAAAGGGATTAATGACGCCACCAGGGCTTGCTTACTGCATACTAAGTGAGCGAGCCCAAGTTTATTCCCGGGAAGTGGATCAAACTGAGAGGATAATAAGTCCCTATTGGGATTGGCAACCAAGATTAAACCCTGAAAGATACTATGACATCTTTTCAGGCACCGCACCTACAAGCCTCTTATATGGGCAACTAGAAGCCCTAAACATGCTTATGGAGGAAGGGAGAGAAAATGTTTTTCTACGACATGAAATAATTTCTGAAATGGTCTGGGAATGCATTGATCATTTAGGATCGGGTCTTGGGGCCTTAACTCTGAATATTCCAGAGGTTCAAAATAGATCAAATGCAGTCACAACTATTGTAGCAAAGGGTTATGACTTCAGCAAAGTTAGGGAATGGATATCAGAGCAAGGTGGAGTTGATTTGGGAATTGGGCTTGGTTTTTCTTCGGAAGAGTTTATGGAAGGACGATCAGTTTTTAGGATAGGACACATGGGTCATTTGAATCCACACATGATTCTAGGGGTTTTGGCACTTTTGGAGGCTGGGTTGGAAAAAGAAAACATTCCCTTCACTGCAGGAGGAGTAACAGCCTCAAATAAGCACATGCTGAAAAAATTGCAACGCGCAACTATTTAAAGGACCTACTTTAAGGCCTCCGGCAATTTTTCAGCAAAAAAATTTAGATCTTCTTCTGTTCCTACTGTGACGCGTATACATCTATTGAGTGGGGAGACAGATGGCATTCGTACAAAAACACCGCTTTTAATTAGATTGTCCATCACCTTTTTTGCATAGTGTCCTCCCCTACCACAATCTATTGCAACGAAATTGGTAAATGATTTTATAGCCAACAAATTATTCTCTGTGGTTATCTTTCCGATTAATTCCTTCCCAAAATCTACGGCTTTCTGGACCTTCTTCAAGTGCTCTTCATCGCTGATAGAAACCAGAGCACCTATTTGTGCAATTCGATTAACGCCGAAGTGGTTTCTTATTTTATCAAAAGACTTAATTAGTTCCTTAGCTCCCACAGCAAAACCAATTCTGGCTCCTGCTAATCCATATGCTTTAGAAAAAGTTCTCAAACGTAAAACCCTGGTATTTTCTGGGTCAATAATAGGTATAATATCTTCCTTAGAAAAATCAGCATAAGCCTCATCAAGACATAATAAGCAACCCTCTGGTATATTTCTTATGGTATCTTGAATACGCTTAGCTGAGATTGCAGTACCCATTGGGTTGTCAGGATTTGCCACATAAATTAATTTTGCGCCATGCTTGGTTGCAAAAGCTACTAAAGCTTCCAAATCCTCATGATCTTCCTTATAGGGCGTAAAAATCAATTCACCACCTGAACCCCTAACATGATAATTAAAGGTCGGATAAGCCCCGAGGGAGGTCACAACCTTAGTACCAGGCTCAACAATAAGTCTCACCAAGTAACCTAATAAAGCGTCAATTCCTTCTCCAATCACAATATTTGAATCACTAACCTTCATTTTTAGAGCTAGAGCATTTCGTAACTCAAAGTTTTCTGGATCACCGTATTTCCAAATATCATAGTTTGCCGATTTCTGCATAGCGTTTATAGCCATTTCAGATGGTCCAAAAATGCTCTCATTAGCACCCAAACGTACCTTGAATTCAGAACCAAGGAATCTTTCCTGCGTTTCTGGTCCAACAAATGGGACCTCAGCCGACAAACTTTTTATCAACTCCGTATATGTGACCATTATTTCAGCTCAGCTCAGATAAACGAGCAAGAGCCTCCTCCTTTTTTTCGATTTCAGTAACTAATGTTGTGTATCTATTCTTAATATCATCTACAACTAAGTCTGGAGCTTTCGTCAAGAAATTTTCATTTTGAAGTTTTACACCCAACACACCATGTTCAATTTTAAGCTTTTGCAAAGTTTTTTCCAATCTAGATTTTTCCCTTGATACATCTATGAGGTTTACGAGAGGACACGAGAATTCGGCGCCCGGAACCGAAATACTTATGGATCCATCTTGTATCTCATTGGAAAAATCAATTTTTTCAATTCTGGCAAGTCGTCTCACAAGAACTTCGTTTTTCTTCAGGAAACTATGCACTCTTTTTTTTATCTTGAAAATTTGGAGATTAATTTTCATGGCGGCGGGGATATTCATTTCTGCTCTCACGGAACGAATCTCTTCAACAAGAGAGATAATCCAGCTCATTTCATCCTTGGCAGCTTGATCCCAAAAATCTTTTACAAGGTATTCTGGCCAAGCCTGATGAACTAGGAGGTTTTTTCTTACACGAGTTTTATCCCAAATTTCTTCTGTAATAAATGGCATTATAGGATGTAGCATTATAAGGCACTGATCTAATACCCACGCGAAAGTACTTTGCGTTTCAGCCCTCACCTCTTCTTCATTTCCCGTAAGTAACGGTTTTGAGAATTCTAAATACCAGTCGCAAAACGTTCCCCAAACATGCGTATAAAGGGAATTGGCTACATCATTAAAGCGAAACATACGGAGATATTTATCTACTTCATTTTTAACGGAAACAGTTTCGCCAATGATCCATTTATTCAGAGTATTCTGGGCATCAAAAGGATTAAATTCATCCCGACTTATACATGAATTAATTGCACCATACCTTGCTGCATTCCAGATTTTTGTCCCAAAATTTCTATACCCCACAACACGGTCAGTCGATAACTTCAGGTCTCTCCCCATAGCAGCCATCGAGGCAAGAGTAAATCTGACCGAGTCTGCTCCATATTCTTCTATCAGGTCTAAAGGGTCTATTACATTACCTAATGACTTGGACATCTTTTTTCCCTTCTCATCACGGACAAGAGCATGTACGTAAACCTTTTCAAATGGCACCTGAGATACTAATCCCAGTTGCATCATCATCATCCTTGCCACCCAGAAAAATAGGATGTCGAAGCCAGTAACTAAAACACTAGTAGGAAAATATTTTTCCAACTCCTCAGTTTTATCTGGCCAGCCTAATGTCCCAATTGGCCATAGAGCTGAGGAAAACCAAGTATCTAGAACATCCGGATCCCTTGTTAAAAATTTCCCCTCTGCTAACTGCCTAGCCTCTTCTTCTGTGACTGCACAATACTCCTTACCATTCTCATCATACCATACAGGAATTTGATGTCCCCACCAAAGTTGGCGGCTCACACACCATGGCTCTATATTCTCTAACCAATTAAAATATGTTTTCGTATCTCTCTCTGGAAAAATTTTTGTCTTTCCGTTTCTTACTGCATCTATAGCCGGCTGAACCATGGCATGAGCATCTACAAACCACTGCTTAGTTAGAAATGGTTCTACCACTACTTTGGACCTATCACCAAATGGTTGTACAATTTTCTTAGGCTCCACTTTTAAGAGTAATCCTATCTCTTCAAGGTCTGCCACTATCCTGTCTCGCGCCTCGAACCTTGCCAATCCTCGATACTCTTTCGGAACATAATCGGCATCAACCAACTTGGCCGATTCATCCATTAGGATAAAAAATTTGAGTCCATGTCTTTTAGCAACTTCATAATCGTTAAAGTCATGGGCTCCCGTAATCTTAACTGCGCCAGATCCAAAATCAGGATCTGGGTATTCATCTTGGATGATGGGGATATAACGACCTGTTAAGGGTAACATAATCTCTTTCCCAACAAGATTCCTATAACGTTGGTCGTTAGGGTGTACTGCAACAGCCCCATCACCTAACATTGTCTCTGGCCTAGTTGTAGCAATAGCTATATAATCACGACGCTCACGGAAAATCTCTTCTCCATCATCATTAGATTCTACGTATTCATAATTTTCTCCATTTCTGAGGGGATATTTTATGTGCCAAAAATATCCTTCCACCTCAACATTTTCCACTTCCAAATCAGAAATAGCAGTCTTGAAATGAGGATCCCAGTTGACTAATCTTTCTCCACGATAAATATAACCAGCCCGATACATCTCTACAAAAGCAGTAAGTACGGATTTTTGAAACCCTTCATCCATAGTGAAACGGTTTCTACTCCAGTCACAAGATGCACCCAATCGTTTTAATTGATCAATTATGGTTCCACCACTCTGCTCTTTCCATTCCCAGACTTTTTCAAGAAATTTTTTCCTCCCCAATTTTTCTCTAGTTAAATCATTCTTATTTGCTAGTTCTCTTTCTACTACCATTTGCGTAGCTATTCCGGCATGGTCTTGTCCTGGTTGCCATAAAGTATCAAAACCACGCATTCTATGCCATCGGATCAAAATATCCTGAATAGTATTGTTGAATGCATGCCCCATGTGTAAATTACCTGTCACATTCGGTGGAGGAATTACTATGGAATATTTTCCTTGCCCAGGTTTAGCATTTGCACCTGCAGCAAAGGATCCAGATTCTTGCCAAATGCTTAATAAGCGCTTCTCAACTTCATGAGGATCAAAAGTCTTTTCCATCATCTAATAACTCATACATTTTCTAAAATTCTTATCCTTACTTAACAAAAGTATAAATATCTACAATAAATAGATCAGTTTATTTGTGAACCCATCTCTTGTTTGGTAGCGAAGCGCATAATTCAAACTTTTGTTAACCTTTCTAAATGTAATTAGACTGATCTCTAGCTCGTTCAAATAGATAGCAGTTCGAATTTCTTATTTTTTTAACTATAGATACAGGAGTCTTTTTCTTTAATTGAAGTTTCTTCATATTTTATTTAGTCAGCTCCCTATTATCCAACTCCTCTTTGACCACATCCCTTATTAATTTCTTCAACACCAAAATATCATCTGGAGTAAGCCCCCCCAAATTATCCTTTTCAGGAGAAATCAGTTGATCTTCTTTGAGATACAATATGCTGTGCCGTTCAACTTCTTCTTTCTCTGGTTTATTTATTTCGGTTTTCAGGAAGCTTTTTACCTGCTCCAGCGTTTCTGGGATTTCTATTTCATGCTCAACGAGACCTCTAGGATTCTTCCCACCCTTTATCGGTTGTTTCTTTCCAGATCCATATTCAGTTTTTTTTTCGTTTGGCATGTATTCTTTTTCACTTTAGCTCCTGTCAAGAAATCACTTGGTGAAAGAACCTCCTATTTCCTTTAAAATGGATTCAAATGCATTCAAACCCTTTTCCTTCTGGTCTGAGGCAACCCTTTTCTTTTTAGGAATTGGCACACCTAAATAATCTACATTCAAGTCACCACAAGCTGCCAAGACAGAAAAAAATGCAAGATGATAGTCCCTTTCTGCTGACACCAACTGAGTTCTAGCATCAAGAAGATCTTGTTCTGCATTAATGACATTTAGTGTCGTTCGGGTGCCAAGCTTCTCCTCCACAAACACTCCCTCATAAGCAATTTTTGATGCTTCAATCTGTCTCTGTCTAGCCTCAATAGTAGCTTCTGCCACCCTAAGATTAGACCATGCGATTGAGACTTCCTCTGCTGTACTTCTCCTCACCAAATCAGTATTTGCCACCTCAACTTTTAGATTACTCTCCGCCTGCCTCACTGCATTATCAATCCTATCTGAGTCGAAAATCGGGATTGATCCCTCGATCCTGATAGAGGCAGAATTATAATTTCCAGAGGATTGATTGTAACCGTTAGTTAGGCTAGATTTCAAACTAAATAATGGCTTTTTGGCCCCTTTTGTTATCTCAATTGCAACGCCTGCTATCTTTTCTTGAACTTGCGCTGATAGAATTCTTGGATGCTGTTTTAAAGCTCTTTTTCTTGCTTCTTCGACATTTCTTGGTACCTTAAATTCTCTTTTGACGGGGTCCAAATTTTGCGGTGCAATTCCAACTTGGCTCAGAAAAATTTCTTTTGTAATAGATAAAGCCCCACGTTTAGCTGTTAAATTTGCCCTAGCAGAAGCTAATGCGGACTCTGCCTGAGCGACATCAGTTCTCGTAACTTCACCAAGACTAAATCTATCTTTTATTTCTTCAAATTGGCGCTCCAAAACAGCCACATTTCCATTACTTAAATCAACAAACTTTTGGTCTCTTAAAACATTAAGGTAGGAGTTTATTGCTTGCAATAATACGCTTTGTTCCAATTCATCAAGTTGATGCTTGGCTCGGTCCAGATTGAGCTTTTCCAAGCTGATTTTATTCCTAGACCTCTTCCCATCAGAAATAGTGTAAGTTCCTATTAGCGAGCTAGAATATCCCTCATTTTGTGTCCCACTGTTAATATCCCAATCTCTTGATCCATTGAATGCCGTAGAAAAATTCACACCCAAATCTGAACGAGCCATTCTAATGGCATCATTTTGAGAGTTAAGGCGAGACCTCGCCAAGATTAAATGTCTATTACTAGTATAGGTAAGCCGTAGTACCTCGATAAGTGAGTCTGCAACAGCTACGAGTGGCAACGATGCCAAAACAAGAACACCTACGAGAGTTACAGCTCCTAATTTT
>CACIIZ010000003.1 GCA_902586855.1 uncultured Alphaproteobacteria bacterium | reverse complement strand
CCGCTTTCAAAAGGAAATTTGAGCGATGACAATATTATTTGTGGTTATCACGGTTTGACTTTTAATGACAAGGGACAGTGTACTGACTCGCCAACGCAGAGAGGAATGGCTCCAAGGCGCGCAGTCGTCAAATCTTATCCTATCGTTGATAAATACAGATTACTTTGGATATGGATGGGAAATCCTGACCTCGCTGATCCAGATGCAATATTTCCCATTGAGAATTATGAAAGTCCAACATGGGGATATACGGATGGTGGAGTTATGGATATTAAATGTAATTACCTCTGGGTTTGTGACAATTTGTTAGATCCAAGTCATGTTGCCTGGGTTCACGTAACTTCGTTTGCAGGTGCCGGAACTGATGATGAACCTTTAGAAATAGAAAAGACGGATCGAGGTGTAATAGTTTCTCGTTGGCTAAAAGGAAACCCACCGTCTCCATACTATGCAGATTTAGTCAAATTTAATGGTAATTGTGATCGTTTACAGCATTATGAAATGTGTATGCCAGCTATAGCCCTCAATAAGTCTATATACACGCCAGAGGGTACCGGAGGACGGGGCAAAGCTCATACTGACAAAACATATATAAATATCTCATATAACTTTATGACTCCACTGGACGAAGATAATACGCGATATTTTTGGTTTCAACATCGTAATACTGATCCGAATGATAAGGATATATCAGAAAAAATGAATGATGGAGCTTTAATGGCCTTTCTAGAGGACAAAGAAATTTTGGAAGATGTCCATCTTGGAATGAAAAATCCTGCTACACCAAACATAGATTTGGGTCTAGATTCTGGTGCCAAGCAATTCAGAATGTTGCTAAGGCGTAAGATCGAAAAAGAGCATGATAGTGCTTGAGAAATCGGGATGAGGAAAGGACATGTCAGGGATTTAACCTCAGGTCCGATTTTAAATCACTTAAGTGTCTTAGCTATACCTGCAGCATTAGGTATGCTTTTTCACACCTTATATAACATAACAGATGTCTATTTCGCTAGCATGCTATCTACTAATTCGCAGGCTGGATTGTCGCTCGGTTATCTCGCCTATTTTTTTATAGCCGCTTTTGGTTTTGGTTTAACCGCTGCAATGGCTGGTCTCATGGGGAATGCAATTGGGAAAAATGACGAAAATAGGTCATCTTTGGCTTTCAGTGGGATTATTTTCTCAATATTTTTGTCTATTTTTCTGATGCTATTTGGTTGGTTCTTTGGATTTCATATATTGGAATTAGTGTCGGAACCAGGGGTATATAGAGATTTAGCTTTACAATATTATTTTTGGCTATTGATATCATTACCAGCTTTTTTAGTATCGTATACTTGTAATGGGATCTTGCAGGCCCAGGGTAATACTATTGCGATGCAGAGAGCATTGGTTTTTGCATTTTTCCTAAATCTATTTTTAAATCCTCTACTCATATTTGGCATTTCAGATTTCTGGACTGGTATCGGATTCGATGGAATAGCTGTATCAACGGTCATAAGTAACTTTGCAGTAATGGTATTTATGCTTTTTAATGTTATTAGAAGTGCAGTATTCCCATCATTTAAGTACTGGATTATTCGGTCAAATTACTTCATAGCAATAACTAAGCAAATGCTTCCACCCACAATGTCTTTTCAAATGATAATTGTCGGAGTTCTTATTATGCAGTTTGCCTTGAAGGACTTTGGACCAGAAGCAATTGCTGGTTACAGTATTGCTCTCAGAATTGAGCAGCTAGTGCTTTTACCAATCCTTGGTCTCACTCACGCCCTCATTCCCCTGGTTGCACAAAATTTTGGGGCTGGAAAGTATGATCGAGTAAGGAAATCTCTATTTTTGTGCATTAAGATTGGAATGATTTCAATGATGGCAGCTTATCCAGTAATTTGGTTTCTTAGTTCATATGTAATGATGCTGTTTACAAGTAGCCAGGCGGTTGTTGAGGTTGGAGTAAGTTATTTAGTGATAGATGGGTTGGTCTTACCTATTTATGCATTTTTATTTTCTGTCAATTCTTTATTACAAGGATTGAAGCGTCCCCTTGGAATATTTTGGATTGGATTCCTAAGGCAGGGTGTTGGATGCGCATTCTTCATATGGATTTTCATATCCATTTTGGGCTTTGACTACTGGGGGGTTTGGTATGGTGCAGCAGCAAGTGTCATCTTAGGATCTTTTCTTTCTTCTGCAGTGGCATACAAGGTATCAAAATCTGAGATTAATGGTATTAAACTTAAAACTGAACATCAAATATAAATTTGAACTACGCCATTTCTAACTCTAGAGGCTATCATCTTTAGTTGTACTCGTGCAGGGGCAGCTTTTGCTTCTCCTGTTCTTACGTCAAATAAACCCTGATGAAGTGGGCACTCGATATAAGTACCGTCAAAATAACCATCACATAGGTTTGCGGCTCCATGGGTGCAACGCGAATGGCTAACAAAAACTCCATCTTTTGCATCGTATACTGCCAAATCCTTTGCTCCAAACTTAACGTTAGTTACATCACCTTTTTCTAATTTATCCAGTGAAATGATATCCTGCCATTTGCGAAGTTTCATTAATTCTTTAAATCTTCTCCATTAGGCGCTTTATATAGTGGGTCATTTTGCATCCTAAAATTTTCAATAAACACATAATACTCAATCATCTTATAAGTTAAGCTGTTAACTTCATAGAGGTTATGAACAAAGTGCTCATATTTTTATCAAATTTTACTAGGCTTTGAAACTGATTTTATCAGAGTTTTTAAACGGTGTTTGTCTTGTTTCTGAGGGTGTAAGGCCGAATTCCTGCTTATAATATTTTGAAAAAATTTGTCGACTCGCAAAACCACTTACAATCGATACCTCAAAAATTGAAAGGGGAGTATGCTCAATTAATTGTCTTGCATGCAGTAATCTCCTCGATATGTAATATTTCTTTGGAGATTTACTAAAATGTCGGGCAAATAGTCTTTCTATTTGACGCAAAGATAAACCCGCAGTCGTCGAAATCGAATTTAGTGTCAGAGGGTTTTCTAAGTGTTCTTCCATAAGAAAGATTACTTTTTGTAGGCTTCTGGGAACATCTCGCAACCTTTGAGCATTGCTTTTTGGCTGTTCTAGATCGCCACTTCTCGTAAAGGTTATCATCAGATGATCACAAACTTGATCCGCATGCTCTTTGGAGTATTCTTTGCTTATGAAGTTTATGGTCATATCCAATGCTGCAGCTTCGCCAGGACTACTTGTCAGATGTTTAGATGATACAAATAATGCATCTTTTCCCACTACGTCCAGGTTCATTTCTCTGAAAGCTGC
Organism: uncultured Alphaproteobacteria bacterium; assembly: GCA_902586855.1. Classification (GTDB taxonomy): domain Bacteria; phylum Pseudomonadota; class Alphaproteobacteria; order Rhodobacterales; family Rhodobacteraceae; genus CACIIZ01. The sequence continues at coordinate 57,561 of CACIIZ010000003.1, read as the reverse complement.
TAAGGTTGTCCAGTGGACAGTCCCTTCACCTTTAGAAAGTATACCTGAACCTGCCATCTTCCAACCTGCCGCCCCAACGCCGAATGTGGGAATTTTGAATTGACTACATATGCGTAAAATTCTTTTTAATAAATTTTGTACGCCAAAAGGTGTTTTTAGACCACAACACAAAAATAGCACAGAATCGCTAGCCGTCCTTTTTATCTCTTTAAGGGTTTCTTGCAGTGAGTTGTGACAGTTTATGCTAACTCCTGATTCCGAAAAGACTTTTTTGTCTGAGATAGAGATTAACTTGTAGGCAATCATCAGGTGAGGATACAATTTGTTCAGTGTATGTATTGGCTCTAGTATCGCTCCCAATGATAAATATGAGAACCCTGGCACCAATATGATTTTTATATTCCGTCGCATGTTTGTACTTTATCATTGAAGGAAATTTTTTTTGTGGTGCCTTTCTCTAACATGATGATGAAATTTATCCCCATTTCTAGTGTTAAAAAGTGTAATTCATATTAGAATAAATGTTTAACGATGTATTGAAATTTATTTGTTGACATATCCATTGCATTGCGGACATTTAAATTTCTAACGCGACGCTTAACGATTTTATAGGAGGTTTTACATGCTGAGTATGTCTGACTTACCAAGAATTGATTTTCACTCAAATGAATACTTAATGAGGCCACTAGAGACGCTCGCAAACTTATCTAAAAAAATAAAGGTTGGTAAGAGCGAGAGGGGTGTGGAAATCCTTGACTATAATCTCTGTCGCGATTCAATTTTGGATCGTAGATTTGGAACAGGTCATCCAAAATTGATGAAAGTTTTAGGCCTCAAAGATGGGCCTGCTTTAAACTATAAAAGGAATTCTATCTCTTTTCACGACCGAGGTGAGACGCGACGAAGACTGCGTATGCCGATAACAAAATTAATGGATCCCAAAGGTTCCGAGCGATTTAGGGATGATATAAAACGTGTCGTTAAAAATACTTTCCAGGAAATTCCAAAGAACAGAGAAGTTGATCTAATAAAGTTTCTTTGTGATAAGATACCTTCGCGAGTTTATTGTTATTGGATTAATGCTCCTCAAGAGGATGCAGATTTTGTATCACAAACATCTCATATTGTTCAACAGGTTCATACAAGAGATCCAAAAACGGCGAAAGAGGTATCAATAGGATTTGAGAATTTATTAAAGTATATTGATGAACGCATAAAAATTAGTCGAAAAGCTTTGGGTGATGACCTGTTGTCTGATCTTATTAGGGTTACAGATAACGGGGATCTGACCGATGATGAACTACGTAACTGGGTCGTGAAGCTGGCTGAAGCGAATACGGATAATTCGTCCCATCAGATTGCAATTGCAATTATTGAATTAGCTTCAAGACCGGAGATTTGGAAATTACTGGGTGAAAATCATGATTTAGTTCCACAGGCTTTGAGAGAGGTGATGAGGTATCACCCGAGGTCTCTATCAACCTCAAGAGAAACTTTAGAAAACGTTGAACTTGCAGATTTCTTTATTCCAAAAGGTGAGGCAGTTTTCCCAAATATTGGAGCAGCTCATTGGAATCCAAATTATTTTCCTAATCCGGAAATTTTTGATATTAATCGTCCAGAAAAGCCAGTTCATTTGAATTTTGGGGGTGGTATTTTTTCTTGTATAGGAAGATTTGCAGTCACAATTGAAATTGAGGAGGTCATTAAGTATATGACAAAAGTATTTCCAAATTTTAAATTAATAAACTCATCTTTTAGCCATTCTCCTATGTTCACCTCAGTTAAAGCACTAGTTGGGAGTTTGGTGGATTAGGAAATTTCAAATATGACAAGGCACCTTTTAAAGAATGGATTACTGTATGAGCCAAACGACATTAGTAATCGCTGATAAGAATTATAGTTTGTGGCCCCTGGCGCCATGGCTTTGTATGAAAAAAGTACAGATGCCGTTTACAGAAATACTTATCAGGTTTGGTCAAAAAAATACGCGTAGACGAATGCTCGAGTATGCTCCCACAGGTCGCGTGCCTGTTCTAATTCATAATGGTTTGAAGGTTTGGGACTCTTTGGCTATATGTGAATTTATAAATGATTTGTACCCTTCTGAGAATCTCTGGCCTGAAAACTTAGAAACGAGAGCACAGGCAAGAACCTTCGCTGCTGAAATGCATGCAACTGGTGGAGCATTTCCAGGTGCTCCAAGGCATATTATTTACTCCTTAGATACAAATGTTAGACGGCGAACTGATAGAGTAGAACCAAAAAAACATGTAGTAGAGAGTATAAATTATCTTATAAATCGTTGGCAAAACTTAATTAATACCTTTGGTGGGTCTGGTGGCTTTTTATTCGACGAATTTACCGTAGCTGACGCTATGTCTGCCCATTTGGTAAATAGGTTTTACACTTACGATATTAAGTTGCCAGATGATATTACTAAGTACTGCAAAAATATGCGTGATTTTCCTCCCCTGGCTCACTGGATAAGAGAGGCAGAAGCTGAAGATTGGACTTTACCTTCGGCCGAAATAGACGTGTCAAAGTTATAAAATTGTGTTAGTCTCAAGGGCTCTATTTCAGATAGCACCCTAGTCATGGATCAAAGATTAATTGTGCAGGAACTTTGGTAGGTAAGTCAAAATAGGGAGATTCCAAAAAAAATGACTTATAATTTTGATACCGGGACATATAGTTTTAAAATATCGACTTCCTCTGTAGACGCTCAACTCTGGTTTGATAGGGGTTTGATCTGGGCTTATGGATTTCATTGGGATGAAGCTATAAGTTGTTTTCAGAAATCTATTAAAGCAGATCCTAAATGTGCTATGAGTTGGTGGGGCTTGGGGTATGCAGTAGGACCCTATTATAACAGAATGTGGCATCAGCTAGATAAAATAGAATTGCCGAATGTCTTAAAAGAATGTTTTCAAGCGTCGCAAACCGCATTAGAGCTATGTGATGAAATAACTTCTCTTGAGAAAGATTTCATTTTTTCTCTTACAAAGAGACACCCATCTGACCGGGCTCCAGATGACTTTAGTGTTTGGAATGACAACTACGCGACAGCCATGAGAGATATGAGTAAGAAATATCCAGACAATCCAGATGTCTGCGCGTTATTTGTTGAGGCAATAATTTCCCGAACACCGTGGCAACTTTGGGATTTGAATACGGGGAGGCCAAAAATGGGTGCCTCAACTATTGAGGCTAAAGAGGTGCTCGAAAAAGCTATTGAAAATATTGAGTTGACCGGATCTTCTCCTCACGTAGGACTTTTACATTATTATATTCATGTCATGGAAATGTCTCCCACTCCAGAAGCAGCTTTAAGGGCTGGGGATACAATGAGAACATTAGTGCCAGACTGTGGGCATTTGCTTCACATGCCGACCCATATTGATTTTCAATGCGGAAATTATAATGACGTAGTAACTCGGAATTCCGAAGCAATCGATGCTGATAAAAAAGTAATAGAACGAGATGGTATTCTAAACCTTTTTGCGAGCTCAGTCATACATAATATACATTTTAAGCTATATGGGGCCATGTTTTTAGGCCAATATAGCTCGGCGATGGAGGCGGTTAGACAATTCAACGAACTTATTCCAGATGCATTAATACGCATTAAGAGTCCTCCAATGGCAGATTTGTTCGAGGGATATTTCGGATTGGAATATCATGCTTTGATTCGGTTTGGAAAATGGGAGGAGATTATTAATATGCCTGCTCCAGTTGATTCCGATTTGTATTTAGTAACGACTACTATATACCATTACTCCAGAGCTTTAGCCTATGCTGCTTCTGGAAATTTATCTTCAGCAGAGATTGAGCAGAAATTATTTAAGTGTGCTTTTGAAAAAGTTCCAGAAACTCGTATGATGTTTAACAATAAATGCGCCGATTTGTTAAAAATTGCGGACGCCATGTTGACGGGTGAAATTGAATATAGGAAAAATAATTTTGAAGTCGCTTTCAAACATCTTGCTATGGCAATCCAGAATGAGGACGCTCTCCCCTATGACGAGCCTTGGGGATGGATGCAACCTGCCCGCCATGCGTTAGGAGCACTTCTGTTGGAGCAAGGTGAGATAGAAAAGGCTGAGGCAGTCTATAGGGAAGACCTTGGCTTTGATAGGTCTGTTATTCGAGCCAGAAGACACCCTAACAATGTATGGAGCCTGCATGGTTTGGCAGAAAGCCTAAAAAAACAGAATAAGCAAGTAGAGTTAGCCTTAATCGCTCAGAACCTAGATTTAGCATTGGGCAGAGCTGATGTGCCGATTAAGGCTTCTTGTTTCTGTCGATTAGAACTCCACTGAAAATACAAATTAGCCAGTAGCCTTCTCTAAAGGCATGTTTGCTAAACGAATAAGAACCATTCAATCAATCTAGCAGCTTTTTAAGTGACGAAATAATAAACTTGTATTTTCGTTGGCTACTTATTCATCATTCGTAAAATAAGGCTTTAAGACTGATATAGCTTCGTATTGAGTCTGACCCGTTCTAGGTATGCAGCGCCGTTATCCATCTTGTTTGTATTTTTACTACAGTTTCCTTGCTTGACTTGAAATCACAGGCTAAGTTGAGTTGGAAAACTAATGCGATTTTGCAATCAATTGATAAAGCGCAATAATTGCTAAAAATGCTTAGTATAAGCTCTGAGAAAATGGAGAGTTAATGACTGAACATATTTTGAAGAAAGAAGTTAAAAACCTGCTTAACGAATACGCTCAAAACGGTGTGGTAGTCATTAGGAATGCAATAAACTCGCATTGGTTGGAAGTTTTACAAGAAGCTGTCGAATTACAGGTAAAGAAAAAAAAACGGTATTTTGATAATCGAAATATGCGGATGCACTCAGGTGGTTTTAAAGATTTTTGTTTTAATTCAGGAATTGGTAGGATAGTTGCTGAATTGGTAAATTCGCAGGGTACTACGTTGGTTTTTGATCAAATGTTTGTTAAAGAAGTAGGTACCAAAACCCGAACAGGTTGGCATACTGACCAACCTTACTGGCCAATCTTAGGACCCATCATTACAACTTGGATAGCTCTTGACTATGTGGACGACGAAAATGGTGCTCTGGAGTTTATTCCAGGTTCACATCGGTGGGGTAAAAAATATCACCCATTTTTGACTGATCAACTGGGAAAGTTTGTTAGGTATATGAAGCCAGATGATCCACAATATGATGAAATGCCTGATTTTGAAGCGAACCGAGACAAATATAAAATTAAATCATGGTCTTTGGATCCAGGGGATATGTTGGCTTTTGACGGTTTTATAGTTCACTCAGCTAAGGGTAATCAAACATCTACACGTCGACGGCGCGGTTATGCTGTGCGTTTTGCAACTGATGGAGCAACTTACGATCCAACTCAGGGCGTAGCAAATTGGTTGGAGGACGAAAATCTTGAACCTGGGGCTGCGTTTGAAAGTGAAAAATTTCCATTGATATATAATAGGGATTTAACCCCTTGATAATTTTTTAAGAATTTTCATTGAGGTTTGAGCATATTTTTAGATATGAGCATTACATAATGGAATTATCACTAGGTATTGCAGGTGGATAAAATGTTGGACAAATTTGCCTTCAATATAATAAACTTTCTCCATTAATATTATAATAAACTTTCTCCATTAATATTCATGTAAAGTTTCAGTTACGGGCATCAAGGTTTTGTATTAAAAATTCAAAGGGGAGTATTGAAATGTCAAACCAAGTAAGAACTCCGATCACTCAGGCGATGACAGAAGGTGCTTTAACTCGAAGAGAATTAAAAGAATTAATGAAACGATCTGACAAGCCAGCCTTTAAAAGAATTGTAATCTGGATAGCGCTACTTTTCTTCACAAGTTGTTTGATTTGGCTTTCAATGGGAACTTGGTTTTTGCTCCCTGCAATGTTTATCCATGGAATTATAATTGTTCATCACTTTTCTCTTCAACACGAATGCTGCCATTATACTGCGTTCAAGACGCGGAAGCTGAACGACATTATTGGTCACATTTGTGGTTTTTCTATCATGCTCCCACACCAACATTTTCGATATGAGCACTGTGATCATCACACTTATACGAACCTAAAAGGTAAAGATCCAGAGCTGATCACATTACCAATCTCTATATACAAGTATATTTGGTATATTTCAGCATTTTCCTATTGGAAAAATAAGTTTTCTGAGATTTTCCGACATTGTTTTGGGCAATTAAGTGATGACGAAAAGATATTTGTTCCAAAACAAGAAAAGAATACAATCTTTACAGAAGCTCGTATCATGGTATCTCTTTACCTACTTATCTTTATTGTATGTGTGTTAACAAATTTCTGGGCACCCTTATGGTTTTGGATAATTCCACTATTTATGGGAGAGCCTGTAATGCGAGCTATTCGTCTAACAGAACATGTAGGGCGTCCTAATGTCGATGATTTAAAAGAAAATACCAGGAGCAGTTTAGTATCATTTCCTATGAAATTTCTATGTTGGAATATGAACTATCATGCAGAGCATCATTACGCATCTTCAGTACCATTTCATGCATTGCCGAAATTGCACAAGAAGTTGAAAGAGTATATATATATTGAAAAGCGTGGATATTTAGGTGCCCACATCGATATAATTTCACAATTAATTGGGCGCAAGCCTAGAAGCGACCAGAAAATGAATTAAAATTTTTTTATAATTCAAAGCTTGCTTCAAAGAAGTTATGTAATAGCCTAGAGCATTGGATCTCCTAACTTGTACTGCATATCCTATGACCATGGTGCAAGTGATTGATTCTCCTAACTAAGTTCTCGCTTAAAGATTTGTTGCAGGGATCATAGGTATTTTTCGTCAATCGTTAAGTCGAGGATACTATCCCCATACAGGAAGAAGGTATATTCACTCTTCAATTTTGCCAATCGGGGTAACCTCGCAGGTTCACCTAATTCACTTTTCTGATAGGCCCAAAACTTCCCTAAATAATTTTTAATTTTATAGCAATGAAGAGAATATTAGAGTCATAGGTAGCTACGATAGATCAATGAGATCTATTTCTAATAAAATCAAACAAGTTGTAGTAGATCCCGTCAGCCTAATACGGACAGACTACTTTCAGGGTTAATTTTTCTATTTCGGGAATAGAAGCCAATATTGATTTCTCTATTGATATATTTGAGATGGAGGCTGAGAGGATCACGGTCATGATTAATACCATCCTCACATTTCTCCACTAATTTTGCCATCATTACTCCTGCTAGGGGAGCGTTTTTATACTGGTTTCCACTTGAACCTATAGCCATGTAAAATCCTGGTAAGTCAGATTTATCATAAATTGGAATCCAATCGTCAGAGACATCATATAAGGAAACCACTCCTTTAATGTTAGATGATAGTGGTAAGTCGGGATACCTTTGGGCTTGACGATATAATTGAGTGTTCCACTGATCAGTAAAATTTTCATCCCAATCATCAGGATCAACAAATATTCTTTCATCACATTCAGGATCTTCGCTCCCGATAAGAATGTGGTTACCTGTTTCTGGTCTACTGTAACACCCAATATCACTATCTGAAACGATAAATGCTTGCTTTTCATAATCAAATCCGTAAGGAGGCTTAACATGTGATACTTCTACTTTGAGAGCTTTGGTTTTAATATTCATTTTCTCCTCTACACCCGCCAGTTGGTTTATTTTCATGGAGTGAGGGCCTGCAACATTAATAACTACGGGTGCATGAATTTCTCTTCCATCAGATAACTTTACGCCAAAAGCTCTACTCTTCCTCACTAAAATTTCTGTCACAGAGCTATTAAAAAGAAAGGTACCATTCTTAGCCTCTGTGGCTCTCTGTAAATTATGTGCAGAGAGTTGTGGGTCGTTCACATAACCTGCTGTTGGGAAAAAAATGGAGCCTCTTAGATCATTGTTGCTAGCTCTGCCAAAATCTTTGTTATTTGGAAGTTTTACCGGACCATATTGTCGAGTATCTACAATAGGTAATCTAGATTTTATCTGTGCTGGATTCCATCGCTCGAAAGGAATATTCAGCTCCTCTGCTCTACTAATCACTTTTTTAAGATATTGGTTTGTTTTTGTTTGGTAAACCATACATCCACATTCTATGAACTTTGCTAAACCTTTTTCGTCGGGAAATTCGAGGTATTCTCCCCATCTTTTCCAATAATGGTAACCTTCATATGCCAAGGCACAACCATCAAAGGTAGAATAATGTACCCTGACTATTGCGCAGGATGCGGCGGTAGAACCATATCCAGAAGTAGGATTCCGGTCGATATTGAGAGTTTTCCAACCTTTCTTCGTGAGTTCAAAGCCAATAGCGGATCCAATGACCCCTGCGCCAATTATTATGGCATCATAAGCGCTTTTAATACCGGTACTATTCATCTGTAACCCTATTTTACAAATTCTATTAGATCTTACTGATTAAAACATGGTACCCATAAAACCTATTTGGTCAATAGTTACAAGCTCACCAATAGATTGGTTCTTTACCTACGTCCTGTAGATAAGAATTAGTTCTGGAAAATGGCTTAGAGCCAAAAAAACCAGATTGTGCCGAATAGGGTGACGGGTGAGGGCTAATGACAGTCATATTATGCTCTGGATTAATAAGATGAATCTTTTCCTGGGCATGTTTTCCCCAAAGGATATAAACAATATTCTTTTTGTTCGTGGTGAGCGCCTGTAATGCGGCGTTTGTGAACCTTTCCCACCCTTTATTCCTATGGGATCCCGGTTTTCCCTTTTCTACTGTCAAACATGAGTTTAGAAGTAGAACACCTTGCTTAGCCCAATTCTCCAAACATCCAGAAGTCCTAGATTGAACATCTAAATCTTGCCTTAGTTCGGTGAATATATTTTTTAAAGAAGGTGGGATAGGTATGTTTGGACTTACTGAAAAACTTAGCCCAGTTGCTTGTGAGGGTCCGTGGTAAGGATCTTGACCCAGAATCACTACTTTTACCCTTTCAAAAGGGGTCAAATTGAAGGCTTGAAATATTTTACTACCTCTTGGATAAATAATTTTTCTTTGCCTCTTCTCTTTCCTAAGAAAGTTGCTTAAATTTTTCATATAATCTGACTCAAATTCAGAATAAAGATGTTTGTACCAACCATCGGATATTGCAATTTTTGCCATTAAAAGTCCTATGGTGTTTTCTCATGTAGATTGATAAAGTTTTTTCAAAATTAGTATACCATAATATTTCTTACAAAAAATTGCATGAGTTTTTTTGAAAATGGATAATGAGAGATCTCGACAATGAACGAAGATATTCCTTTAGCTCCCAACACGGTGCAAGAGTTTTTTATGAATTTACCTTTTTCAAAATTTCTTGGACTAACTTTAGATCGATTGGGTGGTGGCAAAGCTGTGATGTCTATGCCTTATCAAAAGAAATTAATTGGAGACTCAAAAACAGGTGTAATCCATGGTGGTGTAGTTACTACCCTCTTAGATAGTTGTTGTGGTGCTGCCGTTATGACTGCGGGTGATCCAAAATTCTCAACGGCCACCATAGACTTGAGGATTGATTATATGCGGCCAGCAGAGCCGAAGCGGGTGATTGTGGCGGAGGCGAAGTGTTATCGGGTTACTAGCAGTGTGGTATTTGTTCGTGCAACCGCACAGGATGGAACAAAAGAAATTCCTGTGGCAACAGCGACTGGTGCATTCACAAGCCCATTTTCAGTGAAGAAGACTTAGATGAAAAGTGTGATGAAAATTAATGGATTGGATTTGATGAGAAAAAGAGCGTTAAAATCCTTGATCAAAAAAATTCCCTTTTGTAACACACTGGGGATAAAAGTTGATTATCTTGGAGATGAAATTACGGCACATTTGCCCTTCAAGGAGGAATTTATTGGGAATCCAGCGATTCCAGCTCTTCATGGGGGAGTGATAGGATCCTTTCTTGAGATAACAGCAATCATCCAACTTTCGTGGACTTTTTTTATAAAAAACAACAAAGAAGAAGTCCTTTTGAGGGATGACACAATATCTAAATCTGATATTGCTAAAACCATAAAACTCCCAAAAACAATTGATATCACAATTGATTATTTGCATTCAGGACTTCCATTGGAGTCTTTTGCCCGAGCTTCCGTTGATAGGATTGGAAGACGCTATGCATCAGTTTCAGCTAAAACTTGGCAGACTGACCCAGGAAAGCCCTTTGCCAAAGCATCGGGGCATTTTGTGGTCTCAAAGTTTTAGTAGTGATCCACATAATGATAATAGTAATTCATCAAGTAAAAAAATACGTTTTTTATCACTGTGTGATCAAGATTTAACTACTTTAGGAGGACTGCTTCTGACAAAGTGTAAGGAATCCTTGGAATCTCTAAATTGATGCCTTGTGTATATAAGTTATTTTTATCTATTTGAATATAATGAATTTTTCAGACTTGGCATCGTTTTTGCTTATGTCAGTTAGTTGACATTCAGACTAGCTCGGGAGGGCAAATTATGATTAAATTTTTTTCTGAAGAGTTTAATAAAGATGATAGAGATTACAGACGTTTTTTTCAGAGCCGGAATGTATCTCTTCCAACTTTCATTTCAAAATCACGATGGTACGACCAGAAAAAGGTCAGTGGTAGCAAGCTTAAGTTAAATGAAGAGGGTTTTTTCCCAGTAATTGCGAAAAAAATGTTGCAAAAAATTTGAGACACTGAACTTTGCAAAGCTCTTTGTAAAGGTTGTTTGATTACTCTTTAAGAAGAGTGAATAATAAACCTTGCACTCTTTTTTCACCCTCTAGTCTAATGTCTATTCCTTTCTCACCGTCAACTCTCCAGCGATATTTTGTTGCCAAATGAGATATGTAGTTCTTGTTGTGGGAAAAACGTCCAGTTAAATTAAGCGTAAAATCTGCGCAATGTGATGTCTCAATCGAGAAAATAAATCGACTACCGTTTTTGCAAACACTCGCACAGTAACGGAACAATTTATTAAGTGAACCAAAATAAATGCAAACGTCTCCGGCTAAGACTAAATCAAACTTCGATTTTGACTCCTTGAGATATTTGAGTATCTCCACATTTTTTAATTGGGTGTAGGCTGACTTCTGGCTTGCTTTTATTAGCATGCTCTCTGACAAATCAATTCCAACTAATTCTTCACATCGACCTTTCAGTGGGAATCCGCATAACCCAGTACCACATCCTAGATCTAGAACTCTACCCAAACTCGTGGACTTTCCATACGCTCTCAATATATCTCTATGAATTTCATTAGGAACTTTGTATTTTAAGACTGAAATCAAATGTCTATCAAAAGTTTCTGCATACTTATTAAACAAGTCCGAAACATACTCTTTTGGAGCTATGTTTATTGGTTCACCTAAAAGAAGCTTTAACTTGAATGCTGCTGATTCATTATTTTTTTCTAGTTCCAAAGTTTTCTCAAAATGTATTGTTGCTTGAACTGTATTGCCTAGTACTAGATGAGTTTCAGCAATGTTATAATTGATAAGCGGAGAATTGCGATCCATCGCATTAGCATGATATAGATTAACTAAAGCGTCTCTTGAATTTCCTAAAGCTTTAAGAGCTAATGCTAAGTTATTATAGGCATAAGCACACTTATTTAAGGAAAGTGCTTTCTCCAAACATTTTTTGGCAGAAGTATATTTTCCTAGTTTATTAAGAGCGTTCCCAAGGTTGTTTAAGATTTTTGGTTCAAGTTTTTTTGGGGAGGCAAGGTTCAATGCTAAATTAAAGGATTTAACACATATTTTCTGATTAGTAGTTGAAGAGGTTATTATTTTCTTAATTGCTATTGAGTAACTTTCAAGATTTCGTAATCCTTTTTGGTACTCTCTAACAGCCCCTCTATAATCTTTTGCTCCCAAATGCAAATTTCCAAACAAAAAGCATATTTCTGGCATCATCGTAGGTGTTTTGTCTTTAAGAGCTAAATTTGCAAACTTTGAGCCTCGCTTGAATGCTCCCAATTTATGATAACAGTAGGCTAGTTTTACATATATTTGCCCTTGAGATAATCCTGTACCCAAGTCTAAAACTTGCTGGTAATAATATTCAGCATTCTTAAAAGATTCTTCCTCTAGGAAGATATCCGCCAAACGAAGAAGTATTAGTGTAGCATTTTCATTCTTCCTATCGTAACGAGAATAGAGTCTCTTTACTCGGTCTATTTGGCCTAGTTTGATCAGACAGTTTCCAAGACTCAGAGTTAAATCCGGGTCAAAGGGGTTTTGCTTGAGTTTACTCCTAAAATAATTTGCAAGGCCTTCTTGGTCCTTTCGCGCATTTGAGAAGTTTCTATTTATTAATTCTTTTTTGATGTAATCCAATCGTGCTCGGTTGTGTAGCTTTTTTTCTTTAGGACTCAGAGGCTCGTTGTGAGCATCATCCTGTAATTCGCTTTGAAGCATGGTTGTGATAGTGCGGGAATTGCTCGTATCTAAACCAAAGGAAACTGTTTCATCATAATCAAGCATCAGCAAACTTTATCATATTAGGTAAACACCAAGACCGTTAACGACTTGTGGAAGTCAATTCTTAATGCAAAAGGAATTTATTTTTTCAACTTTTTGTTCACAAAAGAACTTTATGGAGTTATTTCTTGTTGGTATGAATTTATTAGGAAGATTTATAGTAGGCTTGGTCCTAGCAGCAACTCTTTGTGGCCTTTGTTTAGGTGATCAAATGATAATAGATAAATTTAAGGATGCTCCGGAAAAACGATGGGTTTATTTTGCGGATACTGTGATGGGAGGTCAATCCACAGGAACGGTCGATTTTAATTCTTCTGGCCAGATTAGTTATGCTAGATTGACCGGTAATGTCACTACAAAAAATAATGGTGGTTTTATTCAAATAAGAAAGACAATTTCAGGAATCTCAAAGGATATATCGGGCATAAAATTAAAGGCCAAGGGAAATAATCAAGTTTATCATGTCTTTATAAGAACAAGTGGTACTATACTCCCATGGCAATATTATAAGGCTGAGTTTTTGGTCAAGAAGTCTTGGAAAAATGTTAAAATACCAATAGCAGAGTTTCAGAGGTCGAGTGGATTTTTGGCACGGATCATAAGACCTGAAACTATCAAGAGTATAGGATTAGTGGCATTTGGGAGAGATTTTAGCGCTGATCTTTATGTATCTGAAGTGTCTTTTTATTAGCCCATTATAACGATATGAAAAGTGATATTTTTATTAATTCTATAGGCTGTCATGCCGCTGGAGAGATAGGCGAAGTAATACAATCTGGGATCCCACCCCTGCCAGGAAATACAATTTGGGAGCAATCAAAATTTTTGGAGCAAGACAAGAAACTTAGGGATTTATTGCTTTCTGAACCAAGGGGCGGAGTTCAAAAACATTTCAATTTACTTTTGCCTCCAAAAAATAAAAGGGCTGACTTTGGGTGGATCATTATGGAGCCTCAATATAATCCGCCTATGTCAGGATCCAATGCAATCTGTGTCACAACTGTTATATTGGAAACAGGCATGATTCCTATGGTGGAACCGTTTAAAGACCTTATTCTGGAAGCTCCTGGTGGATTAATTAATGCAAGAGCTTTTTGTAAAGAGGGCAAGGTGCAAAAGGTGGAAATACAGAATATGCCTAGCTTTGTTTACCGCATGGATCAAGCTTTAGAAGTCCCTGGTCTTTGTACCTTAAAGGTTAGTATTGCTTTTGGAGGTGATAGCTTCGTCATAATCAATGCAAATGATCTTGGCTTTTCAATAACACCAAATGAGGCAGACGATTTGGTAAGAGTTGGAAAGAAGGTCATTAAATCAGCTAATGAACAAATAGGTTTTTCTCATCCAACCATTTCTGGATGGGATCACATCTCGTTCTGCCAGTTTACATTACCCGTCGTGAAAGATGAGAAGGGGAGAATAATTGGAAAGAATACCGTTGCCATACAACCAGGTAAATTAGACCGTTCTCCATGCGGTACAGGTTGTAGTGCAAGAATGGCTCTATTAAGTGCAAAGAAAGAATTAGCTAGCTCTGACATTTTTGTGGGTAAATCCATCCTCAATACTGAATTTGAATGTAGGATAAAAGATACTGCTATGGTTGGAGATATTGAGGCATTGATTCCAGTTATCAGTGGTAGTGCGTGGATTACTGGGCATCACACGTATTTAAGGGATAAAGGCGATCCTTTCCAAACAGGCTATAAGCTTTCTGACACTTGGCCAAATTCAAGTTAAATGACCAATGGTCATAATTAACAACAAAAAAATAGTGGGGAATCCTAGCAAAAAAATATTTGGTTTTATTTTTTTGTAAGATCAAAGTTACCTTTGAAATTCATTAGTGCAAAACCGTAAAGTTGCCCACTCATCAGCATGTTGAGGTTTGCCCGTTGAGAGTAAATATTTTTTATCAACAGTGTTTTACTTGTTAGATTCTTTAATCTTTCTGCAGTCGTCAAACCCATCTCAACAAATTGTTCCTTGGAATAGCTATATTTGCCCGCATTAATTGACAGGTCATCCCCAGCACTATCTGTTTCGGTTTCCCGTAACAACTCGGACTCAATCGTTGTCAAGGAGCCCTTCATATCGGTCAGAGCGTGAGCATAACGTATAGTAAATTCTTGATCCACAACTTCGTGCTCTAGGCTGAAATTTGCTAAACGTACTTCACTTTTATTTGTTGTATTTGAAAAGAATGTTGAACCGTCATCAATTATTGTTGCTCTTCTTGCAGTGGAGCTTGTGACAGTATTTACTTCATTTGGGGGTACATTTCCTGAGACCTTTGTTACAGTGAAGTTTCCATCGGGGTTGCTCTCCGTCAGTCGGAGTCCTGTTGATGATCCATCACTTTGAATGGTGAATAGATTTACTCCATTTTTGTCAGTTACTTGCAGAACCCCTGCTGAACTGCTTGTTATAGTTTCATTATCAGATCCCTGAAATTCGTTTGCCCCGGGATTGGTAAGGAGCCTGTCGCGGGCTTGGGCAGCTGTCTCTGATCCATCAGCTGTGTAGGTCAAAGTACTTCCCTCAAGGGTGAAACTAGCGGTGTGGTTGTTTGTGAAGGAATGGGCCATGGAAAAAGTTATAACACCTGGATTTCCTGTATTAGTTCTTGCTCCGTTAATAATAAGATTCCCGTCGGCACTACTTCGTTGAGACTGAGAAACAAGATCAGGGTCCAATGCCGTACCGATTTGAACGGCCCCAACTGTATCTGCGTTTACACTAACTCCCGTTACTACTGCAAAGGGAGTACTCCCCGTGACAGTATCATTAGTTGCACTGGCTATGGTTTCCGAAACAGCTGTTCCAAATTGATCTGTTCCTGTGACAGTGAAGTTTCTGGAAGGAGTGCTTCCGTCAGCTGTTATGGTTATTTTCATTAACTCCTCTGATGCATCTTGCTGAGTTACGGTAAAAGCTTTATTGGAGTTCAGAAACAACTCTCCTGTTGAAAACACCTCATGGCTACTATTAGTGCTGACTTTTAGACCTACTGAAGTGTCTCTTGGGACCGGAGTAGTAAAAATTACTGGATCTAATTCATCTCCTGTATTTTGCAGGGAATAGTAGTTATCACTAGATGTAATAGCAAAGCGCTGATTTGAAGTCGCTTGTAGCGCTCCAACAACAACCCCAGAGTCATTTTGATAACTGGCTCCTGTTAAGGTCAAATTGCCTCCTGAGTTTGGTATTTGACTACTAGCAATATCATCACCGGCAGTTTTCGCATAAACGCGGACCCTTCCGGTATTGGTTCCACTTCCTGAAACGGCTATCGATGTAACAGTTCCATAATAATTAGAGCTTTCCGCTTCGGCATTATTGGCCACATTTATTGTTTCAGAAATTACGTTGCCTTCCCGATCTGTTCCAACAACGGCAAGGTCATAATCAGAGGTGTTTAGTATAGCTCGCCCTCCTGACTGATAGGCTCCATTTATCGTGGCAGTTCCATTTCCGGTATAGGCAGAATTTGTAGAAATTCCATCATCATCTCTATCAGTTCCTATTTTTATATTTCCGGGACTTAAGCTATCCACCGCCACATTGGTGACAGTCATAAAAAGGTTTGAACCAGTTACGGTACTATTAATGGAACCAGTTAGGGTTTCGGTTATGGTAGTCCCCGACTTATTTTTCCCAGTTATTGTATATTGTCCTACTACACCATTATTGGGGGTGAAGAGTGTCACAGCTTTGCCATCTGTTAATTCGATAGGCGTACCGCTGGTTAGACTTAAATCGCTGGCAGAACTTACTGTTTGGCTTACCGCAAATTGGTCAGCATCGGATGCAGTTCCTGCTATCACGGAGCGATTGCCAGGAGTAGTTGTATTGCTTGTTAAAGTTAAGTTCCCAGCACCGCTCACAGTCTGATTTGTGGCTAGCTGGCTAGTGTTTGATGCAATACCAGCGATTACAGTTCCATTTAGGTCACCGTCAGCCGCAATTTGGCTCACGGAGGTAAATCTTTGGCTAGTGGCCACGGCAGTATTAGCTATGCTGCTAATCGTTTCATTTATAGATGCTCCGCTTGCATTAGTTCCAGAGATAGTGAATTGTGTCCCGTTTGTTGTTCCATTACCAGCTCTGATTTGTATTAACTCACCTCCAGCAATATCGCCTGCAGCTGCAATCCTTGTAATGGTAGTAAATCTATTAGTTGTTGCAACAGCACTTCCTGGGTTGCTAGTAATCGTTTCATTTGCTGCAGTACCATCTGCGTTATTACCATAAATAGTGAAATTTGTGGCCTTAGTATTGGCTTCTGCTTGTATCCTAACATATTCTCCCAAATCCAAATATGCTGTTCCACCCGAAATTGATAAGTTTGATTGATTGACAGGCGAGGAATTTGCCACAGCATCATCGTCAGAACTAGTTCCAACTTTGGTAGCCCCTGAAGTACCAGCGAGTAGTTGAACCTGTGTTACGGTTGCAAAACTACCGCTAGTATGTCCTGTGGCATTATGAGCGACTGTTACATCTTGGGTTTGGGCTCCTCCCGAAAGATTTGTTCCAGTTATTCTGTAGGTAGCTTGAATAGAATTTGCAGCAGCAGTAATTTTAACCCTTTGATCACTAGTTATGGGATCAACAATTAATTTTCGGGCTGCTTGCAATGTAACTGGTGTCGTATCATCCTCATAAGTGGTAGCAGAGTAATTTGCTGGTTGAATATTTAACCCAATACCCGCAAGTTCAGCGATCACTATGTCTTCACCAGATGTATGAGTTAACAACAGGTTATCATCATCTAAAGTCCACAAAGCATTCCCAGCATCATCTGTTGCTACTACTCCATTTGCAGCAACAATTCCAGTTGTTCCAGTAGCGTCATTAATTTCGTCCTTTAAATCGTTGAGATCACCAGCTATATTTGCAGAGATATTTGCAGTTCCTCCGTTGTTATTTGAGAGCTTGAACAAAACGGTATCATTCCCATCCGCTCCTGATATTACTAGTCCAGTTTTAGCTGTAAAACCTACATTTGTATGCGCAATCTGAGCGTTAAGTTGTTCGCTAATTAGTTTAGCAGAGGCATTGGCCGCTATGGTGACAGTTCTGGTGTCAATGCTTTCTCCTACAGTATCATAAATTCCTGCAACAGATATTGTATGAGTTCCACTTAAGCCCCCCGCTGAAGAGCTTAACGAAGTTGTTCGGCTATCCCCAACCGCTTTGGTAGTAACTGATGCTCCGATTGGAGCAATGGCTGCCTCGATCCGAGGATTTAAATCCTGATCTGTCAGGTCCATGTTGACATCTTTTAGGCTAATCTTATTTGCTATTTTTGTTAGCACATCATTATTTATGGCAAGAGAAGGTCCGGGGGTTATCGCAATATTGTCGACATATAGGTTTGCACCCATTAATCCTCCACCAGTTTCATCGTATGTTCCTGCCAGAAAAACAAATTTATAATTTCCAGATTTGGTTATATCAGTTTTAGAATTAGCCCAATTTGTTGGGTTAGGATAAGAAATTCCTCCACCATTATCACCACCTGTTTGATTTAAGATAGTAATAAATTCGTTTGTATCAGAATTAACTAAATATCCATAGACATCATAGGCATCTCCACCTCCAACGGCACGCCAATCAAATGAAACCTCTTCACCAGATCTGAGATATAATGGGTTATCACTAACAATGTAGGGTCCTCGGGCAATCGCATTTCCTTGTCCCCCAAGGGCTACACTTCGATCATTTGTCCATAAAGTATCACTTTTCATCTCTAAAGCTTTACCATGCTCGGCCCCTTGAGTAGAAGCCACCAAACTAGACGAAAAAGTTCCAGATGTTAAGTTTCCAACGTCTAATTGTCCATTATTATTAAGGGGATAATTATCATCAGTAGGGGTGTTTAACCCACCAATTTGACCAGAACCTAAAACAAATTGCTGATTTGCTATAGTCCATCCATTTAATGAGGTGTCACCAATATTTCCTGCTTCAAAATCACCATTAGGAAAAATAGTTTCATAGAATTTTATCCGAAGCCGGGCACCATCTTCTCCATCAATAGTTGAATGAATATATCCGATTGGTGATGAATCTGTCCCAGTTCCTATACTAATCTGATTCCCAACAATAGAAACTACTCCTAGGTTTGAACTAGCAGAAGTTATTTTCTCGATAGTAATGTCTTCGGCGCGAAGTTTGTCATGCCCGTAGAACTCAATATACCCACCAGCACGTTCAGCATCACTGCCAAAGTTCATTGCAACATCTCTTAAGGCAGCATCTCTTGAGCTTTTGCGGTATTCTGAGAAAACGTTAAAGGTTTTAACCCCGCTTGCTTCATTTACCGATGTAAGGTTTATGTTATCCCCAGTATCGTCTATCATACTAACCAATGATTTAGCGTCATTTATTTCAGCTCGTATGTTTGTGTTACCGTATGCAGAATTTATAGCATCATGTAGTGGAGTCAGGTCAGACTTATCAGTGATATTTATTCCAGAAATGGTATGCCCAGAGCTTCCGGTCTTTGAATTAGTGATTTTAAAAGTAAATGTACCATTTGCACTTAGGTCAGAAATGGATAGGGTGTTTCTAGCATCAACTACCACTCCCGTTTTTACCTCGTTTGCTGATATGGAAGAAGCTATAGTTTTTGCTGATTGACCCGTAGATTGGGAAAGAGCAATTTTACCGCGATAACCGGTGATTGTGATGCTCTTGGCATCAAGAATTTCAGTTGTAGAGATGCTAGAGTCTATTCCTCCAAGCAATCTAGACTTCGTTTGTACTTCGTGATCACTCAGGGTTGAATGAATATTGCTAAGGTCTATCTCAGTAAGTTGATTGATATAATCAATCATTTCGGGAGAAAAATTGACGTCATGCATATTACTAACAGCTGAGTCAATTTTCTGAATGTACCCATCTAATTTTTCTTTTAAGGCTAGTTGTGACTGCCCCTCGATGGACTTCTGATTTAAACTAATAAGGTAAGTATAAGCTTCTTCTAGAATCGTATAAATTTCGTTAAACGTATCTTTTGCCTTATTTAAAAATTGAACTTCATCCTTTATGGCTCCAATCACATCAGTCAAATCATCTAGTGATGATGTTTCACCATTTTGATTTTTTGCCTGTTCGGCAAGTTCCCTTTTTAAATCCTCTTCCATTTTTGATGGTGACTGAGTTAATTTGTAATATGCCTCCATCACCGCCGTAGCGGATGCTATTTTAGCCATTTATGTACCCCTTGCTATAGGCAGGTTTCCAACCTTATAGCATTTTCTAAAATTTGTATCTGTAACGACTGAAAAACAAATTTGTTTAGAAAAAAAATAAAAAATTTATAACTTATTGAAAAAAAATGATTAATTTAAGCCAAGAAGTTCAACTTTTTGTTTTAAGAGTCCACTAATTATATCTAGCACTGTGGTTGGTGTCTGAGTTATTTTTCCCAATTCCTGAACAGCTGTGACTATAGCGTCAATTTCCATGGGACGACCGGCTTCCAAATCTTGCAGCATGGATGTTTTGTGGTCTCCTACGGCTTCGGCACCCTTTATTCGCTTTTCAATAGATATTTGGAAATTAGCGCCAAGTTTTTCACCAATTGCCTTGGTCTCTTCCATCAGTTCGGAAACAATTTTTCTGGTTTCCGAATTAGCACATATTTCTGCCAAACTTCCTCCCGTTAAGGCAGATAAAGGATTAAATGCTACATTACCTAAAAGCTTGATCCAGATCTCATCCCGTATATTTTTTCGAATTGGTGCTCTGAAGCCAGAGTTACTAAGAGCAACCGACAAATTTTCAATTCTTTTGGAGCGTGAGCCATCAGGCTCTCCTAAAGTAATTTTATAGCCACTTTTGTGGTAGATAACACCGGGTTCAATTAATTCGGCAGCAGGATAAATGACTGAACCAATAATTTTTGCCGATGGAAGTCCCTTGGATACAATACCATTAGGATCAACAGAATTTAATCTTAGGCTCCCATAGTCAGATTTAAGACCGTTGAAATACCAATGCGGGATCCCATTCATTCCGGTTATAACGGTTGTTTTCTTGGTGAGCAATTTTGAAATATCTTTTGCGACTTTGGGTAGGGAACTAGCCTTCAAAGTTATAAATAGGTAATCTATTTCAGGAATGGTATCCGTTATCCGATACACCCTGGGCTGAGAATTAAATTGACTTTGCTCGTTTCTAACTTTGATTCCATTTTTTGTTAAGGCAGAATAAGTTCCTCCTCTGGCAATGCAAGATACATTATATCCAGACTTACATAAGTGGGCAGCTATTAATCCACCTATTGCCCCGGCTCCCAAAACACAGTAGTGGGTATTGTTTTTACTCATTTTCTAAACCAAGCTTTTTTGCTAGACCTATTCTTTGGAGTTTTCCAGTAGCCCCCTTGGGAATTTCACTAAGAAAGAAAAAGTTCTTTGGAATTTTGTATTTTGCAAGGAATTTTGATGCATACTCAACAATTTCTTGCTCTTTCAGGTTCATCCCAGGCACTAATACTATTGCACATCCAATTTCTTCTCCATACCTCTTGTCCTGCATGGCAAAGCATACCACCTGATCAATAGCAGGCATTTCTTGTAGAATATCGTCAATTTCTTTTGGAGATATTTTTTCTCCTCCTTTATTAATGATCTCCTTTATTCGTCCAGAAATTCTTATATATCCCTCTTTATCCATGTAGCCTAAGTCTCCTGTCTTAAACCAATTCTGAACAAATGAGTTATGGTTTGCCTCAGAATTATTGACGTAGCTATCAATAACGGTTTTTCCTTTGATCGCTATTTCTCCCTCCTGGTTAACGGGTAATTCATTGCCATCCTGGGTAATTATTTTGACCCTTGGACCGGATGCTACTCCTACTGTGCCTGGTTTGCGTAATCCTGGTGGTAGAGGATTAGAAGCTATTTGGTGAGATGCTTCCGTCATCCCATATGCTTCAATTACAGGGCACTGAAATGTATTCTCCAATTCTTTAAAAACTGGTTTTGGTAATGCAGCCGAGGAAGATCTAATAAATCTCAAAGGGTTTTCCTCAATAATCTCCTTGTTTTTTGTAGAGCGCTGCAGAATTGTTTGGTGCATTGTTGGTACACCGCTATACCAAGTGGGTTTATATTCTTGGATCAATTTAAAAAATGTCAGAGCATTGAAACCAGGAGAGCAGATTAATTTGTTTCTGAATAGCAAAGATGTCAGTAGTACTGCTACAAGACCATGAATATGGAATAGTGGCATGATATTCAGACATGTGTCTTGTTTTGACAATTCAAGAGTATTGCCTATATTCGTTGCCGATTGGATAAGATTTTCCGCAGTTAATGGTACTAGTTTTGGTTTGGAAGTGGTTCCGGATGTATGAAGTAACAAAGAAGTATTTTTGCTGTAAATATCAATTTTCTGATTTGTCACACGAAGATTGGTCCTCACCTTTAAGGTAAAACTTCCGGCGATGTTGGTAGGAAATAAATCTAATATGGGAAGGTCTAGCTCCATTGCTGCGGAGCAAGCATTAGAATTGAGTGCAGGATCCACAATTAAGAACCTAGCCCCTAAATCTTTTAGAAAGAACAAAAACTCCTGTTTGCTATAGTTCGGATTTAACGGTGCAGCAATTCCAAAGCAGGCTGAAGCAAGGAATAAAATACCTAAATCGGGACCATTGGGTAAAACAATAGCTACAGGGTCTGACGGCGTAATTAGTAGCTCTTCGAATGTACTCTTTAGATGCGTCAGAGTTTCATTGAGTTTACGAAACGTTAGAGGTTCTCTAAAGGGGGCTTCCAACGCTATTTCTTCATTAATTTCTATTTTTTTCAGTAGTAAGTCGTACACAATTATAAAGTCCCAACCTTATTAATCTATACTATAGCTCTACCCGTTACCTATTTACAATTTCCTTTTACACTTTTATCGTTATTTTGTGATTATGTCTCAACTCAAACGAATGAATACTTTTATCTTCATTTTGTTATTCCTTTATTTGTGCTCTCTTGAGAAAGTTCTTGCGGATAATTATCTCTGTGATCCCTGGACTAATACGCTTACCTTACAAAAAGAAAAAGAGCCTTTCATGTCATCCATCGACAGTGGCACACTGACTTTTCGTAGTGGTTCTGGCTTACCAGAGGGTATTCCAAAGTTTTCGCAGCTGTCCTACAGTTTACCAAACTATGATTTATTTGTGGCACCAAACGGAACCCTTGTCACTGCTGCACCTGTCACACAAGCTGTTTTTCGTGTGGCGGTCTATTTTCCGCATATTGATCGGCGTTGGTTTTGGTTTAGCAAATGCCGTGCAACAAATTAGCTTTTAGGATTAATGAATAGGGATAAGAAGTAGTGAGAAAGCAAAATAGGGTACCATGAGGGAATGTATAAAACTGCTGTCTCTTTCACTTTTATTTTTTTTGATTGGAGTGAAGATTTGGGGAGAGACTAGCGTTGGTCATGAGCTTTTGCTGACCCGCGATTCCATTAGCAGAAATGTCAAAAAAGAGGTTATCCTGAAAAATAGAAATATAGATTTCAAAAAATTATCTAGAATTGAACTAATAGTTCGAGGCTCACCAGTGGTGTGTTTTTTTGGTTATCAATATGAGAGCAGGCTAATTTTGTGTTATTAATTGAGAAATGCTGGGAGAATTTGTAGTGTCTGACTGAAAGCCTCATAAAGCATCTTCAGTTCCATGTATTACCATTAATTAGTACCTAATAAAAAAGAAATTGCTAAATATAGTTGCAATGCCAATAGGTTGTTGGGTATATTATCTCAGGAGATGTTAAAAAAATGAAGCCAAAACCTATACAAATCTCATTCCTAGAATATTTAATCGGTGAAGAAGAGTATTTAGGCGAGAGCCTTGGCGAGGTGGTATTCCCGAAAGGTTTCGAAGTAAGTAATCTTGAGGACCTACGTCTAGAATTTGAGAAATTGGCAAATCGCTATGGTCTAAAGTTGCCTGCAAAACTAAAGAAGGGAAATTTGGTTTTGGAGTGGAAGCCATTGCCTGGTGAAATTGTAAACAATTCAGAAACTAGACAACTGGAGCAGGTTCATCTTAAGCAAAAGGCTCTGAAATTGACTTCAGAGGAGGTGAATGCCTTCTCAAATATATTTAGTCCATCTCAGGAAAATTAGATTTACTTTAGTTTTAACCCCATTGCTATTATTACACTTGACCGATCAAATGCTTTTAAATAGTTAATGTCGGAAAGGCGGATTGAGAAGTATTTGAGAATGGTTATTCTTGTCTCAAATTTAAAGATCATTACTTAAATTATTTGAAAGGTACTATCATGTTTTTCACCCCTGCTTATGCTCAGGCGACTGGATCTGGAGGCTTTGGGTCGACTTTTGGTTCTTTGATCCCATTAGTGCTCATTTTTGCAATCATGTATTTTATAATAATTAGGCCGCAGCAAAGAAAGGCAAAAGAGCATAATCAGATGGTGACTGCCTTAAAGCGTGGTGATCAGGTTTTGACCCAAGGCGGTATAATAGGTAAGATAACAAAAGTGAAAGATGAGTCTGAAATTGAGCTTGAAATTGCCGCAAATACAAAAGTTAGGGTTATGAGATCAACGATTGTGAATGTGCTTGAAAAGAAATAAGTTTAGACCGTACTTTCTGAATAAAGGGTAATCTAATAAAATGTTGAGATTTCCTTGGTGGAAAATATTTTTGATCTTTATCCCCTGTCTATGGGGCATTTATAGTGTCATCCCGCACCTTTTTTATTCACAAGTAGAGAAATATAATGATATTCAAGCCCAAATGGCCCTTGGTCAATTAGCAGAAAATGAGTTGTCAAGAAATCTGCAATCATCATGGTATTCATGGGCGCCATCGAAAATAGTGAACCTGGGTTTAGATCTCCGTGGAGGTGCTCACGTTTTAGTTGAGGTAAGCCTTGAGGAAGTGTATTCGGAGCGGTTGAATTCTTACTGGCCTGAAATGAGGAAAAAGCTGAGGTCGATCAGAGATTCTGTTGGTTCTATTAAGCAAATTTCAGGGGGCTTTAGCGATTTGTTGATAAAACTGGGTCAGAAAGAGGGTCTCCAAGGAGCAATAGAGTTTTTAAAACAAGAGAGTAAATCAAGAGGAATATTGGAATTTACTGCCTTCGATGATCAAACCATAAGAATTTCGCTGAGTGAAATTGAGCAAACAAGAATTGACAAGCTGACTATGGCGCAATCTCTTGAAATAATCCGCAGGAGGGTTGATGAAGCTGGGACAAGAGAACCAACTATTCAAAGGCAAGGTGAAAGGAGGGTTCTAATACAAGTGCCCGGATTGGGATCTGCTGAAGAATTATTGAGGCTTATAGGTAAAACAGCCAAACTGACATTTCATCCCGTTATAAGCAACAACGTATCCTGCAGTAAAAAATCAAATATGAAAAGCATAATTTTGCCATCTAGTGAAGACTCTAACGTATGTTTTTCATTGGAGATAAAAAGTGTTGTATCTGGTTCACAATTAACAAATGCTCAACCTTCCTTTGACCAAAACAATAGACCTGCGGTGTCTTTTCAATTTAATCCTATAGGGGGAAGAAAGTTTGGTGATTATACCAAGGAAAACATAGGTAATCCCTTTGCAATTGTTTTAGACTCAGAGGTAATCTCGGCGCCAATAATTCAGAGCCATATTCCAGGAGGTTCAGGAATAATCACAGGTAGTTTTACAGTTGATGAAAGCAATCGGCTAGCAATCCTTTTGCGTGCGGGCGCACTACCGGCTTCAATCAAGGTTCTTGAGCAGAGAACTGTAGGTCCAGAACTTGGTGCCGATAGTATTCAGTCAGGAAAGATTGCGGCAATTATAGCAGGATTATTAATTCTGATTTTTATGGTATTAACCTATGGCCTTTTTGGATTTTTTGCAAATATTGGTCTGATTATCAACATTGCATTAATTTTTTCAATAATGGCGGCGATGAGTGCGACACTAACGCTTCCTGGTATAGCAGGTATCGTTTTAACAATAGGAATGGCAGTAGATGCTAATGTTTTAATTTTTGAAAGAATTAAGGAAGAACTAAAAGTAAACAAAACTATTTTTAGGGCTATAGAATTGGGATATGAAAAGGCCTTGACTTCAATCATTGACGCTAATGTAACCACGTTTATTGCGGCTATAATTTTGTTTACACTAGGTTCTGGTCCTATAAGGGGGTTTTCTGTTACTTTAGGTATAGGCATTATTACTTCGGTCTTTACAGCAGTGTTTTTGACCAGGTTGTTGGTAGCTTTTTACATAGATTTTTCTAGGCCAAAAAAATTGGTAGTATGAGGATGTCCCCATGAGACTGAGATTAGTTCCGAGCAATACGTCTATAGACTTTTTTGGTAAATCGAGAGTTGCCCTTTGGATATCTTGTTTCGCCGTAATTTTGTCTTTGATATTCTACTTCATAAATGGTTTAAATTATGGAATTGATTTTAGGGGAGGGACTATGCTGATGATCAAGACATCTGAAGGTAGTTCAATTAGCAAAATCAGAAAAACCCTGAGTGATTTAGATTTGGGTGATTTGACAGTCACGGAGGTTTCTGATCCAACCGCTGTGATTGTAGGATCAGAAAGTAACCCTTTATATTTGATCAAAATAGAACAGCAAGAGGGTAATGAAGAAGTTCAAAACCAGATGATCATTAATGTGAAAAAGAGTTTGGAGGTGGCACTAAACTCGGTGACCTTTTTACAGACAGAAAGCGTAGGTTCTAAGGTTTCTGGTGAATTGGTTCAAAAGGCAGTATTAGCGGTATGTTTGGCAGTTTTTGCTGTCCTATTTTATATCTGGATCAGATTTGAGTGGCAATTTTCACTCGGCGCAGTACTGGCGTTACTTCACGATGTTATCATTACAATCGGTATCTTTTCAATAATTGGTTTAGAATTTAATTTGTCTATTATAGCTGCGCTGTTGACTATTGTGGGATACTCTCTGAACGATACGGTTATTGTTTTTGATCGAATTAGGGAAAATTTGAAGCAATACCAATCAAAATCCCTTGTGGACTTACTCAACGGATCGATTAATGACACCTTGAGTAGAACTATAATGACCTCTGTAACCACTCTTCTGGCACTTTTGGCTCTCTACATCTTTGGAGGAGAAGTAATTAGAGGGTTTACATTTGCTATGATTTGGGGAGTTCTGATAGGCACCTATTCGTCTATTTTTGTTGCTTCGGCAATATTGCTTAAATTAGGGGTTAAAAGGGATTGGTCTTCATCGGAGTCCGGAGGTGCGGGAACAAATTTTGGTAATTCTACTGAATAGGTAAGTAAGGAATGCTATTTTCAGAGACTGAATACCATGGATCTATTCCCATTCAATCTTATGGCAAAAACTTCTTTAGGATTGACAAAAAAAAAATAAGTGGGGGTGTTTTTGTTTTTTATAATATTTTGATCTCTTGGCAGGGATTTAAAGATCTTTCATTTTTAAAGGAAGATGTTTCCTCGATGGAGATCCTATTCATAGGAACTGGAAAATATTGTGAACCCGTTGACAGTGATGTGGAGACTATGGTTAAAAGTAGGGGAATTGTTACAGAAATATTACCAACCCCAGTTGCCTGTAGGGCTTATAATATAAGTATATCTGCATATCGTAAGGCGGGGGCTTTACTTGCTCCTATTCTGTAAAATTAAATAGTTGTGTAGCGCACAATTATTTGCCATACTTCTTTGGTTCTTCAGAATATTGTTGCAGATTTAATTTATGAAATTAATTTAGTTAAGGGATCGACAATGAGTTTAACATTACCTGACCTACCATACAGTCACGATGCTCTCAGCCAGTTGGGAATGAGCGCCGAAACATTGGAATTTCACCATGATTTACATCATAAAGCATATGTAGATAACGGGAATAAATTGATAACAGGTACAGAATGGGAAGATAAGTCTTTAGAGGACATTATAGTTGGCACCTATAGCTCCGGCTCCGTAGCACAAAACGGTGTATTCAATAATGTCTCCCAACATTGGAATCATTGCCAGTTTTGGGATATGATGGGTACGACAGGTAAGTCTATGCCTTCTGAACTAGAAAGATCGCTGAAGGAAAACTTTGGTTCGGTTGAGAAATTCAAAGAGGAATTTTCTGCCGCTGGGGTGGGGCAATTTGGTTCTGGTTGGTGTTGGTTGGTTCAAAGATCGGACGGTTCCTTGAGTGTGACCAAGACTGAGAATGGTGTAAACCCTTTATGTTTCGATCAAACCGCCTTGTTGGGTTGCGATGTCTGGGAACATTCTTATTATATTGATTTCAGAAATAAGAGACCAGCTTATCTAGGTAATTTCCTTGATAAACTAGTAAATTGGGAAAATGTAGCGTCTCGCATGAGGTGAGGACCTGAGCACTTACTTAAGAAATCTGTGAAGTCATACTCACTAATATCACTAGTTTGTGCGTGCATAATTTGGGGACTATCTCCATTATTTTACAGGGTAATGAGTCACATTGATCCCCTAATCATTATGGCCTTTAGGTTAATCTGGGCAACCTTTTTCTTGGCTTTTTTCTTGATAATGACTGGAAAGTTAGTTGGGATTTTATCCTTATTAAGCAACTACAGAACTTCCTGGTTGTTGATATTTGCTAGTTTGATGATTGGAATAAATCAGTTTGGTTTCATTTATTCAATCAGCGTAGAACAAGTGCTTCAGGCGTCATTTGCTTATTTTATCTTTCCATTAATGGCTGTTTTTCTCGGGTTTCTTTTTTTGGGAGAAAAATTTTCTAGAATTCAACTAATTGCGTTGGTGCTAGCACTTTCAGCTGTGATATTTTTGGCTATGGGACTAGGTAATATTCCATATATATCTATATTATTAGGAGTTACTTTCAGCATATATGGTCTCATAAAAAAAACTCTAGGAATGGATCCACTTAGGACTGTTTCAATTGAGATTTTCGTATTATTTCCAATTGCTATGGGTTATTTGATTTTTCTGATTATTAATTCACCAGAAATATTTGCTAGCATGTCAAAATGGGATTTTTATATGTTTGCTGCTTCTGGGCTAATAACCGGTGTTCCTTTATTTTTATTTTCTTTATCAACTTATGGATTAAAATATTCCACGGTTGGTCTGGTGAACTATTTAAATCCGACATTACAATTTCTAGTGGCCGTGCTTATTTTTTCAGAACCCTTTAGTTTTACTCATGGGGTTAGCTTCTGTTTAATCTGGATCAGTCTATTTCTTTACTCATCAGACTCTATAAGAGCAGATGTTTCAAAGTCTAAAAATATTTCATCTACAGACTGACATATCTTGAAGTGATCAAGAATTTTTTTTTCTGCAAAGCCAAGATTGATTATACTTTGAAGAGCGACAAGTGTTTTACTCCAGAATCCTAAAATGTTTAAGAGGTAAATAGGTTTGTGATGAAAGCCTAATTGTTTCCAGGTTAGTATCTCGAAGAGTTCCTCTAATGTACCAATACCTCCAGGCATTGCAATTACGGCGTCTGAATTCATATGCATGACCTTTTTTCTTTCGTGCATGTCCTCAGTAACAATAAAACTCTTAATGCTTCTTCTTCCTATTTCTTTATTTGTGAGTGCTTTAGGCATAACGCCCAATATATCACCACCAGCTTTCTCACAAGATTTGGCTAGAGCGCCCATTAGTCCAATATTTCCTGCTCCATAAACTAACTTATAATTTTGAATAGCGAGCTGCCTCCCAAGTTCAATTGCTGCTTCGGAAAATGCTTTTTCATAACCAGCTCTTGATCCACAAAACACACAAACTGCATTGATTTTACTTTTTATCATTATTGGTTTCCTTTTTTATTTACTGTTACCGTAATGTTGTGCTTAACTCCAGAAACATGTTGAGGATGGGGTTTTCTGCTAAACTATGAATAAAATATTGATGAAGCTTGGATGGCCAGGTGCTTTAGTGATTTTGGTAGGGTTCCTGTCCTTAGTGATATATTTAGTAGTGGATAAAGCGCTTCTTGAAAATGAACCGTTTGAGAAGGGTTCCATAGAGGAAGATATCAATAAAAATGATAGCAAAGTACCGGCTACTGTAAGTAATGAGTCGAAGCCTGATGATCTTGAAATAGACCCTGTTGTAACTTCGAATATAGAGACATCCTCCTTTAAGAATGAGGATTTGCCAGAAGAAAAAGTTGATGGGAAGGAGTTGCCGAAGCCTCAGGTTTTAGAAGAGCAATTTGATGCGACAGCTTTAAATAAGAATCAGTTAATTGTGGACGACGCTGATATAGATAAGGATCTGGCGAAGCAGAGCCAAAAAGACAAAAATATAACTAATATAGAGGTGGCAAAAAACACTGAAAGTAGTCAGGAATTTACAGGTACGGACAAGATTTTGAAAGAAGAAGAGGAAGATAGCGATAAGCTAACAGCTAATATTTTAGAGCCAAAGAATTATGAAAGCACAGAGGAACTTGAAACGACAAAGGATCTTAAATCTGGAAACCTCCTTTTAAAGGGGGGAAATAGAGATAAGGAGCAGCAAAGTAATCAGACAAAAGTTGATATTTTAAGGATTGATGAGAGTGGCATTGCGGTGATTGCGGGTAAGGCAGAGCCAGAGTCTTCTGTAGAGGCAAGAATTGGCTCAGAGATTGTGGGAACCTCTGAGACGAGTGAGGATGGAAATTTTGTGATTATTGGACAAATATCCTCTTCGGATGATGCCCAGGAATTGAAGCTGCTAACTAGAGATGCGAAAGATGAAAATCAGGAGGAGCTAAAGGATACGCATGGAGCTTCTGATCCTGCTTGGGTTGTATCATCAAATAGCTTTTTCATACTGCCAGGCCTGATTCAACAGTTAGAGGGGGGCAAAACCAAAAATGACGAAAAGTTGAATGCATTGTCAATAGTTGAAGTTACGGAAGATGACTTGTTAGTTAAGCAAAACCCTTTTCCGGTAAAAGTGGAAAAAGTCTCTCTGGATAGAATTAGGTATTCAAGTGAAGGTGTCGCTATCCTTTATGGACGATGCCGATCTGATATGTCTGTTTTTGTATATTTGAATAATATCTTACGTACCAAAATTGACCCAGCGGAAGATGGAAGCTGGACTGTAGATCTGGGGATTGTTACCCCAGGGGTTTATACACTCCGATTAGATGAGGTGGATAGTGAAGGCGCTGTTTTGTCCAGAATAGAGTCTCCTTTTAAACAAGAACCAAAAGATCTATTGGATAAGATTTTTGCTGACGCCATAACTGTTCAACCAGGAAATAGCTTATGGCGTATTGCCAGGCGCATTTATGGGAGGGGCATTATGTATCTAGAAATTTATGAAAAAAATGATCATCTAATCAAAAATCCAGATCTTATTTATCCTGGGCAGGTATTTTCGCTATTAGATTAGTCTCAATTTTTTTTTCTGTTCTCTTTTATTTTGTACGGTTTAATAGTGAAAAAAACTACCGACGATAGAAATGCTAATATATCCATAATCAAGAATTTGACGCCGTTTCTTTGGCCTAAAGATAATCTAGCGTACCGAATACGTGTGGTTTTGGCTTTTACCTCCTTAATTCTTGCAAAGGTTTTTACTGTTCTAATACCTGTGAGTTTGATTTGGGTAGTGGATTCTTTTAGTTCTGGAACAGAGGATCCCAATCCTTATCTTGTGTTGGGATTTGGGTCATTGGGATTGATAATAGTTTATAATGTTCTTAGGATCCTTAGCATTGGATTTACTCAGCTTAGAGATGCGGTATTTTCTGTTGTTGGACAGAATGCTTTAAGGCTCATAGCATTAAGAACTTTCGATCACATACACTCTTTGTCCTTAAGGTTTCATCTAACTAGGAAAACAGGTGCAATAAGTCGTGTAGTAGAAAGGGGGGTAATTGGTACAGAGTTTCTTCTTCGATTTCTTTTTTTCAATGTGATTCCGTTGCTAGTTGAATTTTTCTTAGTAATTTTTTTATTAGTTTATCGGTATGATTTCAGTTACACAATTTTTATTACTGTAGCCCTAGTCATATATGTCATATTTACTTTCAAAATCACTGAATGGCGAGTTGCTATAAGAAAAAAGATGAATCAATATGATGCAGATTCAAATCAAAAGGCCATTGACGGATTGCTCAATTATGAAACGGTTAAGTATTTTAATGCCCAGAGATATGAAATACAGAGGTATGATGTATCTAGGAAAAAGTACCAAGATGCTGCAGTAAAAACAGGAGTAAGTTTAGCACTCTTAAATTTTGGACAATCTGTAATCATTACCATGGGTTTACTTAGTGTGATGATATTGGGAATGTTGGGCGTTATTAATGGAGAACTAACCCTAGGAGGTTTTGTTGGTCTAAACGCGATTATCATTCAGCTTAGTATGCCATTAAACTTCTTGGGTACTGTTTATAGAGAAATTCGCCAAGCGTTAGTCGATTTAGGTTCTATGTTTTCCCTTTTGAATCATCCCATAGAAATTGAGGACAAAATTGATGCTGTACCTTTGGTTATTTCGAATGCTAAGATTGAATTCAAAAACGTTGATTTTTCATATGATTCGAGCAGGCGAATTTTAAGTAATTTCTCTTTAACCTTTGGTAAAGGTGACCAAATAGCGATTGTTGGGTTTAGTGGAAGTGGCAAGTCCACAATTGCCAGACTCTTATTCAGGTTTTATGATCCTGACAAGGGGGGCATTTTTATTGATAATCAGCGATTAAGTGATGTCACACAAGCCTCTATACATGAACAAGTTGGTGTTGTTCCTCAGGATACAGTCCTTTTTAATGACACGATCTTATACAATATCCAGTATGCTAACCAAGATGCTAGTTTTGAAGAAGTTCGTTCTGCTTCACGCGACGCTGGGCTTGATGATTTTATAAATGCGCTACCTGAAGGTTACACAACCTTAGTGGGAGAGAGAGGATTAAAGCTTTCGGGTGGAGAGAAACAACGGATAGGTATTGCAAGAACTATTTTGAAAAATTGTTCGGTTTTACTGTTGGATGAAGCTACATCCTCTTTAGATTATTCAACAGAAAAGAAAGTCCTTGATAATCTGCGACAAAAAAAACGTGACACAGCAATGATTATTATTTCTCATCGGTTGTCTGCTATTACAGACGTTGATAGGATCTTGGTTTTAGACTCTGGTGAAATAGTCGAGCAGGGTACTCATCAAGACTTATTGGCCATAAACGGGGTGTATCAATCACTTTGGCAGAATCAAGCAGTTGACAGAAAACGGACGTGCTAAGATTGTTGGACTGCGAAGGACATCTAATCAGCAGTAGCAGTATTCCTGGTAATTTTGCGGTTAAGAGCCTTTGTGATATTAGTAAAGAATTGGCTGCTCCAGTATCTTATTGCTAACATTGTTGGTGTGAGGAGCAGGGTTAGAATAGTGGCAAAACCCAGTCCAAACACAATAGCAGTAGCTAGCTGCTTCCACCAGGTTACTGTTGGCTCATTCAAGGTGTAACCGCCTTGTTGAAAATCCAAAGACAAACCAAACATCATCGGTGCCAGGCCAGCCATGGTCGTTATGGTAGTAAGCAATACTGGTCTTATTCTATCCTCTACTGTCCTTACTATTGCTTCAATTGTATTCATTGACTGATTGTATTGCTGATAGGTGTCTATGAGAACAATATTGTTATTCACAACAATACCAGCTAGTGCAACGATACCAGTCCCTGTCATAATTACTGAAAATGTTTGTCCCATTATTAGCATACCAAGGAGTACCCCGCCCGTAGACATGACTACAGCCAAAAGTACCAGTACTGAATTATAAAAGCTGTTAAACTGAGCTAAGAGAATTACGAACATTAAACCTAAGGCACCGGTAAACGCTATACCTAGAAAGGCTTGACTTTCTGCTTGGTCATTTGCTTCTCCGGTGAATTCCCAATTTACCCCTTTGGGTAAAGGCTTGTCTGATCTAAGCCATTTCTCTAGTTCTTGCAGTTCTTGGTTTGCATTTGCACCTTCGATCACACCTGCTGATATGTCAAAAACTCTAGATTTATCTACTCTCGCAATATTATCTATTTTGGGAACAGGTTTTCTGTTAAGCAGATTTGAAATCGGAACCAATCCTAAACTAGTTCGGATTTTTAAATTATCAATGGTAGACAATAAGCGGTCTTTTTCAGGAAATCTAACTCGTATCTCAAGTTCTTCATCGGAGCTTTCTGTTCGCATAGTGCCTAGATTGATTCCCTTCGTTACTAATTGAATTACTCCTCCAATGGTTGAAACGTCGGTTCCATAGCGACCAGCTGCTTCTACGTTAACATCAAATTGCCAATCTATACCTGGCAAGGGTCGGGTGTCCCCAACATCTTTTAAGGAAGGATTGGAGTTTAATCGATTTCTTATAATCTCTGTAGCAGCCAATAATTTATCCCTCTCGTTCCCAGACACTCGGATAAATATCGGTTTTGGAGATGAAGGTCCTCTTATTTGCTCTGAGATTTGAGCTTTAACGCCGGGTAAACTTTTGAGCTTTTCATTGATTTCATTGATGATTATCTTTCCTGGCCGTCTTTTGTCCCATGATGCCAACTCTATCTGAATTCCTCCGACAGTGTCACTAGGTTTAGAGTCTCCTAGTCCGTCGGCATTCGTGAAACCTCCAGGACCCGTAAAAGCAAATACAGCTTCCACGCCTTCAATCCCTAGGATTTCTTGCTCTACCATTCTTACAAGCCTATCTTTTTCTCTAACAGATAGATTTCCTCTAGCTCTAACGTGAGCTAAAGCTTGGTCAAATTCCGTTGACACAAAAAATTCGACCCCCTTATTATTTTCTTGATAAATCTTGAAGATAGAAAATAGTAAAAATATACAAGCTATTATTGTTACCACGGGCATTATGGGATTCCCCACCAAAAAGTATACCAGTTTTCCAGTAGAGTTTCTGGCATAAGAATCATCATTTCCTTCTTTGGCTGAAGTTTTCTCAAAGGCTGAAAGCAGAACTGATAAAATGGCGCACTCAATCATAAAAAGAAACACATAAACCATGGTTAAGAAATTATTTTCGTCCACAAAAAGTGTTTTTAGAACTAACAAAGTTGTGGCAAGAGTGACGACCGTAAAACCACAGAAAAATAATAATCTCATTGAGAATGAAAATCTGACTTGTAATTTTCTTGCCAATCTATTGATGTTTCGAGAGAATCTCCCAGAAACTCCTCCAACAACAGGTAAATATATCAAGACTACAACGAGTGATGCGGACAAAACGAATATGATCGTGAGAGGTAAGTTCCCCATAAATTGGCCTGCTACCCCAGGCCAGAATAGCATTGGCAAGAATGCACATAGGGTCGTGGCGGTGGAAGAAATTATGGGCCAAAACATTCTTTTGGCCGCTGCAGTGTAGGCTCTCATTGGTCCAACATTTTTTCTTATTTCTTTATCGGCATACTCGACAACAATAATAGCGCCATCAACAAGCATTCCCACGGCCAGTATGAGACCAAACATTACAATATTAGATACGGAAATGTCGAATACAGCAAGGAAAGCAAAGGTTAGCATAAACGAGGTAGGGATCGCAAAACCAACTAGGATAGCTGACCGTGTTCCTAAAGAAGCCAATACCACAATCATTACAAGTGCTATGGCTGTTAAAACAGCTGACTCTAAAGAGTCAACCATGCCTTTGACTTGCTTAGAATTGTCCAAAGAAAAATTTACTTTGACATTATTTTTGAGTGCTAACGGCCAAGATTCTGTGTGATTAATAACTATATTTTTGACGTCTTCAACTGTCTGTATTAAATTTGATCCTTTTCTTTTCACCACCTGAATCGCCATAGTTGGTTGACCATTAAAACGAGCCATTCCAAATCTATCTTTGAAAGTCAGTTTGATCTCAGCAATATCCCCTAGTCTTATTAATCTATCCCCATTAATCTTAATGGGTAGATCATAGACATCTCTGGTTGATTTAAAACTTGAGGGGATTTTAATGGAATATGCGCCTGAACCTACTTCAACATCTCCTGCTGCAATGAGTTGGTTGTTATTATTTACTACCGAATATAATTCACCTGCGGTAACATTATATAGCTCGAGTTTCAGGGGGTCTATCAGAACCTCCACCATTTCATCTCGAACTCCTGATAACCCAGTCTCAAGCACATTTGGAACACTTTCTATTACATCCTGAAGATCTTTTGACACTCGAGTCAAAGTTCTTTCTGGAACATTCCCAGATACTGTGACAATAACTATTGGGAATTCAGAGAAATTGATTTCATTTATTGAATATTTCTCTGCACCATCTGGAAATTTGCTTTCAGCCTTATTCGCTTTGTCTCTAATATCAGCTAAAGCAGCCTCACGATTCCAATTGTAATCAAATTCTAAAGCTACTCCAGCATAGCCTTCAGCAGCTGTTGAGGAAATTTTCTTTAAACCTTTTAATTCAGATAGCTCTTGCTCCAGAGGTTTAACAAGTAATGCCTCACTATCTTCCGCAGAAATGCCCTGAAATGGTACTGATATAAAAACTACGGGAATTTCTATATCTGGTTCACCCTCCTTTGGGAGATTAATATAGGAATAGATCCCAGCAACTAAAGATAGCACCACAAAAAATAAAACCATTCGAGCTCTTTGGACAGCCCAATCCACTATTTGTTTCATTCATTATTCTCGTAAGTAACATTAACTTTTTGACCATCTAATACAAATTCTTGACCTACCGTAATAACATCAATTTTATTAGGTAGCCCTGTTAAAAGCAAACCATTCACTTGATCTCTCAGAATATTGACTTTGTAGAATTTAACGACTCCATTGAGCACTGCTCTTATTCCTAAAGTACCGTCATCGTTTAAAGTCAATACCGATTGTGGTAACAAATGTGCTGTATCAGATTCCAAATCTATGGCAATCTCAACTGTCTCACCATCACGTATCTTTAAATCAGAATTTTCCGCTGTGATTTCTACTTGGAATGTTTTTGTTATAGGGTCAGCTTGTTTCGAAATAAAGCTCACAACTCCATTGGTTTCCATTCCAGATACTGTTTTTCCTGACGCGTAAGCACCTACTGAAATTTGTCGGATCTTAACCTCTGGTACGTAACCAATAAGCCTTATTTTTGACAAGTCAATAATAGTTCCACAGAGTGACCCGCGGTTCAGGTAACTACCAAGTTCAGCCGTATTATTTTCCAATAATCCAGCAAACGGGGCCTGAATTACCAGTTTGGAAATTTCATACTCTGCTTTAGCCAATGCCGCTCTTGCGGCTTCCAAAAGTGTCTTTTGTGTAAGATTACTAGTTTCAGTGCTATAGCCTTTTTCTCCAAGTGATTGAACAACTTTTGCCTTTTTTTCTGCTTCTAAAAGTCTTACTTTGGCTTCACTTAGAGTTACAAACCTTGTTCCGGCAGCTAATTCGCAGAGAGTTTCACCAGTTCGAATTCTGGATCCCTTAGGACGTGGATCTGAAATCACAGCTCCACTAACTTCAGATCTTACCTCCACCTTTCTTATAGCTTCAGTTTGACCTCGCAGGACAAGCATATTGGTAGCTTCTATTGCTTCTGATTTATTAATGATCACATGCGGGAATGAACTTTCTGTAACTTCCACCTTTTTGGGATCATCATCCTGCAATTCTTCTTGATCGGTCATTATTGTCTTCAAGTATAAAACGAGGGTTTGACGATCAATGATCAAGAAATACAGGCTAAAGCAGACAATGATCGCTAAAAGTAATGAGACTACACGCATCTGTTCCTCGTTAATATTAAATTTCTAATAGAATGCTTGAGTTTTTTATGGAGTTTTATGAACTAGGCAGTTTTTTCGTAATTTTTCTTGCTCAGGCAACTAATTATCTGGTAGACAAACCAGCAAATGGGGGTGTAACACTTTTGACAATAACATTTGGGGTGTTATCCTACAAATGCTAGAGGAAAAGCAAGTTTTATTTTTTTTATTCTAATAAGTCAGTATAAAGATAATCCAGAACAAGAAAAAGGTTAAACCATTGAGTTCAAATGAGTCATTTATTCAGGAAGTCAGTGAGGAAGTCCGAAGGGATAGGTTATTTGGACTATTTCGTAAATATTGGTGGATTGGTTTCTGTCTAATTTTGCTTCTGGTGGGTGGTGCAGGAATAAATGAATGGAGGAAGATTCAAGAGAGAACAGTTGCCGAAAGTAATGGAGATGCTCTGAGAGAAATTTTACAAAATTTTTCTCAAGATGAAAGTTTGGAGGCATATTTTTCCTATTTAGACAAGGATTTACCTGGTAAATCTTTGGCAATACTGAACCCTGAGTTCTTACTTTCTGGTAATTTTAGTTTGGAAAAGCAGGCATACTTGTTGGATGTGGCCTATGATGAAGATTTGCCGATGGCTTTAAAAGATTTGGCCTTGCTATATAGTTTTTATCTATCTGATGCAGATTATGATGAAAAAATGAATGTCTTAAATATCCTTTCTGGACCTGACAGGCCTTACCGATTTTTAGCTATTGAAGCCAAAATAGATTTGCTTTTAGGGGAAAAGTATTTTGTTGAAGCCTTAAACGAGATTAATTTGATTGAAGCTGATATGACAGTTGCCGCTGGCATAACCTCAAGAATTGAGAATCTGAAGAGAATAATCCAGGATAAAATAGATTCTAATTAATTTTTTGATTGATTTCTTATGATACGATTTAAAATGCTAGTTAGGTCTTCTAATAAAGGAAACCTAAAAAAATTTGTAATAGTTTGCCTTTTTTGTATGCAAACAACAGGGTGCTTGAATGAAAACAAGCTTTCGGGTGAGCGGCAAGAAATTTACACAGATCCAGTTGCTAAATACCTCGATTATAAGGGTAAAAAGATAAGCCTATCAAAACCTCAGAAAGTTGTAAGAATTCACCAAGTGGATAATGGTCCAACGCATCATTTTATTCATGCAACCTTTAGTGGATCAATTGTAAAAGCTTGGGAAACTTCAGTTTTGAGAGGTGGTAATCTTTCAGCTCCAGTGATCACTGAAAAAAATATTTTTGTTTTAGACGGACAAGCAAATCTTGTGGCATTTGACTTAACAGGTAAGACGATTTGGGCGACTAACCTAGTTCCTGAAACAGAGGGTCGGCAATATAGCCAATATAGTGGTGGCTTAGCAGTTTATGGGGATAGTTTGTTTGCTTTGACAGGATATGGCGAGATTATATCTTTAGATAAGTCTAAAGGTTCGATACTTTGGCGTCAGAAATTTGATTCACCTTTCAGGGGAGCACCTGTTATCAAGGATAAAAGGCTTTACTCAGTCACTTCAAATGATTTGGCTGTGGCGATGACCCTAGAAGGGAAAATTCTTTGGACCTTGGAGGGAGCTACGCGCTCGACAGTGATGGGTAAGGGATCAGCCCCTGCGGCCTCTTCTGGCAAGGTATTTTTACCCTTTAGCGCGGGCATTTTACGAGTTGTGAGATCTTCAAATGGCTCAGAGATTTGGAAAGAATCATTTGGCAGTGCTAAAAAGGGAGATGCTCAGTCCATAATTGGCGACTTTGGTGGAAGTCCTTTACTTAAGTCGGGAAAGGTTTTTATAGTAAGCATTTCGGGTCAGTTGTTAGCTTTAAATGCGAGGAATGGTAGCCAAATTTGGCAACTACCTATTGGGAGTCAGAGCACTCCTCTAATCGCTGGCGGTTTTTTATTTATTGTTTCTTCATCGGGTGAATTGGTAAGAATAAACGAGAGTACAGGCGAGATCGTCTGGAGTCGCTTAATAGAAAGAAAAAATGGGAATAAGAATAGGTATTTTGGGCCTACCTTGGCTGGTAATTATATTTGGATAACTGGTACTGATGGTAGGCTAAGAAAATTTGACCCAGTGACTGGTACACAGGTGGAAGATTTTTATTTCAGGTCTCCTGCATTATACCGTCCTTATGCAGCGCACAGCAAATTATTTGTAGTTACGAGATCTGGTAAATTGATTGCCTTCGATTAATTTTCTGAGTAGATGAGTCCACTAAAAATCATAATTGCCGGCCGGCCAAATGTTGGAAAATCGACCCTTTTTAACCGTTTGGTTCAGAGACAAGTGTCTATTGTAGATAATCATCCCGGAACAACCAGAGATTATAAAAAGGGTGAAATAAAGATTGGGGCTTTCGATTGTATATTATTTGATACAGCTGGCATTGACTCCATTTCATCAGATTCCTTAAATAAGGAAGTAGCCTCTAGAACTAAGTTATTACTAGAGGATGCTGACATAATACTTTTTATGACGGATGCTAGAGTTGGTTTAACCCCTAACGATATCGAGTTTGCGCATTATTTAAGAAGATTTAATAATAAGATTTTTCTTTTGAGTAATAAAATGGAGGCGAAGGTTGCTCAGGCAGGATATTGGGATTTTTTTTCCTTGGGGATAGAAAATCCAATACCTATCTCTGCTGCTCAGGGTTTTGGAATAGAAGATTTATTACAAGAGATTGCAATTCATATCAATTCTATCGATCCGGATGTAGATGGGAAACCACCAGTAAATCAAAATTTGCAACAGTATTTTTCAGGCAGAGGGTCTACGCGTAGACAGGCTTCTTTGTTGGGGGAAAAAAATAATAAAATAAAGTTAGCAATTATTGGTCGACCTAATGTGGGAAAGTCAACTCTATTTAATAGTATAGTAGGAGAGTCGAGAGTGGTTACGAGTCCGGTATCAGGAACCACTACCGATCCTATAGTTGGAACAACAAATTGGTTTGATGACGCGTTTCAAATTGTTGATACAGCAGGTATAAGGCGAGCTGGAAAAATTAATAAGGGCCTGGAAGAATTTTCTGTAAAGAAAGCGTTTGAGGTAATTAAATATGCAGAGATTGTTTTGATGCTTCTGGATAATGAAAAAGCACTAGATGCTCAAGATTTACGAATAATTAATTTTGTCTCAAAAGAGGGGAGGGGTTTAGTACTAGCAGTGAACAAGTGGGACAGAGAGAAAAATAAAGAAGATAAATTACGAAAAATAAGTGACAAAATTTGTTCTTCTTTGCCACAATTTTCAGACTTACCAATAATCACCATTTCAGCCTTAAAAAATGCTGGTACTGCAACATTGAAAAGAGCTATCATAGAATGTTACAAGAATTGGGTCAAAAGGATACCTACTGCGAATCTAAACCAGTGGCTTAGGTT
This sequence comes from uncultured Alphaproteobacteria bacterium, assembly GCA_902586855.1. Taxonomy (GTDB): domain Bacteria; phylum Pseudomonadota; class Alphaproteobacteria; order Rhodobacterales; family Rhodobacteraceae; genus CACIIZ01. The sequence goes on along the minus strand of CACIIZ010000003.1, from coordinate 16,906 downwards.
TAAGATTCTAGATCACCCTCCACCAATGATTCGTGGGAGAAGAATTAAATTAAAATATATTACGCAGGTCAAAGCAAGACCACCAACCTTCGTATTGTTTTCTTCTTTCCAGTGCGAGGTTCCCAAAAGTTATAAACGATACTTGATTAATGGACTTAGGCAGGACTTTAAACTCTACAGGGTTTCAATTAGATTGATTATTAGGGTTGGAGATAATCCATTTACACATCAAAAAAACAACTAACTTTTTATAGTTGTGTGCTGAGAAAGCTCACCATTCTCGCTGCTTCAATTTGGCAAGTACTTAATTTTTTCTTATCTTCCCCGGGGAATAGAACTTGGCGGGTCTTGGTTGGCATCGGTTTTGGTTCAAAAGTAAGAATAATTGGACCAAGACGTTTTCGCTCAGCTGCATAAGCCGCTATTATTTCTCGTGACGCCATTCTTGTCGCATTATAAATTCCTAAATACTTCTTATTTTTTGTATTGGTTGTATCCTGAATGAATAATGCAATACTATCTTTACTCATTTTTAGTAAAGGATGAATCATTTGAATTACACTTTGCGTAATAAATGTATTGGCTTGAAAGAACTTAGTTAATTCTGATTTTTGAATTGTTTGTATTGGGGTCATTGGAACTGCGAAGGAAGCCGAATGGATGAGAATATCAATTTTTCCAAATTTTTCATAAATTGATCTTGCAACTATTTGGAAATCTTTTTCTTTGCAGAGGTCTAGGGGAGCTACTGTCACCCTTCCTTTAATCGCTAAAATTTTTTCTGATAACTCTTCCAGTGCCCCTGATGTTCGAGCACATGCGATTATGTGTGCTCCCTTAGTCGCCAACTGTAGAGCGGCTTGATAACCAAAACCTCTTGAGGCACCTGTAACCAGTATTATCTTATTTTTTAGCCTATTTAATTTCTTACTTGTGTTCATGTAATGGCTAAACCAATCTTTTACACTCATTCTGGAGAATGAAATCATAGGTTGTACTAAACCAGACTGATGCGCTACTAAATTTATCTGTGACATAGATTTTTGAAGGCGTTAGCAATTTTTTGGTCACGGATTCTTGTATTTCTTGGGTTATATCCGAAGGGAGATATGATTGTGGGAAAATGTCCTGCACACAAATTAGTAAGAAAATTAAAATGATAATTGATCTTACAAATCCGAATATAATGCCACCCATGCTATCTAAATTCCCAATAACTGATCTTTCACTATTGGGGGAGCTTCGTAGTTTGAGAAAAGATATTATTAATGAGAAAATAGTTAGAAAGAGGACAAAGGAAACAACAAATGAAACTACCATGGTCAGAGGACAATTTCCTAAGAAAAATTCTTTTAGAAATGGTATATCAATTACAATTGGTACCAAGTTTGGACCATATTTCAAGGATAAGATTCCTGATATTATCCATGCTGCAATAGTAAAGCATTCTCGGAGAAATCCTCTGAAATAACTCAGAAATATGGATACAAATATTATGACAGAGCTTAAGATATCCACTCCGTTAACCAATTCCATATTAAATTCGCCTATTCATATTTTAAAATCTGTTTTCTTATTCATGTGATTTTTTTGGGGCTAAGATAATCTTCAAGCAATTTGTGGTTGGACTTTTCCATTTCGGATACACTTCCTTGCCACCCTATAGAGCCATTTTCAATAAAAATTACTTCGTCACAAATTTTTCTTATCGATTCGGGGTCATGAGAAATTACTAAAGAAGTAATACCTTCTTTTTTCACAATAGAACTTATCAATTGATTGATGGAAAAAGATGTCGAAGGATCAAGACCAGTTGTTGGTTCATCAAAAAACAGTAAGCTAGGTTTATCTGCTATAGCTCGGGCCAGGGCAACTCGTTTTTGCATGCCGCCAGAAAGTTCCTCGGGCATGAGATTGCAAACATTTTCATTCAGTCCTACCGAGTGTAATAGACCTATCACCGTCTTTAGAGCATCTTTTTTAGAAATTTTTTTCTCATTATTGAGAAGTTTAAAAGCAATGTTTTGCCAGATCGTCAAACTATCAAACAGAGCTCCACCTTGGAATAGCATGCCAAAACTATCAAAAACTTTTTTTCTATTTCTTTTTACTAAGACCTTTCCTTTGTAAAGGATTTCCCCATCATAATCCATCAACCCAAGGATGCATTTGAGTAAGACTGATTTCCCGGTGCCCGAGGGGCCCATTATCCCAATAGATTTACCATAGCGTATTTTGAGATTTAGCTTATTGAAGATAGTTTTTTGGTCGAACCTTTTTGACAGATCCTTGGTTTCCAGTGTTATGCGTTCTTCAAATGCATCTGTCATTGCTTAAACATTACCTCAGTGAGCATATAATTTGATGCTAAAATTAGTATTGAAGCTGAGACAACGGCATTAGTGGTTGCTTTACCTACCCCCAATGCTCCCTTGGAAGCCTTGAAACCAAAAAAACATCCCATAGAAGAAATGATTAAACCAAAAACAGCTGCCTTAGTTAGGCTCGAAATTATATCTCCTGTCTCAATATATTTGAAAGTACTTTCCAGGTAAAGATGTGGATTGAAACCGAGTCTTTCCGTACTGATAAGGTACCCACCATAAATACCGATTACATTACCAATGGCCGTTAATAGTGGAAGAAAAAGAGTTGTAATTATTATTCTTGGAGCCACTAAATACTTCATGGGGTCTGTCCCCAAGGTAATTAACGCGTCAAGTTGTTCTGTGACTTTCATAGTGGCTAGTTCTGCTGCGATAGCAGCTGAAACTCTACCGGCTACCATTAAGCCACAAAGTACGGGACCTAATTCTCTCAAGAAACCTATTGCAACTATCGAGGGTACGGCACTTTCTGCATTCAATCTGGAGCCCCCAGAATAAATTTGTAACGCCAGCGCACCGCCCGTGAAAAAGGCTGTAAGGCCGACGACTGGTAGAGAGGCCCAGCCAATAACAACTATTTGCCTTAGGTGCTCTTTAATAAAGAATGGGGATAAAGTTGATCTCACGAGAGCTCTTAAAATGAATAATATCAAATCACCTGCTTGAGCTGCAAGTAAAAGCACATTAGTCCCTATTGAGCTTAACAGGGTAAAGAAGAGATTTTCTTTTTTGTTCCAATTCATGGTCTTTAAATATTAGTTTGTATATGATCGAGAAAATCTTGATCCAAGATTGGTTAGGACATCATGAGCGATACTTCCAGCCATGTCTGCTAGATCATTAATCGTCTGTGATTTTCCTAATAATGTTAATCCCTCTGGGATAATGTTCAAACGAGTAATATCAACCGTTATTAAATCCATCGATATTCTACCAAGAATTGGACAAGGTTCGTTGCCATGATATAAATTACCTTTCTGGGATAGGCTCCTCATTATACCGTCAGCATAGCCACCAAACAAAGTTGCCACCTTTGTTTTTCTCTTTGCAGTGAAGGTCAAACCATACCCAACACCATCTCCAGGATCTAAGTCGTGAGTCTGTAAAATAGGGAGTTCAACACTTATAGTATTTAGTAGGTTCTCGTCTCTTATGCCTCCATAAAGGGCTATACCTGGTCTAGTCATTTGAAAGTTGTATTGTTTTCCAAGTAAGATACCGTGTGATGCGGAAAGAGACCTTCTTATCCTTGACCAAGTGTTTGTTCGTGAACTGAAATATTGAAGAGAGGACTTGTTCGACGGATTTTTCGGTTCATCGGCGCAACTAAGATGACCCATTATTAGATCAAGGTTTAAGGAGTCAATAGTTTTCTGAAATTTTTCTAATTCATGTCTTTGGAAGCCAAGTCGATTCATACCTATGTCTAGTTGAAGGCATACTTTCTCTTGAGAATGGTGTTTTAAAAAGGACATTAATTGTGCAGGTGAATTGATAACCGGTATGATTGAAAAACTATCAACGGTACTTTTATAGATTTCATGATAGCCGTTCAAAACATATATTTTTCGATTTTTGGGGAGATATTTGTGCAAATCAATGGCTTCTTCAAATGTGGCGACAAAAAAGCTTCTTGTCCCTGCCTCCCAAAGCACAGGTGCTATTTCCGAAATACCTAAACCATAAGCATTTGCTTTGAGAACTGCACTTGTTTCAGTTTCCTTTCCAGACAACTTATTCAAATATTCCCAATTTTTTCTTATATTGGTTAAGTTAATTTTTAGTGTTGCTTTCATAACTTTAGATGTACAGGAACTTTAAATTAAAAGGTAACCTATTTCGCTAGATTCCCAAAACTAGTGAGTTTACTTTGGAAAGATAATTCGACCGTTCCAATTGGCCCGTGACGTTGTTTCCCTACTATTAACTCAGCTCGTCCATGTAACCTACTCATGTCTTCCTGCCATTTAAGGAAGTTTTCAACATCATGTTCATCTGGCTTTTCCCTTTCTTTATAGTATTCTTCCCTAAAAATGAACATTACTACATCTGCATCTTGCTCTATAGATCCACTCTCTCGGAGGTCAGAAAGTTGAGGTCTTTTGTCATCCCTAGCTTCCACCTGCCTTGACAATTGAGATAGAGCTACCACTGGAATGTTTAACTCTTTTGCTATTGACTTAAGACCTTGAGTAATCTCTGAAATTTCGTTCACTCTGCTGTCTCTATGAGTTGAGGGTCTAATTAGTTGAAGGTAATCAACAAATAAAACATCCAAGCCATACATTCTTTTTAGACGTCTTGCTCTTCCTGTGAGAGCTGAAATTGACAGAGCGGCACTATCATCAATGTAGAGAGGACATTGCTCAATTTTTTGGGTAGATTCAATAAACTCTCGAAATTCTTTCTCTGTTAAGTCACCTTTACGGATTTTATCTGATGGTACTTTTGAACTTTCAGAAAGAATCCTTGTGGCTAACTGTGCAGAGGACATTTCTAAAGAAAAAAAACCAACAATTCCGCCTTTAATTAGGTCTGTGGTTCCATCCTCATTAATTCTGTTTTGGTATGTGTTTGCTATACTGAACGCCATATTAGTTGCAAGGGAAGTTTTTCCCATTGAAGGTCTCCCAGCAATAATCAGTAGATCTGAAGCATGCAAACCACCAAGTTTTTTATCTAGATCGATTAACCCGGTTGATATCCCTGAAATACCACCGTCTTGTTGATAAGCCTTATTTGCAATGACTATTGCCTCTCTTGAGGCACTTAGTAGAGGAATAAACCCAGTTGTCTCATTACCTTTTTCTGCGATGTTATATAGTTTTGTTTCCGCAGCAGAAATTTGCTCTTCAGGGCTTTCGTCAATATCCTCAGTCAAGGCTTTATCAGATATTTCGCGCCCAAGGTTAATTAAATTTCTCCTCAATGCTAATTCAAAAATTAATTTTGCGTAATCGACAGCTACAAATATAGAAATTGCTGATGCTGCTAGTTTCGCTAAATAGGAAACCCCTCCCAATTCTTTTAAGCCTGGATCATTCTCAAAATATCCCTTAAGAGTTACCGGCGATGCTAAAGAGTTTCTGGATATTTTCTCCATTGCTACTTCGTAAATCCTTTGATGAATTGGATCAAAAAAATGCTGCGGGCGAATTATTTGTGAAATCTTGTCGTAAACCTCATTGTTTACTAAAAGAGCTCCAAGTAATCCCTGTTCTGCCTCAATATTCTGAGGCATATTGGGTAATTCTTGCAACAAATTGGTTTTTTCTGTCTCAATCAGAGAGGCTGTTTGTAAAAAATCTGACATATTTCTTAAACCTACTAGAGTTATTATACTACAGAAATTCTAATTCACAGCCTGTTATTTCTGAGTATAACCTTTTTTTTTAAAAGCACCTAGTCTGACTAAAGGATACATTCCTCAGGGGTTACTAATTCTTGCTTTCAGTTGAATCTTCTAGGGGTGGAGTTGACTCAATCTTTAGGCTACTTTCTCTGGCATCATTGTCCTCTTCAATCTTGGCAGCCATACCTGTGTCGTCAAATAGTTTATCGATCTCTACTGGAGCCCCTTTCTCGGGGGGACTTGTTTTCTCTTGGATGGTTTTTCCAGACTCTTGAATTTTTGCCTCTTCGGTGGTTCTCGCCACATTGATAAATACATGAGTATTGACCTCTGGGTGTAACAAAATATTGATCTTGTGAACTCCTAATTCCTTTACAGGCTTATCTAAAGATACTTGAACCTTTGAGATTTTAATCCCTTTATCTGCAGTGGCTAAACATATATCTTTGGCTGAGACTGAGCCGTACAGAGCTCCTGCATCAGATGCTGACCTTATTAGAACAAAATATTGGCCTTCTAATTTGTCTTTTGCCGATATTGCCTCGGCTTTTGTTTCTAAGTTTTTAGCTTCTAGTTCGGCTTTTCTACCTTCAAAAAATTTTATATTTTCGTCAGTAGCCCTCAATCCCTTTCGATTAGGCAATAGGAAATTCCGCGCATATCCAGCTCTCACCTCAACTATTTCACCCATTTGACCTAGTTTGGGTACTCGCTCTAATAATACTATTTTCATATCAATATTATCACTAGTTAACCGCAAAGGGAAGAAGAGCTAATACTCGGGCTCGTTTAATTGCAAGGCTCAACTCTCTCTGTTTCGAAGATGATACAGCCGTGATTCTTGAAGGCACTATTTTACCCCTTTCGGAAATATATCTTTGAAGGACTTTTACGTCCTTGTAGTCAATCTTCGGAGCAGATGGGTGGGAGAACGGGCAGGATTTTCGTCGCCTAAAAAATGTTTTATTCATCATCATTTTAATTTATCTCCTAACTCGATTTAAAGGCTTACAAGAATAGTTAATTTAGGCGGTCCTCGGTTGTTTTTTCTGATGATTCGCTAGAGTGGTCATCACTCTTATTTTTTGACCTTAACATTATAGAGGGACCGTCCTCATGTTTTTCAACCTTTACAGTTAGTATTCGCATGATGTCTTCATTAATCTTCATCAATCTTTCCATTTCCTGTGCAGCAGCAGGTGGACTATCAGATTTAATCAGAGAATAGTGGCCTTTGCGGTTCTTATTTATCTTATAAGCCAATGTCCTAAGGCCCCAGTACTCGGTACCAACAACTTTCCCACCATTATCCGTTAAAACTTTCGAGTATTGGTTTACCAAATCCTCTGTCTGCGTAGTAGACAAGTCCTGTCTCGATATAAATACGTGCTCATAAAGAGCCATTTTAGGTCCCCTAAATAGAAGCTATTTCATGGAATGTTGTTATACCCTAGAAGTTTTAGAATGCAAGGAGAATGATAAAAAATATTACTTTGTCCTCAAATAGCGTTTTAAAAGAATAGAGTATAAGAAAAAAGTAAACCCAAGGGAGAGTAAATAGATCCTAAAAAATTAGTCATAAGTTAATTGCGAAATTTTATTCCGTTATGTTATGCTTCCCCGTCAAACCCCATTGTAATTAAATTTGTTGATGATATCGTGCGAATTTTCATTTGGGTTTCAGAAATAAACGAGGAGTAAATGTTGTGATAGCTTTTGTTTTTCCCGGGCAAGGATCTCAGTTCATTGGAATGGGTCAAGATGTCGCTAACAAATTTCCAGCAGCGAAGGATGTATACGACGAGGTTGACTCAGCGCTGGGGTTCTCACTGTCAAAATTAATGTGGGAGGGCAGTCAACTTGAGCTCACACTGACAGAAAATACACAGCCTGCAATTATGGCAACTTCTTTGGCGATAGTAGCCGCATTGCGGTCTGAAGGAGTTGATTTTTCAAACAGTTTATGTGTTGCTGGACATTCTTTGGGTGAGTATTCTGCTATGTGTGTTGCGGGGTCCTTATCGCTCAGTGACACTGCTATATTATTACGGAAAAGAGGTCAGTATATGCAGGAGTCAGTACCATTAGGCAGCGGGGCTATGGCCGCAGTACTGGGGTTAGATATGGAGTCCATCCGTCAAGTTACTAGTGCCTGTTCTCAATACGGAATTTGTGAAATTGCAAATGATAATGATCCCAGTCAAGTCGTAATATCGGGAGTAGAGAATGCTATCAATAAGGCTTGCGATCTCGCAAAGTCTCATGGTGCAAGGAGAGCAATTAAGCTGCCTGTGTCGGCACCGTTTCATTGTTCATTAATGGCTTCAGCACAAGAAAAGATGCTCGCAGTGCTGACTGAAGCTTCTATTATGGAGCCAGATATTCCAATCGTTTCAAATGTAACAGCTAATTTAGTGACTGAACCAGAGAAGATTAGAGAGAATTTGGTAAAGCAAATTACTAAAACTGTTCGTTGGAGAGAAAGTGTAATAGCGATGAGGTCATTGGGAGTCCAAAAATTTTTGGAGATAGGACCTGGAAAGGTTTTAAGCAATCTCATTAAGCGGACTTTAAAAGATGTGGAGCAAGGTTCAATAGGTAAAGTTGAGGAAATTAATTTATTTAGGGATAGTTACGATGTTTGATATGTGTAAGAAGCGAGTTTTGATTACTGGAGCTTCAGGTGGTATTGGTGAAGCTCTTGCTAACGCTTTCTTTAAGTTTGGTGCAGAACTGTTTTTGACCGGGACTAGAGAGGAACGTTTACTTGAGTTGCAGAGGCATTTCGAGGGGAATTGCAAAATATTTAAATGCGACTTGTCAAGCGCAAGTTCCGTTGCTGACCTTTTAGAGTTTTTAGGTGAGAATGGTGGAGTAGATATTCTGATAAATAATGCAGGAAAGACCAATGATGGTTTGTTTGTTAGAATGACAGACAATCAATGGGATGAGGTGTTAGCACTAAATCTTAGCTCAGTCATGCGGTTAACACGTGGAGTTTTGCGAAATATGATAAAGCGGAGGTGGGGGCGCATAATCAACATCTCCTCTGTGGTTGGAATTACCGGAAATCCGGGTCAAGCAAATTACGTAGCCGCCAAAGCGGGACTGTTAGGGATGTCCAAATCCCTCGCGTCGGAGGTTGCAACTCGTGGTGTGACGGTAAATTGCATCGCTCCAGGCTTTATTCAAACGGGGATGACGTCAAAATTAAGTGATGATCAAGTGAATAATATCAGAGCGAGAATTCCTGTGGGTCGCATAGGGTTACCAGAGGAGATCAGCTCCTCCGCAATATTCTTAGCCTCAACTCACTCGAGTTACATCACTGGACAGACTATCCACGTAAATGGAGGAATGGCTATGCTTTAAAAAAAGTCATAACTTAAACATTTTATTTAGATATGGATAAAAATATATTGCGTCAGGCTAAACACGCGTGTATAGGTCTCGCAGTTGTAGAGTTTAGAGTAAGATGCTTTCTGAAGCATTGATGATTAAATTGTGTTGAAATAAGTTAATAACGGATGAGGTCGGTAATATGAGTGATATAACAGATCGCGTAAAAAAAATTGTTGTCGAGCATTTAAATGTTGATGAAGGAAAGGTAAGCGATGACGCATCCTTTATCGATGACCTCGGTGCTGATAGCCTAGATACGGTTGAATTAGTAATGGCGTTTGAAGAGGAATTTGATATAGAAATTCCCGATGATGCGGCTGAGACAATCCAAACATTTGGTGACGCTGTTAATTTTATAAAAGATAAGAAGGGCTGAGGATCATAGAAAAATCATCAGTGCTTTCGCATGTTTCCAATTTTGGCATCGCCCTGGTTTGAAGCTGAATGAGAGAAGGCATCTCTCAGAGAGGTTTAGGAGGGTTATAGCATAATGAGACGAGTAGTAGTTACAGGACTAGGTATGGTAAGCCCTCTAGCTTGTGGTGTTGAAAAAAGTTGGGAAAGGCTATTAAACGGACGTTCGGGTGCGGGCTTAATTTCTCGATTTGATGCATCAGAAATTGCTACGAAATATGCGTGTGAAGTGAAGTTTGGTGATGGAGCGGACGCATCATTCTATCCTGAGGACTGGATGGATGCCAAAGACCTCAGAAAGATAGACGATTTCATTCTTTATGGAGTTGCAGCAGCAGAGCAAGCAATTAATGACTCTGGTTGGATGCCAGCTAGCGAGACTGAGAAAGAAAGAAGCGGGGTAATGATCGGTTCTGGAATCGGCGGTCTAGGATCTATCGCGAATACGGCTTTACTAATAAAGGAGAAAGGGCCTAGAAGAGTTTCTCCATTCTTCATTCCTGGTGCTCTTATAAATCTAATTTCTGGCCAAGTGTCGATACGTCATGGATTTAAAGGTCCTAATCATGCTGTTGCTACCGCCTGTTCTACGGGGGCACATTCAATAGGAGATGCAGCTAGATTGATTAGTTTTGGTGATGCAGACGTAATGCTTGCAGGTGGTTCTGAGAGTCCCATCACGGAAATAGGAATAGCTGGATTTAATGCATGCAAGGCTCTTTCAACTAAATATGAAAAAAATCCATCAATTGCTTCCAGACCTTATGATTCAGGTAGAGATGGTTTTGTAATGGGTGAAGGTGCTGGCGTAGTACTACTAGAAGAATATAGCCACGCCATGAGTAGGAAAGCGAATATTTACTGTGAAGTCAAGGGATATGGACTTTCCGGTGATGCTTATCATATTACTGCGCCTTCTGAAGATGGTGATGGGGGGTTCAGGTCCATGCGTGCGGCCTTGAAGTCTGCTGCTCTACACGGAAGTGATATTGATTATATTAATGCACATGGAACCTCTACTATGGCTGACACAATTGAGTTGCGCGCAGTTGAAAGGCTGTTAGGAGACCATGCTGGTAATACCACTATGTCATCAACTAAATCCTCTATTGGTCATTTGTTGGGAGCCGCGGGAGCAGTAGAGGCAATCTTTTGTATTTTGGCAATCCGTGATCAGCTGGCTCCTCAGACCTTAAATTTAACATCTCCTGAAATGGAGACTAAGATAAATTTAGCACCCGTAAAACCAGTTGAAAGACAGATTAATTATGCCTTATCAAATTCCTTTGGTTTTGGAGGAACAAATGCTTCTCTAATATTTGGGAAATTAAAGTAGGTTAATGAAGTCAGCTGTAGCACATTTATTTTCCTTTATTGTTTTTTTTTAGCGTTTTTAATAATTTTTCATTCTCTTTTATCCTATAAACCAGAAATAGGGAGAGAGGCCTTGGAGAAAAGACTTGTGGTTGTTGAAAAAGGTGACAATCTAAGAGAAATAGCTAAAAAATTAAGTGATAATGGAATAATACACAACAAATTCATATTTGAGTTTTTTTCAAGGACATATCAGATCGATAGAGATATTAAATCAGGGGAGTATATATTTTACGAAAATCAATCAATAAAGGAGATTCTTAGTGACCTTTCTTTGGGGTCTGTGATTAATAATAAAATTGTAGTCCCTGAAGGCAAAACAAGTGCCGAAGTCATAAGGATCCTTAATGATATAGAATATCTGGTAGGAAAAATAGAAACTGTACCCGCTGAAGGAAGTATTGCTCCAAACACCTACTTCTTTTCAACTGGCCAAACAAGAAGAGCCCTTCTACGACAAATGCAAGAAGGTCAAGAAGAGATCATAAAGAAAATATGGAAAAATCGTTCTAAGAAATTATCTATTGGATCTCCGCAAGAATTGCTTATTCTAGCCTCAATTATTGAAAAAGAAACTGGAAAATTTGGTGAGCGAGCGATTGTGTCTTCAGTCTTACACAATCGATTAGAAAGTAAGATGAGATTACAGGCAGATCCAACGGTCATTTATGGAATCACCAAAGGTCATAGAAAGTTAGATCGGAGGTTGTTGAAGGCTGACTTAAAAACATTCTCAGAACATAATACATATATGATCTCAGGTTTGCCTAAAACGCCTATATGCAATCCAGGTAAAGATTCATTATTTGCAGCTGCCAATCCTGCAAAGACAAAGTTTCTTTATTATGTAGCTGATGGAAAAGGAGGACATGCTTTTTCCGATAACCTTTCGCAGCATAATAAAAATGTTAGGGCTTGGCGAAAGTTAAGACAACGCCAGTTAGATGATTAGGACTGTAATATTAAATAGGAACTTATCTTCTAGCACCTCAGCTTTTTATTAAAAAATCTTACATATAGGAAAGCAAGCTTATTGGCTCTTCCAAAAATGCTACAATGCTACCTAAAAACTTTGCTCCAACTGCTCCGTCAATGGCCCTGTGATCAACGGATAATGTAAAATTCATTATAGTAGTTTTTTTAACATTACCAGTTTCGTCATAATGTGGAACAATTTCTGTTGCCCCGATTGCTAGAATTGAGCCTTGTGGAGGGTTGATAATTGCGTCGAAAGAATTTATCCCCATCATACCCAGGTTTGATATTGTTATTGTGCCACCAGAGAACTCAGTAGGCAGCAATTTTTTTTCTTTGGATCTCTGAATTAAATTTTTTGTTTCAGCACTAACTTGTGTAAGTGATTTTTCACCCACATTTCGAACCACAGGTGTTAACAAGCCATCCTCAATCGCCACAGCAATCGCTACATCTGCAATCTTCTCTTTTATCAGGTGGTCTCCACCCCAACAAACATTACATTCTGGATTAATGAGAAGGGCTTGAGCTACTGCTTTGATAATTATATCATTAAGAGAAATTCTAATACCCTTACTTTCCAAACTTTTATTCAAAATAGTGCGTGCCTCAATTAATTTGTCTACGCGTGCTTTTCTTCTCAGATAGAAATGAGGAATATCTCTCTTTGCAAGGGTGAGACGCTCGGCAATAGTCTTTCGCATTGGGGTCAGTTTCACATACTCTGCTGATCCAAGATTTTTCTTAGAATTATTATCTTCTACGTTAGTCGCAAACGAAGATATTTCTGATTGCCTAACCTTTTGTTTTTGATCTTCAATGTCCGCTTTTACTATTCTACCTCCAGGTCCAGACCCTGTGATATTAGCCAAATTAAGATTAAGCTTTTCTGCCATTTTCTTTGCGATAGGAGATATTTTGACTCTAGCGCTATTTTGAATTTTCTCGTTCACCGAAGTTAAGGAACGGGTACCACCGTTTTTATCATTTAGATTATCTTTTTGTTCATCAATTGGTTTAGGCTCACTATTTTTAGGTGAATTAACTGATGTAGAAGGTTTAGTAGATTGCCCTTTCTTTGTAATGCTAGGCTGCGTGGTTTCTAATATTGCTATAGGTTGATTTACATTAATGTCCACATCACCTTCTGGAACAAGTATTTTTTTTAAAACTCCATCCTCAGAACTTTCAAATTCCATTATGGCTTTATCAGTTTCTATTTCTGCCAATAGGTCTCCCGCCTTGATTCTATCTCCCTCAGCAACTAGCCATTTAGTCAATTTACCTTCAGACATTGTCGGCGAAAGTGCGGGCATAAGTATTTCTATTGACATTTCTTTCCTCTAGATTCGATTGGTCACTTTCTTGATTGCTATTTGAATTTCCTCAATTGTTGGTAAGGCAGCAATTTCCAAGTTCTTTGCGTAGGGCATTGGAACATCTTTTCCCGTGCAGTTGATCACAGGAGCATCTAGATAATCAAACACATTTTCCATGATTGATGCAGATAAGTGGTTGCCAATTGAGCACACGGGAAAACACTCCTCGATAGTGACACACCTGTTTGTTTTCTTAATAGAAGAAAAAACCGTATTGTAATCTAGAGGCCTAAGACATCTCAGATCGATAAGTTCAATACTAATGCCTTCTTTTTCCGCAAGTACAGTAGCATCGAGCGCGTGTTTTACTCCAATCCCATAGCTAATCAAGGTGACATCAGAACCCTCTTTTATGGTGCACGCCTGTCCAAATGGTATTAAGTCACTTCCAAGATGTGATGAGGCAGAAGAGTCATTATACAAAATTTCATTTTCCAGGAAAATTACTGGATTTGGGTCTCGTATAGCTGTTTTAAGGAGCCCTTTGGCATCCGAAGCTGTAAAAGGCTGGACGACCTTTAAGCCGGGAACAGACGCAAACCATGGTGCAAAATCCTGAGAGTGTTGAGCTGCTACCTGAGAGGCTGCTCCATTTGGCCCCCTTAGGACAATAGGACAGTTCATCTGGCCTCCCGACATGTAGAGAGTTTTGGCACAGGTGTTGATAATTTGATCCATAGCCTGCATTGAAAAATTGAAGGTCATAAATTCTACTATGGGTTTGAGTCCTGCGAATGCAGCTCCAGCGGCTAAACCAGTAAAACCATGCTCAGTAATAGGAGTATCTATGACTCTATTTCCCCCAAATTCCTCCAAGAGGCCCTGAGAGACTTTATATGCCCCTTGGTACTCAGCAACCTCTTCTCCCATCAAAAATACCGTTTCATCTCTCCGCATCTCCTCTGCTATGGCGTCCCGTATGGCTTCTCGGACAGTTATAAGTGGTTCTTTTTGATGTGTAATTACTGAATTTTTTGGATCTATCGTTATATTTTTTTTGGTTTCATCAGTAACATTCGTTCGACTCGCTTTGTTTTCTGTGGCAGAAACTAATGTTTGTGTCGTTTCAGTTTGTAGTGAGGCTATCGGTGTGTTCACTTTAACCTCTGTCGTTCCTTCTTCTACTAATAACTCTTTAATTTTACAGTCGGATGTTGCCTCAAATTCAATTATTGCTTTATCCGTCTCAATTTCCGCGATTATATCTCCTGCTTTTACCATATCTCCTGGTTTTATAAACCATTTTGCTATCCCACCCTCTTCCATTGTAGGGGATAATGCAGGCATCAAAATTTCCTCATCGTCCATTGTGAAGGATTCCCCGGGTTGAAGTCCCTGACTTTCTACTGGTCAGTAATAACATAAATGTCCTCGTATAGTTCTGATAGTTCAGGCTGATCACTGTCTATAGCAAATTGAGCGGCTTCGGCGATAACTGTTTTAATATGATGATCGATTTTTGTGAGACTGTCTTCGCTATCCCCATTTTTTACAAGTACTCTTTGCAGGTTCTCAATGGGATCTTTCGTCTCCTTTATTTTTTGTACTTCCTCTCTTGTTCGATATTTTGCGGGATCTGACATGGAGTGACCTTTGTATCTATAAGTACTCATTTCTAGTATGTACGGGCCTTTGCCTTTCCTACAATGGTCAGATGCTCGTTCTGCCGATTCATAAACCTGTAGGACATCCATCCCATCAACTAATTCTCCCGGTATGTCAAAGGCTTCGCCTCTAGAATACAAATTAGGGGTTGAAGAAGCTCTTTCAATTGAGGTGCCCATAGCATACTGATTATTCTCAATTACAAACACTACTGGTAGCTTCCAAAGGGAAGCCATATTAAATGTTTCATAAATTTGTCCTTGGTTGGCAGCTCCGTCACCAAAATATGTGAAGCTGACGTTTTTGTTTCCTCTATATTTGTTAGCAAATGCCAGTCCTGCACCTATTGGAACTTGTGCAGCTACAATCCCATGGCCACCAAAGAAATTCTCAGCTTTGCTAAACATGTGCATTGATCCACCTTTACCTTTGGAGTAACCAGTTTTTTTTCCTGTTAATTCTGACATCACACCATTTGGATCCATTCCGCAGGCAAGCATGTGGCCATGATCACGATAAGAGGTGATTGTTTGGTCCCCTGGAATCCTTGTAGCTGTTATCCCAACAACAACAGACTCCTGGCCAATGTAAAGGTGGCAAAATCCACCTATTTTCCCCATACCATACAATTGACCAGCTTTTTCTTCAAAACGCCTAATGAGAAGCATTTTTTTGTAAAATTCTAGCAAAGGAGGTTTAGAACTACTTTTTCCCATAACATTAGTTTAATATTAAACTACTTGTTTGGCAATGGAAAAATATTTTCAAGGCTTTTCCTCTAAAATTATTTCATCGGATCGTATTAACCCCAAAACCTCTCTTGCTTGTTCGTCTAAGAGATCAAGATCCAGGCCAGCTCCCTTAAGCTTGTTTACTTTCGTTTCCATATTCTTTGCCAAATGCTCTAAGTCTCTTAGCTTTTTTTTTATTTCATAGACTTGCAATTCTAATTCTGCTTTTTTCTTAACACCATGGTTTCCATTAATTGCAACGACACTAAAATATAAACATGCTGAAAGTAATAAGGCAACAAGTGCTATATCAAAACTTATTGATCTCAAGTTTTTTTTGGTGCTAGAGAATTTCAACATTTGTTGAGTTCCAAAGTTAAGTTGCTACTATTATTTTGTTTCAGGCTAGCAATCAGTGTTAACATTTTATTTACAATTAGTAATTATATTTTTCATATAAGCATGAAATTCCTGGAAGTTCCTTACCTTCAATCCATTCCAGGAAAGCCCCACCCGCTAGAGATACATAAGAAAAATCGCTTTCTACTCCAGCCTTTCTAAGTGCCGACACCGTATCCCCACCTCCAGCAACTGAAATCAATTTTTTATTTAGGGTTAATTCTGCTGCCGAAGCAGAAGTTAAATTGGTTCCCCTATCGAATGGAGGTATTTCGAATGCTCCCATTGGACCATTCCAGATAAGAGTTTCACAATTAGAGAGTACTTTCGAAATACTTTTGCATGTTTCAGGTCCTATATCCAAGATAAGAGCCTTATCTGGTACTTGGTTCACTTTCACGGTTCTTGATTTGGCATGAGGTTTGAATTCAGATGCTACAATGACGTCATGTGGCACATGAAGTTGACAATTCTTCTTTTTCGCTTCTGTCTGTATCGTAAGTGCTGTCTGTTTAAGATCTTTTTCACACAATGAATTTCCTACTGGTTTGTTTTGAGCATATAAAAAAGTATTTGCCATACCCCCACCTATAACTAAATGGTCAACTTTTTGAATCAGATTCATTAAAAGATTGAGCTTGGTGGATACCTTGGCACCTCCAACAACTGCCACGACTGGTCTTTTTGGTTTGGTTAAAACTTTTTTTAAAGCTTTCAACTCTTGATTCATCAGAAGACCTGCACAATTTGGAATAAATTGTGCAATCCCCACTGTAGAGGCATGCGCTCGATGTGACACGGAGAACGCATCATTGCAAAAAATATCTCCTAATTCAGACAACTTCTTGGAAAAGTTTAAGTCGTTAGCCTCTTCCTCTGGGTGAAATC
>CACIIZ010000002.1 GCA_902586855.1 uncultured Alphaproteobacteria bacterium | reverse complement strand
GAATTAAGGGTATCGCCTGTTACCCATGGCTGCTTAACGTAGCTTGATTTCCAAGCTTTTGAAGGCAAAAGACCTTTAGAAACGCCAGGCAAAGGTAATGAAAAAATAGTTCCAACACCAAATTTTTTTGCAGTTTGAGAAATTCTCTTTATACCGACTCTAAGCGCTAATTCATAAAAATATACATCACATGACTCCTCGATACCCTGTATCAAATTCTTTTCTCCATGTCCGGCAGAATTCCAACAATGAAATTTTCGCTCTCCCATTTCCAGAAAACCACTACAATTGATCAATTCTTGAGGGTTAACTAGATTAGCTTCTAAAGCTGCTATGGCCACAAGCATTTTAAAGGTTGAACCTGGAGGGTAATTTCCGGAAATTGCTTTATTAGCCAATGGTTGATTCTGACTGTTTCTTAGGGTATCCCAGTCTTTTTGGGACATTCCTTCAACAAATTGATTTGGATCGAAGCTAGGCGAGGAGGCCAAGCATGAAATACCTCCCGTCTCCAAATGAATAACAACCACAGAAGCGCTCCACTCCTTTATCCTACGCATGGAAAATTCTTGTAATTTTGAACTTATCGTCAAATAAATATCTTTCCCTGACAGGCTAGGATCTTCTGTCAACTTTCTTATAACTCTACCCGAAGCATTCACTTCATGACGGCTTAAGCCCACTGCTCCCCGTAAAAAGGGATCAAGGCCCTTTTCTACGCCCACTTTACCAATATGAAAATCTGGTATTTGTAGTATAGGGTCTTCCGTCGAAATACTTTCCAAATCCGAGTTAGAAATTTTTCCAACATATCCTACGACATGAGCCAAGAATTGTTTTTGTAAATAAAACCTTTTAAACACAACCTCAGGCACTATCCCAGGTAAGGAAGGTAGATTAACAGTAATTTGAGCAAACTCATTCCAACTAATGTTCTCAATAATGGTTACAGGAACATACGGTTTCTTTCTATCAATTTCATCCAGTATTTCTTGTTTTCTCTCTTCTCTAAGTAATACTATCTGTGAAATATCCTTCAAAACTTCACTTGGATCCTGAGCTTTTTCCCGAATGATGCTTAAACGATAATTTTCCTGGTTCATGGCAAGTGGGGTTCCCACTTCATCAAAGATTATACCACGGGTGGGGGGTAAAACACTGATATCAATTCGATTTTCTTCTGCTAACAGCTGATATTTCTTATTGTCCTGTAATTGTAATTCTCGCATTTCTCGGATTAAAAAACCTACTAGAATCAATTTGCCTGTACCTAGCAGAAAAGCCCTACGACCCAAATTCTTATTCAGCAGAGTTTTGCGAAATGAAATTCTTTCCATTGGTTACTTTACTTTATTTAAAATTCTTATCTCGTCTAAATATTGTATTTCCCAGAAGTATATTAACAATTGGAAATGAAAGTATAGTGACTAGAAAATACTTTAACCAAACCACAAAATCTAATGACTTGAGTGCTCCTAAAAGGGATACTACCTTTACTCCCATATTAACGACACAAAAAAACATCACAAACAGTATAAATTTAATTAAGTGACTCTGATTCTTGATTCTTAAACGAAAATTTCTTGTCAATTCGGTAGCTATCAGAACAGCCATTGGCCATAATCCGATCGGCCTTAACCACAAAATATCTGCAAAGAGGCACAATATTAGGATTGACCAGACTGATGCACTTTTTGGATCATATATTAGCCATGAAAATATTAAGCATATAAGTATGTCAGGAGACTCAATAATCGTGGGAACAATAGAAATTGGTGCCGTGGGCAAAATTATGGCAATAAAACCCAAAAAAAGAAATAATCCCGCCCTTAAAGAAACAATAGCCATGTTTTCTGTTTCCAACTACTAAGATTAGGTCAAACAATTTAGTAAATTTTGCATAAAAAACCCAATCCTTGGATTATAAATTTTCATTGACCTTTTAGATTTACAATACCGCCTGCCTCCGCAGGAATTTTTGATTCCCGTTTGATTATGACCCTCACATAATCAAGCTGGTTTAAATTTGCAGCTAATCTTGTTCTGATTTTTTTGTCCGATGATAAAACTATTTTACCTATTACAACACCTGCAGGGAATATTCCTCCTCTACCACTTGTATAGACTCTAGCACCGGGTTTAATCTTAGATGTTCCCCTTACAAAATCGATGCGTGGGGCCGAAGTATTATCTCCTCTAACTATCGCCTCCTGATTATTAGGTTCAATAATAGCCGGAACGAATGATTTACTATCAGACAACAATATGACACGAGAAAGTTTTTTTTCTACTCCAGATATTCTCCCAATCAGACCCAAACCATCAACGACAGCGGCACCGTCAGTTATTCCGTCTTGAGCACCTAGATTAATTAAAACTGAAGAACTAAAAGGGCTGCCACTATCTATTAAGATTTCACCAGTCACGTATAAAAGTGAAGAGCTAAGTTTTAGATTATTTAATGCACGAAGTTTAGCATTCTTTTGTTCAAGTTGTAGTGCAGCCTCTTTCCATTTTTTCATTTCATGTAGTTCACGCTTCAAAGTTTTATTTTTTTCATATACATCAATATATAAAGTTAGATCTGACATCGCTCTGCCCAAGGACTTAATGGGGTTTGTCAGGAATGTAACATTGGGAACTATCTGATTTAGAAGTGCTAAGCGAAACCTTTCAACACGTACATTTTCAATTCTCCACAACAAGAAAAGCCCCAAAAGGGCTACAAAAACTGTGATCAGCACTATGTACCGAATTACTAACCAGGACTCATTATGACTTTGTGAGGTCACTTTTCACATCACTTCCTAAAACATTTATTATTAGAATAAAGTATTAGTTCCCGTAATCAATCACATGTGCTAGCTGCCTTTCAAATTCAAGGGACTTTCCAGTTCCTAAGGCCACACAATTCATAGAGTCATCCGCTACAGAGATCGCTAATCCTGTTTGTTCTCTTAGAGCCAAATCCAAATCCCCCAACAATGCCCCCCCTCCTGTAAGCATGACCCCTCTATCAACAATATCTGCTGCAAGATCTGGAGGGGTACTCTCAAGTGCTGTCATTACAGCCTCACATATTTGTTGAACTGTCTCAGCCAAAGCCTCGGTCACTTGAGCTTGGGTGATTTGCGTCTCCTTTGGAACACCATTTAAAAGATCTCTTCCTCTTATATCCGAATGGGTTCCTCTCCCATCCTTGGGCATCAACGCAGTCCCAATAGTAGTTTTAATTCTTTCCGCTGTGGCCTCTCCAATCAATAAGTTTTGTTGTCTCCTGAGATATGAAATGATTGCTTCATCCATCCTATCTCCCCCTACTCTTACCGATCTTGCATAAACGATATCTGCAAGGGATAGCACGGCAACCTCCGTTGTTCCTCCACCTATATCAACTACCATTGAACCCGTGGGATCCGTAATCGGCATTCCAGCACCTATCGCTGCTGCTATTGGCTCTGCAATTAAACCTGCCTTTCTGGCTCCGGCAGAAAGAACAGATTCTCTAATAGCTCTTTTTTCAACTGGAGTTGCACCATGTGGAACACATACTACTATCTTAGGTTTAGCAAAACTCCCACGCCGATGCACCTTCCTAATGAAATGCTTTATCATTTCTTCAGCAACATCAAAATCAGCTATTACACCATCTCTCATTGGACGGATTGCTTCAATCGAGCCCGGGGTTCTACCTAACATCAATTTTGCATCTTCACCTACTGCGAGAACTTGCTTCTTACCATCCCTTATGTGATACGCAACCACGGAGGGTTCATCCAAAATAATTCCTCTACCCTTCACATAGACCAAGGTATTAGCAGTTCCTAAATCTATTGCCATATCCGCCGAGAAAAAGCTACTTAGCAAACCTATCATGCATAATCACCAAAAATAATAACACCAATTTCAACCATATCGTTCTATTTCCTTATCTTACTCCGCTAAAATATTAATTACGTACAATAGCAAATCCTTTTTTCAGTTAAGAGCAGCATTAGGGGCTTTTTTCTTTCTTCTAAGTACAAGTTTATTAAGAGAATTAATATACGCTTTAGCACTAGCTACTACAGTATCAGTATCTGAAGATTGGCCAGTAACCATTTTCCCCGCTTCCTCCAACCGGACTGAAACAGTGGCCTGAGCATCAGTACCCTCTGTAACCGCATGTATTTGGAAATGCTGTAACTGGGCCGAATGAGGAAAAACCTTCTTTATTGCATTGAAAACAGCATCAACTGGTCCATCACCAGTAGATTCAACAATGTGCTGGTTCCCCTCTAACGCAATTTTTGCTTTAGCCGTTTGAGGGGATTTTGTTCCACATTTTACCTCTAAATCAATCAACTGAAGAAACTCATCATTTCTACTCATAGAATTATCTGATAATAGCGCCAGAAGATCTTCATCATACACTTCTTTCTTTCTATCAGCCAAAGCTTTAAATCTTACAAAAAGATCCTGCAACTGATTATCGCCTAAATTGAACCCTAAGTCAGAAATTTTTTTTCTGAGTGCTGCCCTTCCGGAGTGCTTCCCCATAACCAAGTTCGTTTCGATAAGTCCAATATCTTCTGGTTTCATAATTTCAAAGGTACCAGCATGTTTTAACATTCCATCTTGATGAATCCCTGACTCATGAGCAAAAGCATTTTTACCAACGATAGCTTTGTTGAATTGAACTGGGAATCCCGACACGGTTGACACCAGTCGACTAGCTTGTATTAATTTTCTGGTATCTAAATTAGTTGTAAAAGGCAAAATGTCTTGTCTAACTCTAAGAGCCATTGCTATCTCTTCCAATGCCGTATTTCCTGCCCTTTCACCTAAACCATTTATAGTACATTCCACTTGGCGCGCACCAGCTTCCACCGCCGCAAGCGAATTAGCAGTAGCCATACCCAAATCATTATGGCAATGGGTGGAGACCGTAATTTCTTCCATCTGAGTTATATTAGAGAAAAGATCCTCTATAATTAGTGCACTTTCCCGTGGAGCGGTATAACCAACTGTATCAGGTATATTTATGGTTGAAGCCCCTGCCTCAATTGCTATCCTTACTACTTGAATTAGGAAATCCCTTTCAGTTCTAGTCGCATCCATTGGAGACCATTGCACATCTTCGCAAAAAGATCTTGCATATGTAACTGTTTCAAAAATCTTATCCAAAACCTCTTCTTTAGATAATCTTACCTGAAATTCTCTGTGCAATGGAGATGTTCCAATGAAGGTGTGAATTCTGGGCTTTTTCGCATTCTCTACTGCCCGCCAACACCGCTCGATATCAACTTTATTTGCCCTCGCCAAACCGCATACACTCGCACCATTGATAATATTTGAAATTTCAGATACTGCCTCAAAATCCCCTTCAGAGGCTATCGGAAACCCAGCTTCAATAATATCAACTCCCATTTCATCCAATAATGTTGCAATTTCTATTTTTTCAGAAAGCGACATAGTTGCTCCTGGACTTTGTTCCCCATCTCGTAAAGTTGTATCAAATATTAGAACTTGGTTCTTATCTAACTTCGCCATTTCTTTCTCCGAGAGTTTCCCATTTTTTCAAAAAAAACTTAGTGCGCCAAGATTTATATGATACATCAAAATTCCTTTTATCCCTAAATAAAAATAGCTTCAAAGAGTCTCTAATCTTCTCTTCATCAAGCATAATGTCAGGAGTAACCTTCCTCAACAAACGACACAATTATTCTTCTTTGGATATTCTCTTGTTAGCCTTCCAATTACCTTCATGAGTTATCCCTGACTTATAAGTGATTTTTCCCTGTCCTTCTCGCTTACCATTCTTAAAATTTCCCTCATATTTGTCACCATTAGGGTAAATAGCCACTCCCCTTCCATTAATCTGACCATTCTCAAAATTACCTTCAAAAACAGAACCATCAGACATTACGATTTTTCCAACTCCATGCCGCTTACCATCCTTAAAGCTCCCCTCATAAATGGAACCATCAGTGTATTCAGCTCTTCCTGCACCCTCGAACAGCCCATCTGACCAGAGCCCATCATAAACGTAACCATCACCAAAAGTCATCTTGCCTTTACCATGATTTTTTCCATTTTTGAAATTACCTGCATAAATTTGACCATTCGAATATTTTGCTGTTCCAAACCCATTTATTTTTCCATCAGTCCATTGTCCCACGTAATTGCTACCATCGGGAAAAGTAATTGTTCCGGTTCCGTGAGGGATTCCATCTGTGAGCTCTCCCACATAACTTGATAGATCCGGATAAGTTAATTTTCCACTGCCTTGTAGTTGTCCTTTAACCCAATTGCCTTCAGCAATATATCCCTCTAAAGTTCTATAAACACCATGGCCATGATGCTGATTATCAAGAAACCCCCCTTTGTAATTGGCGCCCGAAGCATAATCTTTGGAGCCTTCCCCTTGAATCTTACCCCCTGATAACTCACCAGTATAAAGATCCCCGTTGATAAACTGTACAGTTCCTGGCCCATTCAAGGTACCAGATTCAAAGATACCCTGCAGTATAGTCCCATCCTGCAACGTCAACTTTCCATTTCCCTGTCTAACTCCATCAGATACTAGACCCTCATACTTTCCACCCCCTTCATACATAATAATGGCGTTACCCACTTTCTTTCCTTCCAACCAATCACCATCATATAAATATCCATTAGGGCTAATTTGCTTTCCTAAACCATTCAATTTACCATTAAGAAAATTACCCTCTAGAACTACCCCATTCCCATATTTTAGTTCACCTAAACCGTCAAAGTTACCATTTTTCCAGGATCCCTGATATTGGGACCCATCAGGAAAAATCAATAATCCGTGACCAGAATGTCTTCCATCCTTAAACGATCCATCATAAACTGAACCATCGGGATATTGAGCTTTACCTTCACCCTCTATTTTCCCGTCAACCCAGTTTCCCTCGTATACATAACCATTTGGCAAACTATATTTTCCACTTCCATGTTGCCTACCCTCCAAAAATTCTCCCTCATAAATCCCTCCACTTTCGTACTGCTTTATCTGTATATTATCGTTAGCATGTATGATACTAGAGGCACCTGCAAATAAGAACGCCCCTATAGCAAGGAATGATTTCAGTACGATACTTTTCAATTTAGCTCCTCAATAGTAAACAATAAGACTATATCTTAATTAGTCTTTACAAACCCCAAACACATAAATACTAACAATTAATTCATAAATACGCGGCCTAATCTTATTAATCTACTATATGTTTATTTCATAAGCTGTGAACAAATCAACCAGTAAATAGTGTTAGTACTTACTCAGTTTTTTATAGTAAAAGAAAGCAAATTCTTTAGTTGAACAAGTTAAAAAGCATAATTACGCAATGAATGGCAATCTTAGAATAGTATTAGCCCAGTTAAATCCTACTGTTGGCGCTTTGGCAGAAAATACGGAAGTGTTGTTAACTACGTACCAAGAAGCTTTACAAAAGGGAGTTGATGTAGTTGCATTCCCAGAAATGTTCTTAACTGGTTATCAAGCACAAGACTTGATTTTAAATCCTTCTTTTCAAAAAGATGTTTATCGGTGTTTAAAAATTCTGACCAGGGAATGTTCTGCAGAAATGACTATCTTGTTTGGTGCTCCAATACTAGATGATGGACATTTATTTAATGCCTATATCCAAGTTAGAAACGGGGAAATGAGTATAATTACAAAAAAGAAACATCTACCAAATGTGGATGTTTTTGATGAGCACCGGTACTTTAAATCAGGGAACCTGGCAAATATTTTCAGCATCAAAGGTGTCAACATTGGTTGTCCAATTTGTGAAGATATATGGCACAATGACGTCACAAACGCCCTAAAAGAAAAAGGGGCAACCCTGTTGCTGTCACCTAATGGTTCTCCATATGAACGAGGGAAAATAAAATTAAGAAAAGATGTGGTAAGCCGAAGATGCAAAGAAACTAATTTGCCGATGATCTATCTCAATTTGGTAGGAGGGCAAGATGACCAAGTTTTTGACGGTGGTTCTTTCATGCTGGACAAAAATGGTGATTTGCTCCTTCAACTCCCCCAATTTGAGGAAAAAAAACTGATGTTCGAACTAAAAAACCAAAAGCCAATTTCAGGTCCAAACGTTAGTTTAGGCTTAGTAACAAAACTTGGAAGCAATATATCGCAAGACTACCGAGCTATTGCAGAAGGTACCAAAGACTATGTCCAAAAATCTGGATTTAGGAAAGTTATTTTAGGATTATCTGGAGGTATAGACAGTGCTTTAGTTTCGACCTTAGCCGTTGATGCACTAGGTTCAAGTAAGGTTACTTGTGTCAGATTACCATCGCAATTTTCAAGTATTGGCTCATTAAAAGATGCTGAAAAATTAGTTAAAAAACTAGGATGTTCAATCAAGACCATACCCATCTCAGGGCCTTTCAAAATAATAATGGATTCACTCTCACAGGAATTCGAAGGCAGGCAGGCAGATTTGACCGAAGAAAACATTCAATCGAGACTGAGAGGCCTATTGTTGATGGCCCTATCAAACAAATTTGGAAGCATGCTTCTAACTACTGGTAATAAATCAGAGGTGGCAGTAGGCTATTCCACTATCTATGGCGATATGTGCGGTGGCTTTAATCCCATAAAGGATCTTTATAAGACCAGGTTGTATGATCTTTGCAAATGGAGGAATTCCGAAAAGGAGTCCTGGATGAAAGGGCCAAGGGGGATTGTCATTCCGAGCGAAATTATTGATAAACCTCCTTCTGCAGAATTAAGACCAAATCAAAAGGACGAAGATAGTCTTCCTCCTTATCACGTTTTGGACCTCATTTTGGAAAGTTTAATTGAAGAAAATATGGCAACAAGGGATATTGCAAAGCTAGGAATTAATGCCCAATTAATTCGAAAAGTTGAACAGCTAGTTTTCTCTTCAGAGTATAAAAGATTTCAGTCAGCACCAGGAGTTCACCTAACAAAAGGATCCTTTTGGTTGAGCCGTAGATATCCCTTAGTTCAAAAATGGACAGATTCATCATGAAAATTCAGACTCGATTTGCACCCTCTCCAACTGGGTATCTACACGTAGGAAACATCCGAACTGCCCTATTTAATTATCTGATAGCGAAAAAAGGAGGCGGAAAATTTTTACTCCGGATAGATGATACAGATTTAGAAAGATCGAATCAGGAGTATGAAGACGAAATAAAAAGGGATTTGGAGTGGCTGGGTATTGAGTGGGACAAAGTTGAGAAACAATCAAGACGATTTGATCGCTATCAATTAACCTTAGAAAAGTTAAGGAAAGAGGGAAAATTATACCCGTGTTATGAGACAACTAATGAATTAGAATTAAAGAGAAAAAAGCTCCTAAGTATGGGAAAGCCACCGGTGTACGATCGCTCAGCTCTTAAGCTTTCAAACGAAATGATAAGTAATTTAAAAATAGAAGGAAAAGAACCATATTGGAGATTTTTACTTGATCATCATAAAGTCCAATGGGAGGACAAGATAATTGGAAATATTTCAGTAGATTTAGCTTCGGTGTCAGATCCTGTTTTGGTAAGACAGGATGGCCAATTCCTTTACACCATAGCCTCGGTTTGTGATGATATTGATTTTGGCATTACTCATGTCATAAGGGGATCTGACCATGTAACTAACACTGCGACTCAAATTCAACTACTAGGTATGATTGGATCAAGTGTCCCGACCTATGGTCACCACTCATTACTTACTGGCCTGAGTGGAAGCAACTTGTCAAAAAGGTTTGGTTCGTTAGCAATCCGAGACTTGAGATCATCTGGGATTGAGCCAATGGCACTTGTTAGCATATTATCTGCTCTAGGTTCCTCAAAACCTATCAAAGTTTTCCACTCGTATGAAGAAATTTATCATGAGTTTTCTTTAGACTATTTTAGCTCTGCACCCACAAAGTTTGACCCTGACCTGTTGTATGTGATTTCTAAGAAAGTACTATACTCCATTTCCCTAAATGAAGTTGAGAAAGATCTTAGAAAAATTGGCGTACCTGAAGATAAGTTTTTACCCTTCTGGGAAATGGCGAAAGATAGTATTGAAACACGGAAAGACATTAAAAAGATATGGAATTTATGTATAAAAGGCCCAAGTCTAATGATCAAAGATGAAGACAAACCTTTCGTCAGAACTGCCTTGAAGCTATTACCACCACCACCATACACTGAAACAAGTTGGAAAAATTGGACAGACATTGTATCAAAAAATACTGGAAGAAAAGGACGATCCCTGTTTATGCCACTCCGCGAAGCTCTTACGGGGAAAAGCGTTGGACCTGACATGTCAAAATTAATGCCACTACTACAAAAAATTCCTTCATATTAAAATCTCCTACAGAAATTCTTAAATTTCAAATTTTTTATATTTGGTACGCTTTGGATTGATACTGTCTTCTCCTAATCGCCTCTTTTTATCTTCAAGATAATCTTCAAAATTACCTTCATACCACTCAACATGACTATCTCCCTCAAAAGCAAGAATGTGAGTAGATACTCTGTTTAAGAAAAAGCGGTCATGACTTATAATCATTGCGCAACCAGCAAACTTATTGAGCGCATGCTCAAGCGCGCTTAATGTCTCTATATCTAAATCATTAGTTGGCTCATCAAGCAACAAAACGTTACCACCTGTTTTTAACATCTTTGCGATATGGACCCTGTTTCTTTCTCCACCAGACAATTTTCCCATCGGCTTTTGTTGATCTGCACCTTTGAAATTAAACGAACTGCAATATGCTCTAGAATTTAGCTCTGCATCACCAAGTTTAACTATTTCCTGACCATCTGATATTTCCTCCCACACTGATTTTTGGGAATCCAGTCCATCTCTAGTCTGATCGACATATGATAATTTTACTGTTTCTCCGAAAACTATCTCCCCACTTGTGGGTGTATCTTTTCCAATTATCAATTGGAAAAGAGTAGATTTACCGGCACCATTAGGACCAATAATCCCAGCAATACCACCTGCAGGTAAAGAGAAAGACAAATTCTCAAACAATACCTTATCTTCAAAATGTTTAGTCAGACTACTAACCTCTAAAACTTTAGATCCTAATCTTGGCCCATTGGGTACAACTATTTGGGCGTTAGATAATGCTATTTTTTCAGAAGCCTCTGCTAATTCTGCATATGCTTTTATTCTAGCTTTTTGTTTTGCCTGACGTGCTTTAGCGCCTTGCCTAATCCATTCCAATTCTTTTTCTAAAGTTTTTTGCTTTTTCTTATCTTCCTTTCCTTCCTGCCTGGCTCTGCTCGACTTTTGATCTAACCAGTTCGTATAATTGCCCTCATAAGGGATTCCTCTTCCTCTATCAATTTCAAGTATCCAACCTGTAATTTGATCCAAAAAATATCTATCATGAGTTACAATTAGGCATGTCCCACTATATGCGATGAGATATCTTTGCAGCCAATCGACGGTTTCAGCATCTAAATGATTGGTTGGCTCGTCTAGTAATAATAATTCAGGTGATTTTAAAAGTAGCTGACATAATGCCACACGTCTTTTTTCCCCCCCTGATAGCTCACTAATATTGGCTTCATCATCTGGGCATCTTAAAGCCTCCATTGCTACAGTTATTTGATTGTCCAATTCCCAAAGATTCTCTGAGTCGATTTTGTCCTGTAATTCGGTCATTTTTGCCAAAATTTCTTCAGAGTAATCTTCAGCCAGTTGGTTAGCTATCTGATTATAATCATCCAATAGCTGCTTCTTTTCAACAATTGCTGCTAGAATATTCTCCCGTACATTTAGACGAGTATCTAATAATGGTTCCTGAGGTAAATAACCGACATTTATACCTTCCGCGGCCCAAGCTTCGCCTGTATAATCTTTATCCAATCCGGCCATAATCTTCATAAGACTACTTTTCCCAGCTCCATTGACCCCAACAACCCCTATCTTAACCCCAGGCAAAAAAGACAAGTGTATATTCTCAAAACATTTTTTTCCTCCAGGAAATACTTTTGAAACGTCACTCATGTGATATACATATTTTACAGATGCCATACTTTATCCTTTACAAGAATTTGTAGTTCTGCTGAATTTATATTAAATAATTTATGGATATTGCAACAAAGAGTTTTGAGCTTTCCGGATATGGACCGGCTCATGAAGGAATAAATTAAACATAGTATTTCATTACCTAGGAGAAAACTTTGGCAGGTCATCCAATAGGAGTACCAGGCTTAACAGTTGGTTTATTAGGTGGCTCCTTTGATCCGCCCCATGATGGTCATGTTCATATAACACGGCAGGCTATACGTGCATTTAACTTATCAAGAATATGGTGGCTGGTGAGCCCTAGCAACCCCTTAAAATCGAGAAAGCCTGAAGATATAGGTAGGCGATTCGAAGCTTCTAAAAAGATTATGCAACACCCTGCCGTAACAATCACGAGTCTAGAAATCAATTTGGGATCACGCTTCACGGCCGAGACCATATACAAACTTCAGCGAATCTATCCCGGCGTAAAGTTTGTGTGGCTCATGGGTGCTGACAATTTAGTGAATTTCCATCGATGGGACGAATGGAATTGGATAGTTCAGAACGTTCCTATCGGAGTTCTCGCAAGGCCTGAAGAACAAATAAAAGCTGGGTTATCCACCACAGCCATTCGTTACCAACGTTTCAGAATTCCACCAGAGAAAGCTTCCTGCCTTTCTAAGCTTACTCCACCAGCATGGACCTTACTAATAGGTACGATGAGAAATGTTTCCTCTACGGAACTCCGTAGAAAAGGTTTCTGGCCCTGAGGCTAAGATAATTGTTGAAATGTGAGATTTAAAAAAAATTAGTCTAGCCTAGCTCATGATTCTAATAACATGTGCCTTGCTCTAGCCCCTCTTTCTATCGCTGCCCCATGCAAACGGTCAATATTTAGTTCGTGCCTAATTTCTTCAAGAAAACGTAATTGCACCTCAGGAAGAGTTCCATCTGATGCCGCAACATCACAAGCCAGAGCATAAGCTGTTTCATACAATTTTTCAGGCAAAGCTTCCTTAATTAGACCAAATAAAGCATCTAACCCATCTTCCTCTTCGAACAAATCAAAAACAGTTTCAGCGACAATTTGTATCTTTCTTGAGTCATAACTTTTAAAGATTGGGAGATGATCGACTATCCTAGTTATGGAAACTAATTCTCGGTTTGAAATATTTTCATCAGAAGCTCCACCGGCTATCATTATTGCAACCAAAGCATCTTGTGCTGTCATTAAATCAGAACCCTGCATGTTTTTTATCCTAGTTTCTCCAAACTAAATGTAACATAATGATTTTGATTTGACGACCTTAGAAATCCTAGTCTATAGGTACGGTCATGTATCATGAATAAAAGAAGGCCTTAACATGTTCATCGCCAGAAGCATACCGTGAGCGGAAAATAGATGTCCTTTGATCAGGAAAAATTTGATAGAGCTGATTCCTGGCCGTTTATTGAAGCCAAACGTGTTTTAAAGCGTTATTCAAAGGAATCACCTAGGAAAGGTTTTGTAGCTTTCCAGACTGGCTATGGTCCATCCGGGCTACCACATATAGGAACTTTTGGTGAGGTCGTGCGTACAACAATGGTGAGGACTGCATTCGAAAAATTAAGTGATTTACCAACAAAATTGATATGCTTTTCAGATGATTTGGACGGTTTAAGAAAAATTCCAACAAACGTACCAAACTCAAATGATTTAGAGCATGATCTAGATCTACCCTTAACTAAGGTCAGAGATCCTTTTGGTGAATACAATAGCTTTGGTCATCATAATAATGCAAAATTGAGAGAATTCCTGGATCAGTACAATTTCGATTACGAATTCCAATCGGCAACTACAAAATATTTTGAAGGAGCCTTTGATAAGGCATTAATTTTAATTCTTGAAAATTACGAGAAAATTATGGAAGTAATTCTTCCTTCACTTAGATCAGAAAGACAGCAAACCTACTCCCCTTTTCTACCAATTAGCCCCAAAAGTGGTAAAGTGCTTCAGGTAACAATTGAGTCAATCAATAAATCTAGTGGCACAATAGTCTACAGGGAACCTGACGGAGAATTGGTTGAACTCCCAGTCACAACCGGAAATGTTAAATTACAATGGAAGCCTGATTGGGCAATGCGATGGTTTGTACTAGGAATCGATTATGAAATGTTTGGAAAAGATTTGATACCATCAGCTGAGTTAGCTGCCAAGATCTGTAAAATAATAGGTGGGAATCCTCCTGAGCTTCTTAATTATGAACTATTTCTAGATCAGAATGGTCAAAAAATTTCAAAGTCAAAGGGAAATGGCTTGTCTATAGAAGAGTGGTTACGCTACGCTGCCCCCGAGTCTTTGAGCTACTTCATGTATCAAAAACCAAAAACTGCAAAAAGATTGTTCTTCGACATAATTCCGAGAATGATGGACGAATATCATCAAAACTTGGGGAAATATGTGGAACAGACGCATGAAGAAAAGCTAAAAAACCCAGTCTGGCATGTGCACTCAGGTTCACCACCCAAATCGGACATGGTTATTTCCTTTTCGATGCTATTAAATCTAGTTTCAGCTTCTGGTTCCGAAGACGAAAAAACCTTGTGGGGCTTTATTAATCGTTACGCTCCAAACATAAAACCAGGAGATCATCCAAGCCTAAATAAAGCGGTAGGCTACGCCGTTCAATACTATAGAGATTTCATCAAACCAAAGAAGGTCTTCAGGAGTGCTGATGAAAAAGAAAGAATTGCCTTGCTAGATTTATTTTCAAGGCTAGGGAATATGCCCACCTCACGGGGAAAAGATGAGTTGCAATCGCTGGTCTACGCAGTAGGTAAGGAAAATAATTTTGAGCAACTCAAAGATTGGTTTGCGTGCATCTATGAGGTTTTGCTTGGAACAAAAACAGGACCACGACTAGGAGGATTCATATCTTTGTATGGGATCGAGGAAACCAGAAACCTTATTTCCAATAAACTTGGACTAAACAGTTCTAAAAATAATAAAGGATTGTAAATTTAAAGAAGTATAATTACATATGATAGGTCAGTATGAATAATCTTATAAATCTGAAAAGGTTTGTTTGGTTCAGTATATTGGTAAACATTGCTTGTGAGATAAAAAGAGATGAAAGCTGGAGAAGTAGGCTACGCTATGAAATCACTTAAATACCTAGTATCTTTGCTTTTACTTATTATTTCTACAAGTACTGTCAGTGGACCTTTGCTGGGGGAACAGGCAAAATCGTTGGAAAAGACTGATACTATAATCCTAGAGCAAAAAGCACAAAAGATTATCTCTTCTCAGATTGATGCATTTAGAAAATTAGATGTAAAAACTGCTTATAAATTTGCATCTCCATTTATAAAATCCAAATTTGCTAATCCTGATGTATTTGGAGAAATGGTTGCATCTGGTTACCCAATGATTTGGTCCCCAAAGGAGTACAAATTTCTTGAGTTCAATTTATTCAATGGAGCTTTGATACAAAGAGTTTTGTTTGTTGATTCAATGGAGAAAATCTTTATGTTCGATTACGAAATAAAGGAGTACGGTTCCAATACTTGGTTAATTAATGGAGTATTCCCCGTTAATTCATCAACTTCAGACGTATGAGATTAAATTAGGGCTTGGTATATTCTAAATGAGCCTGGCTTTGCTTCTAAGAGTACGGGTGCCAGCTAAACCTCCTCTCGATCTTCCTTTGACCTTTTTACCACTTGTTTTCTGTTTTAAATCAGTTTGCCTTATCAGTGGGTCATCTTGAATGGCAAGCTCCGCCTTTTGCAATCTACTTATTTCATCTCGAATATTTGCTGCATTCTCAAACTCTAAATTCTCTGCAGCCAGAAACATTTCTTTCTGCAGCTGCTTTATATGAGCTTGCAAATTATTACCAAGGTTAGGTAGAGTTTCCAATTTTGCAGAGACCCTCTCCATATCAACTGAACCACCATAAATACCTTCTAATACGTCTGCCACATTTTTCCGTACGCTCTCTGGCGTTATTCCGTGCTTTAAATTATATGCTAATTGTTTGTTTCTGCGACGTTCGGTCTCCTCTGATGCATTCTGTATGCTCTTAGTAACCTTATCAGCATACATAACGACTTTTCCATCAATGTTCCTGGCAGCACGACCGATAGTCTGTATTAAGGAAGTTTGAGATCTCAAGAAACCCTCCTTGTCTGCATCAAGAATTGCAACTAACCCACATTCTGGGATATCTAATCCTTCTCTTAAGAGATTAATACCAACAAGGACATCGAAAGTTCCAATCCTCAAGTCTCTTAATATTTCAATTCTTTCCAAAGTATCAATGTCAGAATGCAGATAGCGAACCCTGATACCTTTTTCATTCAAGAATTCTGTCAAATCCTCAGCCATACGTTTGGTCAAAACGGTACACAGTGTCCTCAAACTATGCCTTGAAGCTAACCTCACCTCGTGAAGCAGATCATCTATTTGGTTTTCTACTGGCCTAATATATATCATCGGATCAATCAAACCAGTAGGCCTAATGATTTGTTCAACAAAGACCCCTTGGGCCTCTGACATTTCCCAATTCCCCGGTGTGGCCGATACGAAAATAGATTGTGGTCTCATTGCATCCCACTCTTCAAATTTCAATGGACGGTTATCCATACAAGAAGGCAATCGAAAACCATGTTCAGACAGAGTTGACTTCCTCCGATGGTCGCCTCTAAACATTCCGCCCAATTGAGGGATACCTACATGGCTCTCATCAGCAAATATTATTGCATTTTCGGGAATATATTCAAACAAAGTTGGTGGAGGCTCGCCTGGTTTTCTGCCTGTTAAATATCGGGAATAATTTTCAATGCCACTGCATGCGCCCGTAGCCTCCATCATTTCCAAGTCAAAATTCGTCCTTTGCTCTAATCTCTGTGCCTCAAGTAATTTACTACTATCAGTCAATTCTTTTAATCTTTTTGTAAGATCAATTTTAATACTCTTAATTGCCTGCTGAAGAGTAGGTTTTGGCGTGACATAGTGCGAATTTGCATAAATTCTAATGGCCTCTAATGTTCGAGACTTACTCCCAGTCAAAGGATCAAACTCGTCTAGTTTCTCTAATTCCTCTCCAAAAAACGAAAGTCTCCAAGCACGATCTTCCAAGTGGGCAGGCCAAATTTCTAAAATGTCTCCTCTAACTCGAAAAGTTCCCCGTTGAAACCCGTGATCATTCCGACGATATTGCTGCGAGACTAGTCCCTGTATTATATGACGTAAATCATATGAATGATTTACCCTAAAATCCTGGGTCATGGCACTATATGTTTCCACTGATCCTATACCATAAATGCAAGAGACAGAAGCAACAATTATTACATCATCACGTTCTAATAATGCCCTAGTAGCCGAATGTCGCATTCTATCTATTTGCTCATTTATTTGAGCATCTTTTTCAATATAAGTGTCCGATCTTGGAACATAAGCCTCGGGTTGGTAGTAATCATAAAAAGAGACGAAATATTCAACGGCATTCTCTGGAAAAAAAGTCCTAAATTCTCCATATAACTGTGCGGCAAGTGTTTTATTGGGCGCTAAAATTAAAGCTGGTCTCTGGGTCCGCTCAATGATATGCGCCATAGTAAAAGTTTTACCAGTGCCTGTAGCACCAAGCAAAACCTGACTTCTTTCTGTTTTCTCTAACCCAGCAACTAAACTCTCTATCGCTCTGGGTTGGTCACCAGCAGGAGGAAAATTGGACTTTAGCTCAAACCTTTTACCAGGCTCTGATTTCTCTTTCACTTTTATTTTTTCTCATATTAAGGACGTTTTGAAAACTTGCAAAAAGAGGCTAAAAAAAAAGATGCAACTTGCTGCGAGCGGAATGAATGCAGAATATTACTCTCATAGTACTATTGCAAATTCTATTTTTATTGTTAAACAATACTAGCGTAAACCACTTCAAAGACGTTAAACTGTCAGCTCTAATTGAAAAATAAATAGGTACTTAGAATGGTCGCAAAAATATTCAAGCCAGCAAAGTCAGCAATGCAGTCTGGGGTAGCCAACACTAACTATTGGATTATGGAACTGGGATATAGTATGGCCAAAACGATAGACCCACTAATGGGTTGGACTGGGTCCAAGGACACTAGGGAACAAATACAGATAAAATTTGATACTGAACAAGCTGCAGTCAACTTTGCCAAAGATCATGGAATAGCGTTTACAGTACAAAAGCCAAATTTACGGAAACATATTGTGAGAGAGAATGGCTACGGAGAAAACTTCAAGTTTGATAAAAAAATGCCGTGGACACATTAATAATAGGCCCCGTAGCTCAGCTGGATAGAGCGGATGACTTCTAATCATCAGGTCGGGAGTTCGAATCTTCCCGGGGTCGCCAGCTCTCACCACTAGCCTTACAGCCCAAGCGTAGCATATTTCTTTTACCGATCAGGGCAATTGTTTTCTTAGTTGATAACTTGTTTCATGGTATTTTTTCTAACACATATGCAAGACCATCTACTGGCTTTTTTTTATGATATTCATGGATACCGTGCTCACTGTAGCAAACTTTAAAATTCAAAGAGGCTGCTATTTTTCTAATGTAATCATCACTATGCGAATACATCATAAAAGAGTTCAATTCTTTTTGCTCTCTGTTTGCTTTAAAGATTGAAATTACAAAGCTACCACTTGGAGATAACTTGTCACTTACTAATTTAAAAATTGGTTTCAAATCGAGAAAATGAATCATTACCGCTGCCGCAACAATCAAATCAAAATGAGACTTCGTATTTCTTAAGAAAATTGCAAGATCTTTCTCATATAGATTATCATAAAACTTAGTCTTTTTTGCTCTTGTTAACATTTCCGGTGATATATCTACTCCATCCAAGGTATCTGCGTAAGAATGCAAAAAACTTGCTAAACTTCCTGTTCCACATCCTAAATCCAATATTTTTAATGAGTTATTTTTGATTCTTGTTTGCTCAATAGCCCGCGCAACCATTGCATGTCCCCTGTATTGAGGAGTATTTTCCACCCAAGACTGTGCTCTATTCTTATAGAAGTGTTTTAAATAATGTTCAGGAGTACTCTCTGGTACTGAACCTTCACCTAAACTTGCTAATTTGATTTTTGCACCCAATTCATCTTTAGGATTTAAACTTAGAGCCTTCTTGAAACATTTCCCAGCTTCTATTAACTGACCTATTTCCATAAATGCTTCACCTAAATTATAATGAGCCTCTAAATAATTAGGCTGTATCTTTATCGCTTTTTTATAATTTTCTACGGCCGAATCTATATTACCTTTGTCCTGTAAAACACATCCTAGGTTATTATAGGATTTAGAGGAGTTTGGTTGAATCCGGATAGCCCGTTGATAGCTTTTTATTGCTTCCTTCAATTCACCTGCGCCATGTTGTGCACTTCCCATATTACTACATGCCTCAAAATATGCTGGTTTAATATTGATAGCTTTGTTATAGCTGTCTATCGCAGACTTTAGTTCGCCTTGATCGTGAAAGGCATTACCCATATTGTAATAAGCCTCAGCATACTGTGGGTTAATCTTGATGGCTTTTTCATAGCATTCGATTGCCATCTCAAATCGCTGAAGTTCACTATTTGCAGTACCAAGAACGTTGTAAAGTAGTTCAGAGTTGGGGGAAAAATTAAGGGCGTTATCAGCTTGAGCCAAGACTTCCCTGTATTGCCCTTGTTTATATAATTTCAAGATAAATTGCATTTTTTCATTAATAGAATGTTGACTATTAATTAATTTTGTAGGTAGCTCTCCTTTCAAAACCCTTATCCCCTGCAAAGCCCTTTTATTCTTAGGAAACTTTAATAGTATGTCTAAATAGATACTTTTTGCTTCTTCAAAGCTACCTTCATTTAATTTCTTTGCTGCAAGTCTTAATGCCTGATCTAGCTTCATGGAATCTAAGATAGTCAACTTTTTTTGGTTTAGTGGAATTTTTAGCATGGGAAACCTTTAACTCTAAATTCTTATGTATAAGCAAATCCCATTCCATCCACTCATTCTTTCCAAGATTAAGAATTTCTTAAGCTTCTTTATTTTGAAAATTGATATGAGTACTCATATGGCGTATTTTTACATGAGAATTTATGGGTCATATTCCTTGATTTATTTAATAAAAACATAGTTTCATAATCCTACAGATTATGAATTGGTACTAAAGCGGTCTCCTTGTCTGGAAGTTACCGACTCTCATTCTATCCAGTTTTCATAACTAACATGGCTCTTTTACAGAGTAGATGAAATCATTTAGTTGAATAGAGCGGCGTATTCTGCTCCAGAGGGAATTCTTCCATATAGCTTGAATAGCTAGTCTCCGATCAAAAATGAAATCAAAGGATTAAAATTAGAGCCTGGAGTGATTTATTTGTGGCTTTACAAATATATAATAAATTATCTAAAATTCTTTCATCTGATCTAACTCTGCCTTCAATTGTTCTAGGGCACTTTGGTCGATAAGCTTCTTATTTATCTTTATTTCAAAACCCTTCCCGTTAAGGTGCAATATTTCATCCTCTGGAAAATCGATTTGATTTAGTTCAAAACACTTTATTTTTCTTAAGAAACCTTTTACTTCGATTTCTGCTGGTTCCTTAAAACTGAACGAGCTTTTTACCAAAGAATGAGTATCCTCAGAAATTAATATTGAGCCTGGGCCAGCCAGCCCCTCCAATCTAGAGGCCAAATTAACCGTACTACCTATGGCTGTATAATCAAGACGCTCAACGCTACCAAAATTTCCAACAGTGCAAAAACCTGTATTGACTCCAATGCGAATTTTTAAGTCCTGCTTAAGGCTATAATATTTACCCCAATGGCCTTTTAATTTTTCCATAAGGTTTTGCATTTCCAAAGCCATTTCAACACACCTTTTTGCGTCTTTCTCGGCTCCTTCAGTTTCCGGATCTCCAAAAAAAATCATTAATGCGTCTCCAATATACTTGTCAATTGTGCCTCCAAATTTCAAAGCAATTTGCGACATTTCATTTAGATAAAAATTAAGCAAATTTGTCATTTCCTCAGACTCCAGCTCATCAGAAATATCTGTAAATCCCACGATGTCAGAAAAAAACACTGTCAATTTCTTTCGATTGCTTTTTACTTCTGCTTCCTGTTTGCCGCTAAAAATTTGTTGGTGTATTTGAGGTGAGAGATACTTAGCCAATTTATTTGAAATAGCCTGAACCTCTTTGGACTTGGCCTCAGCTTCAGCCTTTGCATCATCAGCTATCTTTTTTTGAAGGGACAACTGATTGGACAAGGATTTTCTAAGGTTTCCCTCTAAACGAAGTTTGGCCACTTCCTTCTTTAGTTCTTTAATTTCTTTAGCTTCCCTGGTTTCTTCCATGTATTGTCTCCAAAATCCAAATTTGCACGATAACGACCCGATATAAAATTTGCGAATCAAATTTGGATTTTAATATGATAAATGCATACATTTTTTTTAAATAGCTAGAATTTTGTTGGTTCTCTAACAATAGCTTAGTAGCATGATTTGATAACTCATACATGAATTTCATAAGGGGTTGAAAACGCCTTATTATAGGATTGTCATTGCTCCATATGCCAGAAACACTTAGAATTTCATTATCTTCTTTGGCTCAGCCAGAACATGAAATCAACGTAAATGGAGCACCAATACCTTTACCATCTTGGGTGGGAGTGGATTACAAATGCATCATTTTCATTTTCCTAACTGTTCTGTCTTACTATATAATAAATTTGAGTCATTAGAGATAATGGCCTATATCCCTGCAGGCTTGCTTGATGGTCAGATTGAATTCAAGCCAACTGTCGAATTGTGGAAGACTAACAGACTAAAGTGGATTCAGAAGGCACCCCCGATCATCACTTTATTTTAAGACAATGAGATCTTAGAAAGATTGCAAGACTTCTGGAAAATTTGGATCAGAAGAAGTAAAAAGAATTCTGGACTTGAGTTAATTTTAAAAGCTTAGAAAATAGTGTCCAGGCACATCAACTAAATCACCAAGCTATTTAATTGTGTCAAGAAAGCTTATGTGAGGTACATCTTTTATCAAAACATGCACTATAAGACCTTTTTAATTTACTCCCAATGCGAAACTATAAATCCCGTGCCCTATTTATTACCCGTTCAATAGTTAATCCCTGAATTAGTATAGAGAAAACAACTACCGCATATGCAGCTGTAACAATTATAGGTTTAATCTCCATATCAGGCAATGAAAGAGCTAAGGCTATAGAGATACCCCCCTTAAGTCCAGCCCAGGTTAAAATAATAATTTCTCCTCTTTCCTTTGCAAGGATAGTGCTCAGAAAAATTAAAGGTATAGAGACAGCGACATATCTAGCCAAGACAGCCACAAAAACGGCCAAAATGCTTATAAACAAAACGGTACTATCACTAGATAATACTATCACTTGAAATCCAATAAGAATAAATAATGCAGCATTTAATATTTCATCTATTAGGTGCCAAAAATCAGTCAAATGCTCTCGTGTCTTTTCACTCATGGCAAATTTCTTACCAGTGTTCCCGATAAAGACCCCTGCAATAACCATAGCGATTGGACCCGATATATGAAGACTCAGTGCAATGGAATATGCACCAGTGACCAAAGCTAGTGTCGCGACAACTTCGATGACGTAATCATCAATATTTTTCATTAAGATGAAGGTTACATATCCACCTATTAAGCCTAGTAGAGCTCCCCCGAACGCTTCCTTTAAAAATAGACCAACAATAGCATTCGCACCCATATTTCCATGGCTATGGCCTGTTGAACTACCAAAAGCAATGGTCAAAAGTACTGAGAAGACAACTACCGCAACTCCATCATTGAATAAACTTTCACCACCTATCATAGATTCTAATCGTTTTGGAACCTTCAGCCTTTTTAATAGTGCCAGAACGGCTACTGGGTCCGTAGGAGACACTATGACACCAAAAATGAGACAGTAAAGATAGTCAAGGTTATAACCAAACGCAGAGGAAATGTAATAAAAACACGTGCCATTGATCACTGTGGAAATCAGTACTCCAACCGTAGCCAGCAACGACACTTGAAATTTTGCCTTAATTAAACCTGCTAGATCAACATGAAGTGCACCAGCAAAAAGAAGGAAGCTCAACATACCATTCATCAAGGTTCGATTAAAGTCTATCTCGTCAAGCCAACCGCTCACAATATCTGAAACTTTCATGCTTGGGAACAATCCGTCTAGCAACACAAGCGAAAGTCCGGAAACTAGTGCAATGATTACTAATCCAACCGTCAAGGGTAACCTCAAAAATTTGTGGTTCAAATAACCGAAGATTGTTACACAAATCAAAACTAATGCAGGTAATTCTAACATTTCTTATATCCCTGTTTTTTAACAACTCTGCCCAAAAAGGCTTTTCATAAAGACCACCAGCAATTTATGGTTGGGCCTCAATCTTAATCAATTACTTTAGTATTAAATCTGACGAAACGCGAAATAAACATAAACTAAATAACTACAAACAAAAATTATACCCATAAATCTTCCTATTCTCTTGACCCGCAAAAAGATCAGACTTAAGAACACGGTTGCTACAAGCATTACGCGAATATCAAATCTTTCAAAACTTTCTGGTGGCATGAACTTCTCTGATCCAGAAGCCACTGCAGCTGCACCAATAATACCCAAACTATTAAAAATATTTGAACCAATTACGTTGCCAATTGCAATACCTGAATGACCTTTCTTCGCAGCCACAATCGATGCTGCAACTTCAGGTAGGGATGTCCCAAGAGCAATTACCGTTAAACCAATGAAAGCTTCATTAATCATCAGCCTCTCGGCAATTTTCTTTGATGAAAAAACAACCAATTCTGCAGATCCTATCAATAAGATCCCCCCAAAGGCGATGGATAAGAATCCAATCCAAATCTTTATTTTTTTTTTCTCGTTACTACTAATTTCACCGTGCTTTGCAACTTCTGGTCTTCTAATTGCAGTGACACTCACATGAAAAATTATCCCTATCAGCAAAGCAATAAATACGGCTCCACCCCAAACCGTTATGGTTAAAAAAATTTGAACGGAGAAAACAAGAATTCCACATGAGAGAAAAAACCAAAATACCTCTAATTTTAAAGAATCAAATGGGAAAACTAGTGGCGTAACAATAGCGGCTATACCCAAAACGCATAGCAGGTTAGAAATGTTACTACCAACAACGTTTCCCCAGGCTATACCTTGCGCGCCCTGAGTAACTGCATTCACTGATACGAAAAGTTCAGGAAGAGATGTTCCAAGAGCCACTATCGTTATCGCAATTAGTTGTGGTTTTATGTATAACCTTTTTGCTGTGGCAACAGAGCCAGTGACTAATCTTTCCCCACCAAGAAAAAGTCCTGCCAAACCTACCAAGCATAAAATAATGTTTATTGCTATGGTTTCCATTCTGTTTCTTGACTTTTCTAGCTTAGATATCTCATTCAGGTTTTGAGGTTTCTATCAGTTACCCACAAAGTAAGCAACTTAGCAGACAAATCTAAATCTCAAAGCTTAATCTAATGCCTTAGAGTATTTGTCCATTTCTGGCATAACATCATGTATACGGTCAAACATTTCAGTAAGCTCTTTTTCCTCAATGACCAAAGGGGGGCAGAAGGCAATAGCATCTATTGGTAAAGCCCTGAGAATGACTCCATTTTCCTGAATTGCTTTTACGACCTTTGCAGAGAATTTATGTTTTGGATTTAGTTTTTCTCTTTCAGAATTAGGTTTTACAAATTCAGCTGCTCCAATCAGTCCAACACCTCTAACATCCCCGATACAACTAAATTCCCTTAACCCTGAAACACGTTCCAAAAAAAGATCTTCCATACCTTTGACATGATCTATAACCCCTCTATCTTCCATTATTTCTAATGTTTTCAAAGCTACTGCAGCAGCTACGGGGTGCCCCGAGTATGTATAACCATGTCCAAATTGACCTAAATTATTTGCCTGTTTTTCTACTTCCTCCGCAATATCTTTAGACATCAATACTGCTGAAATCGGAATATATGCTGAAGATAAGCCTTTGGCACACGTAATTATATCTGGTTTAATATTGAAAGTTTCACTACCCCACATACTACCCGTTCTTCCAAAACCACAAATTACCTCATCAGCTATCATCAGAATTTCATATTTGTCGAGTATCGGCTGAATCAAATTGAAATATTCTTTTGGTGGAAGTATTACACCGCCTGCACCCATCAGTGGTTCTGCTATAAAAGCCCCGATGTTTTCGGGACCTTCTTCATTGATGAGTTTTTCTAGATCAGATGCCAGTCTTTTTGAAAAATCCTCCTGCCTCTCGTCCTGATGGGAATTTTGAAAATAATGAGGCCATGTTGTATGAAGGGCAAAATCTAAAGGTAAACTAAATCCTACTTGTGCATATGACAGTGCAGTTAAACTTGCTGCTGCCAAAGTGACACCATGGTAACTACCTTTTCGACTAATAATCTTTCGTTTCTGCGGTTGACCTTTTGACGCCTGATAATACCAAACAAGTTTAATGGCAGTATCATTTGCTTCCGATCCAGAATTGCAGAAAAAAACTTTCTGCAAATTGTTGGGTGAAATATCAATAAGCTTTTCAGCCAATCGGATAGTAGGCTTCGAAATTTTCCCTGTAAAAGAATGATAAAAGGGTAGTTCTTTCATTTGTCCTACGGCTGCTTCGATTAGTGCAGGCTCATTAAAACCTAACGATGCACACCATAAACCACTCATACCTTCAATATACGTTTTACCATCAATATCTGTAACTCTGATACCATCACCAGATTCTATTATCTGTGGTCCATTTTCAGCAACCATTTCAGGATTTGTATAAGGGTGTAAATAACGCTCTATAGACTTCGCCTCAAGCGAATTTTTGAGTCCATTAATTGATTTGTTCATTTAAAGCAAACGATCATTAAATTTATTTTATCAATAGAATATTGTAGTCTGAATACTATCTAAATTTCAACTTTTTTAATAATATTCTGCACAAAATACTATGGCTAAATTCATCAATATACTTTTTAAAACGAGATCATGATCAATAAAATAGTCTTAATTTTCTTTGAAATAATTTTGAAGGGGAAGTATTGATGCGACTAAGACTCTAAAACTACTCATGCCTGTGCTAACATTTGATTATAATTTATAAACAAATATGCATACAAAGACCTCCTTTAATTCTAAACCAACCCCTACAAACCTTTTGAAGGTGAATACATATGGATAATGAAACAATAAATTTCTATGATCAAAATGCGGAAGAGTATTCAAAATGGAGATCTAATCAGGGGGCAGATCTCGCCCAAGAAATCTTTCTCCAGAACACTATTTCAGCTGGTAATATTATGGATCTCGGCTGTGGGACAGGGGAGAAGAGTTTGTGGTTCAGGGATAATGGGTTAACGGTCAAAGCCGTTGACGCATCAAATCAAATGTTGCAATTTCTTAAGAATATTGATGGTGTCAAATGTTCTCGAATGGATATAAATGAATTAAGTTTTGAAGAAAATTTTGATGGCATCTGGGCTTCGTTTTCTGTTCAACATTTGGAACTTCATGAGCAGAACATCTTATTCAAAAAAATCCCAAAAATGCTTAAAGCGGGAGGGATTTTCTACCTTGGAATACACGAGGGCAATCAAAGTTACAGAGATCAGTTAGGCAGACTATATGTACCTAGAGCTGAAAAAGATTTGAGATCTATTTTTTTATCTAATAATTTATCAATATTCAAATTCTTTAGAGAGCAAAGTCATAGCTTTGATGGAGATCCAATCAAAGTAATGCATTTCTTTTCTAGATTAAATGCTTAGGTTCTTTTTTTATTTTTGAAGAATGGTAACACAAACGAAAAATCCTTCCCTAGACCTCCATTTTTTAATAGATCCTGATAAATGATGCTAGCATGTTTACCTAGAGGTGTGTGAGCATTAACTTGTTCTGCAGCTCCTTGAGCCAACAGTAAATCTTTCAACATTAATTCAGCAGCAAATCCAGGCTCATATTGATTATCTGAAGGGGCTTTAGGGCCCACTCCAGGGGCTGGGCAGTAGGTACTTAAAGACCAGCACTGTCCCGAAGAGCTAGAGGAAACCTCAAACATTTTCCGCCTATCTAAACCTATCTTGTCCGCCAGTACAAAAGCCTCACAGACACCGATCATCGAAATACCTAGGATCATATTATTGCAGATT
Organism: uncultured Alphaproteobacteria bacterium; assembly: GCA_902586855.1. Lineage (GTDB taxonomy): Bacteria > Pseudomonadota > Alphaproteobacteria > Rhodobacterales > Rhodobacteraceae > CACIIZ01. Next base: position 35,307 of record CACIIZ010000002.1, on the reverse strand, counting down.
TTAGCTGCCTGACCACTCCCTGATGATCCACAATAAACGGTCTTTTTACCCATAACATCAAAAAGTGGCTTAACAGTCATAAATCCTTCCTCGTCACCCCCTACCATGAATGTAAGTGTACCCTCTTGAGCTCCTATTACACCACCTGAAACTGGAGCATCTAAAGTTAGTAATTTGGATTTCTTTGCTAAGTTCCCAGCGTAATGAGCACTCTCTACGTCAATTGTTGAGCAATCAACCACGATACTCCCCTTAGTCACTAATGGCATTATTTGCTGATAAACCTCTTTAACTTCATCTCCACTGGGTAACATGGTAAAAATGACCTGTTTGTCACGAACAACATTCTTTATCTTGTTCAGAATAGAAAGGTTAGATTTTATATTTTCTTTTATATCAAATCCTATCACTTCATGTCCCGCAGAATGCAAATTTTCTGCCATTGGTAAACCCATATTACCCAAACCAATAAATCCAATTTTCACAACATCCTCCTCTCAATTTACAGCTTTAATTCTAGTTCACTAGCAAGAGGTTTTAATAACGCTGAGACCTCTTCTTCGGTAACAGTATCAAAAGAGGAGTGCCTCCAAATGGGATTCCTATCCTTATCAACTACCATGGCCCTTATTCCTTCTTGAAAATCTGTAAACTCCTGAGCTCTAGCTGTAAAACGATATTCTATTTCCAGAGCATTCTTTACCGAATGAGAAATTGCAGGAATCCTTAGCATGTTCAAGGTGACTGTTACCGAAAGTGGTGAAGCTTTACCTAGCCGGGCCAAGGCACCTTCCAGTTCTGGATACTGGACCATTCGATTAATGATAGCCCTGGGGGTATTTTCTGAAAATACTTCTTCAATCATCCCAATTTTTTTTGATAAAGATGATGATGGAAGATTTTCTCTAATACCCTCTATGACATTAGGATTACCTGTTTCAATAAGTTTAAGTTTTACTATTTCCCACTTATCCTCAGGAATGAAATAGTCAGCAAAACCTGCAAAGATTGCATCACTAGCATCCATGTGACTACATGTCATACCCAGATAACTACCTAAGCTGATAGATTTTTGAGTTAATAGAAAGGAGCCACCAACATCAGGTACTAAACCAATTCCACATTCTGGCATCGCAATACGACTAGTCTCGCCCACAATGCGATGACTACCATGACAAGAAATTCCAACCCCTCCTCCCATAGTAAACCCCTGCATAAAAACTACGTAGGGTTTTGGATAACCGTCAATGAGTGCATTCAATCGATACTCATCAGCCCAAAATTTCTGACCAAATTCAAAATTTTCTAATTGGCCTTGTCTATACAAATCTGATATGTCGCCACCGGAACAAAATGCTCGAGGTCCCTCTGCATCAACCACCACCGCTTGTACAGACTCATCCTTTTTCCAGTCACTCAAGGCTTTTTCTATAGCGTCAATCATCTTGTAGGTTAAAGCATTCAAGGCTTTAGGCCTATTAAGAGTAATTTGCCCTACTTTACCTATCTTCCTAATTTCTACGTCAGCCATAGGATCGAATTTCTATCTGAGGAAGTGTCTGGCTATCATAACCTGCATGATCTCATTTGTTCCCTCAAGAATTTGATGTACCCGCAGGTCACGGACAATTTTTTCTATTCCATAATCCGCCAAATAACCATAGCCCCCAAGCAATTGTAGAGAGTCATTCGCTACCGCAAAAGCACTGTCAGTAACAAACTTTTTGGCCATAGCGCATGATACACTAGCATCTGAACAACCATTATCAAGTTTCCATGCTGCTTCCCTTAAAAATGTCCTTGAAGAATTAATGGCTATCTCCATATCAGCTATTTTAAATTGTAATCCTTGGAATTCTATCAATTTCTTCCCAAAGGCCATCCTCTCCTTCATATAATCTTTTGCCTTATTTAGGGAAGTCTGCGCTCCTCCCAAAGCAGCGGCTGCAATATTTAACCTCCCCCCATCTAAACCTTGCATCGCATAAATGAAACCCTCGTTTTCAGCTCCCAAAAGATGCCGTGCCGGGACAAAACATTCCTCAAAGATTACCTCAGCGGTTGGCTGAGATTTCCATCCCATTTTTTGCTCTAGTTTTCCAAAACTTAAACCTTTCGTCCCTTCCTTAATTAAAACAGCAGATATGCCTTTTGGTCCCATGATACCTGTTCTAACCATGCTGAGATAAAAATCAGAGAAATTTCCACCAGAAATGAAGGACTTAGTGCCATTAAGCTTAAAACCCTCATTTGTTCTTTCAGCACCCGTACTCAGAGCTGCACTATCGGAACCTGAATTTGGTTCTGTCAAACAGTATGAGCATATTTTGTCCATCTTTATCATTGGTTTAAGGAATTCATCTTTAATCCCCTCACTACCGTATTGAGAGATCATCCATGCGCACATATTATGAATTGATATGAATGAAGAAACCGATGGGCACGCCATCCCCAGGGCTTCAAAAACTAATGTCGAGTCCAGTCTGGAAAGTCCAGATCCACCATCTTTCTCATCCACATAAAGAGCAGCAAAACCCAGATCACCGGCTTCTTTAAGAGCCCCCCTCGGTATAAGGCTATCCTCCCAGGCCAAAGCATGAGGTGCTATAACTTTTTGACCAAATTCAAATGCTGTATCAAAAATCAAATTTTGTTCAGATGAGAGAGAAAAATCCATTGTGAGGCTTAATCAACAAATCATTCCATTGTTGGAATTGAAAATTTGGCTCCCTCCTTTATACCCGTTGGCCAACGGGAAGTGATTGTCTTGGTTCTCGTATAAAATCGAAATGCATCTGGACCATGCTGGTTTAAATCCCCAAACGCTGACTTCTTCCAGCCACCAAAGGTATGATAAGCCAGAGGGACAGGTATTGGTACATTTATTCCAACCATACCTATGTTAATTCTATTTGCAAAGTCTCTTGCTGTATCTCCATCTCTTGTAAATATTGCTGTGCCATTCCCATATTCATTATTAATGGCAATAGACATGGCCTCTTCATAGCTCTCTGTTCGTACTGTCGACAGAACTGGCCCAAAAATCTCTTGCTTATAAATGTCCATGTCTGTTTTAACATTATCGAAAAGGCAAGCGCCTACAAAAAAACCTTTTTCATAACCTTGCATTTTGAAATTTCTGCCATCAACCACAAGCTTCGCACCACTTTTCACACCTGAATCCACCAAACCCAGAATCCTTTGTTGCGCCTCCCTAGTTACAACTGGTCCAAAATCCACATCATCCTCTGAAGTATAGGGTCCTATCTTTAGTGCCTCTATCTTTGGCACCAATTTTTCAACTAGCTTATCTCCAGTTTCTTTGCCAACTGGTAACGCGACAGAGATTGCCATACATCTTTCTCCTGCAGCACCATAGCCTGCACCAACAAGAGCATCCGCCGCTTGGTCTAGATCGGCATCAGGCATAACAATCATATGATTCTTTGCTCCACCAAAGCACTGTACCCTTTTCCCATTTGAGCACCCTTTGGAGTAAATATATTCTGCAATCGGAGTAGATCCTACAAAACCCACCGCTGCAATTTGAGTGTTTTCCAATATGGCATCAACAACCTCTTTATCCCCGTTAACAACCTGTAGTATACCTTCTGGCAAACCTGCTTCAAGCATTAGATTAGCGAGCATCATAGGTACCGACGGATCTCTTTCAGATGGTTTTAATATGAATGCGTTTCCTGCGACAATAGCTGGACAGAATTTCCACATTGGGATCATAGCTGGGAAATTGAATGGTGTTATTCCTGATACAACACCCAATGGTTGACGCATAGAATACATGTCAATACCTGGACCGGCACTATCGGTGAATTCCCCCTTCAGAAGATGTGGAGCACCTATACAGAATTCAGCTACCTCCAAGCCCCTAATGATATCCCCTTTTGCGTCTGGTAGTGTTTTACCATGTTCGGATGAAAGAACCCTTGCCAACTCATCCATATCTCTATGGAGAAGATCAACAAATTTCATTATTACTCTAGCCCTTCTTTGGGGGTTAGTTGCCGCCCAGTCAGGTTGAGCTTCGACTGCATTTTGAACGGCACCATCTAATTCAGAGGCTAAACCTAGTGACACCTTACTCTGTATTTCCCCTGTAGCTGGATTAAAAATGTCTGTCACTCGCTCTGAGTTACTAGCCACTTCTCGGCCGTTTATAAAATGCCCAATCACTTTCATTTAATTCTCCCAGTATTTTATCTTTTTGCCAGTGTAACTATGTTAAATTGGTTTCTACTATTGTTGATCACTCCAATTAAATTGGAACCTTCCAGATTAACTAGTACATACTTATATCAGTAGATCCAACTTGGATTATAGCAAAGTCTTCTGTCATTAAAAGACCTTATCAGTTCAAGACAATAATTTAATAACCTATAAATCTCTAAATACGATGAAAAGTTGTCATTCGAGTACTACTTGACTAATTTAGAAAACAACCACCCGACTATTTATCAATAGGAATAGGTATTTTGAAATCACTCCTAACCCACCAAAGTGGGTAATCCAGGTGATGCTCAGATCCTATGATCTTCTCTGCCCTGGAGTATTAGGCGACAACTCTTAAAGTAACATAACACTCCCGCCTATTAACTCCTACTTACCCAAAGAAGTTGGTGATCAGTAGCTTTTAGATCTCTAAAAGATAATTCTTTAGTTTTAAAACCAAGGTATCAGAGGAACATCAAAGGTTGAACAGCCAGACAAAAGCACCAAAGATCCTAGAATTACTAAGTTTTTCATTTTATTCCCTTACTTAATTAGTTAGCTCAAACAGAATTAACAATATTACACTGGATATTTATTTAAAACATTTTAATAAAGACGTAAACGTTAAACTAACTATTTTTGCAATAATTCCACTATTTTTGATCTTACTCTTCTAGAGCTCGGACTCGTAAATGCCCCAAAGCTTTCGACAAAGGCTCCTTCTCGGTCAAGTAGTACCTTGTTAAAGTTCCAAGCAGGACGGAAATTATGTTCTGCTGCAAGCCATTTATAAAGTGGGTGTGCTTTTGGACCTTTGACATTAGTGATTGTGGTCATTGGAACGGTTAAAGAAAAATTTACTTCACAAAACTCTTTCACTTTACTGTTGTCATCAAATTCTTGGAAAAAGTCTTTTGATGGTATTGCAAGTACTATTAAACCATCCGAAGAAAAATCGTCATGTAATTTCTGAAGATCGTCAAATTGGCGCGTAAACCCACAATTAGATGCCGTATTGGTAACAAATATAGGCTGGCCATTAAACTCTCCCAAGTTAATCACGCCACCATCTATTGATTCAAATTCAAAATCCTTCAAGATTGCTTCTCCATGAATTTTGGCATAAGTAAAACCAGTAAAAAGTAGTAATGTAATAATAAAGATAACACACTCTTTAACATAAAAATAAAACATCTCACACAAAAGTCCCTCAAAAATTTTGCCACAGTATTTTATGACCTAGACCTATGCGTTAATATGATTTTTTCAAGTAAATAAACCTCAAACCACCTTAACTCAGTAAACAAGTTTACATGTTTACAAATAAAAAAATCTTGTATCCTCTGCCAAAAACTGTTTGAGGTCTGATTGTGTTCATATATTCCTCGCAAGACTAATGAATAAATGTGATATTGCTTTATTTCACTGATTTACCATCTAACTTATTTCCCAAAGAGCTTGTAAATATAAATAATGTCTGCAAACCCCGCAAAATGCGATTACTCGCATATTTTGCGATGAGTGATATTCCCAAAAGACTTGTCTACCGTTAATTGAATTTTCTTCTAGGATTTTTCTTGTCGCAACTTAAATAGGTGACCCCATGAGAAAAGTATGGAAGTATAAAATCACTAGTTCAGTCCGTCGACCTGTAATCATATATTCTTGAATTTATACGAGCAATGTCATATTGTTGTTCTGTTATATTTTTGTGGAGATAGTAATGAAATTTTTAATTGCAATAACAACAACTTTTTTGCTCTTATCGTCAGCTATAAGTGCAGATGTACTTTCTGGTACCTTTAGAACTCAACCAAATGATGAAGGTGCGTATCTTCATGTAAAATTCGGCGGCTGTTCCAACGATAAAAAATTAACCTGTGGCACAATAAGAGGTTCATATTTAAAAAATGGTTCAAAAAACAAGAGTTCAAAAATTGTTGGAGAATACATAGTCTGGGACATGATAGATGAGGGTCAAGGAAAATTTGGTGGTGGAAAAATTTGGGATCCAAGCGATCCTAAGGACGATGGATCCAAGAAAATTTACAAATCAAAAATGGAACTTAAGGGAAATACACTAAGTGTTAGTGGTTGTATCCTTTGGATATGTAAAGCTCAAGACTGGGTCAAGGTTAATTGAGATAAAAATATTTTAAACTTTTAAAACGAACTTGATTGTTTGGCTTACGAAAATTTTGATCAAAATGGCAAGGTTAGGGTCTAAAAAAAAGTTGTTGCCATTTTGTGTAATCGAAAAGGTTATTTAAAAGGCGGTTAAGTAGAACCTGAAGCAAGGGTTTTTTCAGCCAGTTCAGGCTCTAAGGCTTTAAAGGCTTCGTATTGACTTACGAAAACCTGGCCATTTAGGTTATCTAATAGTGTTGTTCTTTTGAGTTGATCCATCACTGGTCCCTTAACTTCACTAAAGTGTAATCCCACCATGGCGTCTGCAAGTCTTGTATTTATGTTTTCCAAACTCTCCAATGCACTAGCATCAAGATAATTTATAGCTGAAAATACAAAGATAACATTCTTAATCTCAGGTTCCATTCCCACATAGGCATAAATAGTATCTTCTAAAAACCTTGCATTTGGAAAATATAAGCTTTCGTCTATCCGAAGCGATATTACTTTTTCACTAGTTACAACTAAGTGTCTTTTAACATTTCTAAAGTGTTGAGTGCCTGGAACTTGGCCAATCCTAGCTATATGAGGTCTCGAAGTCCGATAAAGATACATTGATAAAGAAATACCAACGCCAGACATTATGCCAACCTCCACCCCCATTGCAAGTGTAATGAATATCGTGCATGTCATAGCTAAGCCATCTGGATTTGAATATGAGAAGGTTCTTAGAACAGATTTGAAATCTACAAGGGACAAAACAGCAATAATTATTGTAGCAGCTAGGGTTGCTTTAGGAAGATAAAAAAGGAGGGGGGTGAGAAACAAAGTTGCTATGGCAATACCAATTGCAGTGAAAGCACCTGCAGCTGGGGTTTTGGCACCAGCGTCAAAATTAACCACTGATCTTGCAAATCCTCCCGTGACGGGAAAGCCTCCAGATATACCTGAACCAACATTTGAAAATCCTAAAGCAATTAATTCTTGATTCGGATCTATCCTTTGTCTCTTTTTGGAAGCGAGTGTTTGAGCAACAGAGATCGTTTCGACGTATCCAACTAAAGAAATCAAAAGAGCAGGAGCTAATAATTCAATTCCTAAAGCGAAATTAGAGGAAGGAACTTTAAATGAAGGCAAACCTTCCGGGATGCTTCCAACTATTACCACTGTACCTCCCAAGCCAAAAAGCCAAACAATAAATGTGGTAATAAATACAGCCAAGACTGGACCAGTGCGTGATACAATGTCTGATGTTAAGGCATTGAATCCTGAACTTAGCATGAGATATTTGAGTTTTTTCTTACACCAAAACAGAATTGCTAGTGCTATGACGCCAATTATGAATGCGTAAGTGTTGAAATCTGTCAAATTCAGTATGAGATTTTTCAGTATGTCAAAGAGATTACTTCCCCGTCCTTCTATTCCTAAAATATGGTTCAACTGGCTGGCAGCGATTATTAAACCCGATGCTGTTATAAAACCCGAAATCACGGGATGGGACAGAAAATTAGCTATGAAACCCAATTTGAGCAAACCCATCAATATAAGTATGATTCCAGACATTGTTGCTAATAGAATTGCTGTCACCACATACTCTGGACTTCCTGGTTCTGCAAATTGGCTACAAGAGGCGGCAGTCATTAAAGCAATGACTGCCACAGGCCCAACAGCCAGAGTTTTTGAAGTACCAAATATACAATATAAAATTAAGGGTATTATAGAAGCATACAGTCCCATTTCAGCCGGCAAACCCGCTAACATAGCGTATGCTAAAGACTGCGGGATCAGCATTATAGTGACTATAATAGCAGCCAGAAAATCATCAACAAACTCTTTATAGGTGTATGACTTTGACCACTTTAGTATGGGAAAATATTTTGCATACAAATCAACACCTGCTTAATATTACCGCTTTAACGAAAACAAAAGATATCAATCGCATTCAAAGTCCGCTTAAACATCATCTTCGAGCACCAAAAATGCAGCTTTAATGTCTTTTGTTTCAGCTTTTTCAAAATTAACTGTCACCTTATCTCCTTCGATACATCCTATTATCCCATAACCAAATTTCTGATGGAAAACTCTTTCTCCAATATTAAAGTTATGGTTCGAATCTACCGTTCGAAAATTCCTGATACTCTTTACTGCTAAACGCCCCTCCTTCAACTTTTTCTCCATCCTTCTCCAACCAGGCGTGTCATAACTGTTACCATCTTTTACCCATTGATTAGCATTTGTATTACTATTACTCCAGGACTTCGAAATCGTATCCGCTGAGCCCGTCCCGTAATTACTACTGCTATTTAATATTTCAATGTTCTTTTCTGCTAATTCATTTATGAAACGAGAAGGTATTACATTTTGCCATTGGTTGAATATTCTTCGATTTGAAACAAAACTTATGATGCAATAAGTTTCTGCTCTAGTAATTCCGACATGAGCCAACCTTCTCTCTTCCTCCAATCCCTTTAATCCCTTTTGGTCCATGGATCGTTGGGAAGGGAATAACCCGTCCTCCCATCCCGGCAATAAAACTACTGGAAACTCTAATCCTTTAGCTGCATGTAGTGTCATTATTGAAACTTTGGGGATATTATTATCTGATTCCATTTCCATTATTAGGGATATATGCTCAAGAAATCCCTGCATATTTTCAAACTCACCTATGGCCTTTATTAATTCTTTTAAATTTTCAAGCCTTCCCGGTGCATCAGGCGATTTTTCCAATTGCCACATTGCAGTATACCCAGACTCATCTAAAATGGTTTCTGCAACATCCGTATGTGGTTTTTCCTGATCCATAAAATCAGCATTCCAACGTTTAAAATCTTTTAAAAGGACATCCAAATCTCCAGAAACTTTTGGTGAGAGTATACCATCATCAATAGCTATTCTAGCTGCAGCCATCAGCCCAATATCTTTTTCCCGGGCAACCTTATTCATTAACTGTAAGGATTTTTCACCAAAACCCCTCTTGGGTATATTAATGATTCTTTCAAACGCCAAACCATCGTCAAAGCTTAAACTTGCTCTAAAGTATGCTATTGCATCCCTAATTTCTTTCCTTTCATAAAATCTGGGACCTCCAACCACTCTGTATGGTAAACCCATCTGAACAAAGCGATCTTCAAAAACTCGCATCTGAAAAGACGCTCTCACCAATAAAGCTATCTCATCATATTTGAAAGCCTCCATCCCTCTTGTGCCAAGGCATAGACTTTCTATTTCTTCACCAAACCATATAGCCTCTTCCTCTCCACTCCAATGGCTAACTAATTTAACCTTCTCTCCTGATTTAACGTCTGTCCAAAGTGTTTTTCCAAGTCGCTTGGTATTTGCAGCTATCAGGGAAGATGCTGCAGCCAAAATATGTGGTGTAGATCTATAATTTTGCTCTAATCTAACCACTTTTGCACCGGGAAAATCTTTTTCGAATGACAGAATGTTTCTGACCTCCGCACCGCGCCAACCATATATTGATTGATCATCGTCTCCAACACAGCAGATATTTTTGTGCCCTTCTGCTAATAATCTCAGCCAGAGATACTGTGCAACATTTGTATCTTGATACTCATCAACTAGTATAAATTTTAGAATCCTTTGATATCTTTCCAATAAGTCAGGATTACCTTGCATTAATCGAATAGGTAGTAAAATAAGATCACCGAAATCAACAGAATTTAAAATTCTTAATCTCTCTTGATACATTTTGTAAAGTATACACCCTTTTCCATCGTAAGCGTTCATTTCACTGAGTGGGAGATTATCAGGCATCCACGCATGATTTTTCCAATGATCAATTAAACCTGCAAGGTTTCTTGCTGGCCATCGCTTTTCATCGATATTTTCAAGAGAAATTAATTGCTTAAGAAGGCGCAATTGATCATCAGTATCTAGGATGGTGAAATTTGTCTTGAGCTTCAGAAGTTCAGCATGCCTTCTAAGAAGTTTAGCGCCTATCGAGTGAAATGTTCCTAGCCAGGGCATTCCTTCAACAGTAGCGCCTAAGTATTTACCGATGCGTTGCTTCATTTCCAAAGCAGCCTTATTGGTAAAAGTTACTCCTAGAATTTGATCAGGCCTGGCATATCCTTGATCTATAAGATAAGCAATACGGGTTGTCAAAGCTCGAGTCTTCCCGGTTCCAGCTCCAGCTAAGACTAAAAGTGGGCCAGCAACTTTTTTTACTGCTTCCTTCTGCTTTTCATTTAGATCTGTCAAATAACTACTTGAACGGCTTAATAAAGCCTTCTCAGCCAAACCAATAGGTTCCTGCAAATTGTTTTCACCTTCCTCAGAGATATCTCTCAAATTTGAAAAAAAACCACCCTCATCTTTTTCTTTTCCTGTTTCCATTGATGAAACCTACCTAAGCCTAGCGAAAATGGAAAGTCTAGAGATGACATAAAATTCACTCTTGATAGAAAGTGAGAATACAAACATGTTTCTAAATCATCGCTTTCAAAATAATTATGTTACAAAAAACCATTTGTACAGATATACTGATACCACCTAATCGAAGACAGTTCATCAGGGAAAATAACTGGATGCAAAAATTCAAGAAAATTTTAATTGCTAATAGGGGTGAAATCGCAATAAGAGTTATGAGAGCCGCAAATGAGATGGGGAAATCGACTGTGGCCATATTCGCAGAGGAAGACAAGCTTTCGCTCCATAGGTTTAAAGCAGACGCGGCTTATAAGATAGGGGCAGGCATGGGACCCGTTGCAGCCTATCTAAATATTCAAGAAATTATAGAAATAGCAAAAATGGCCCAGGCAGATGCAATCCACCCTGGCTATGGTCTCTTATCAGAGAAACCTGAATTTGCAGAAGCCTGCATAGAGTCTGGGATCAGCTTCATCGGCCCATCTGCTAAAACGATGAAACAATTAGGCAATAAAGCTACTGCTCGACAAATTGCTGTTAAGGCAGGCGTTCCAGTTATTCCAGCCAGTGAGATTTTGCCTGAAAGTGAGGGGGAGCTTAGAAAGATTGTGAAAGATTTGGGGCTACCCCTAATGCTCAAAGCCTCTTGGGGCGGCGGTGGTCGCGGAATGAGGTTAATCAATAAAATCGAAGATTTAGAGAAAAATGTCCTTGAAGGCAAACGGGAAGCACTTAATGCCTTCGGGAATTCTGAGGCATTCTTAGAACGATATATTGAAAATGCAAGGCATGTAGAAGTCCAAATTTTGGGGGACAAAGATGGTAATATATATCATTTGTGGGAGAGGGACTGCTCAATTCAAAGACGAAATCAAAAAGTCATTGAAAGAGCCCCTGCTCCATATTTGAAGAACTCTCAGCGAACCGAAGTATGTAGAATGGCAGAAAAAATATGCCAATTAGTGGGCTATCAATGCGCCGGAACGGTAGAGTTTTTAATGGATGTTTCCAGTGGAAATTTCTTCTTCATAGAAGTAAACCCACGAATTCAAGTTGAGCACACTGTTACAGAGGAAGTTACGGGTATTGATATTGTTAGAGCGCAGATAATGCTTGCTGAGGGATCTTCAATTAAAGAAGCCACTGGTAAAAATTGCCAAGAGGATATTGAATGCAACGGTCATGCTTTACAATGTAGAATAACTACAGAGGATCCTCTAAATAATTTCATTCCAGACTATGGCCGAATAACTGCCTACCGAGGAGCAACTGGTATGGGAATCCGGTTAGATGGAGGAACCGCTTACTCTGGTGCGGTTATCACAAGATTTTATGATAGCTTACTAGAAAAAGTAACCGCTTGGGCCCCAACGGCTAAAGATGCAATAGCCCGAATGGATAGAGCTCTTCGTGAATTTCGTATCCGTGGGGTTTCGACGAACATTTCATTTGTAGAAAATTTGTTAAAAAATAAAACTTTCCTCGATAATTCCTACACCACAAAGTTCATTGACTCCACGCCACAGCTATTCAAATTTTCAGAGCGTCAAGATAGGGCTACTAAACTTCTTACCTATATAGCAAAAATAAGCATTGAAGGTCATCCGGAGATAAAAAATCAAATAAGACCTGATAAAAATAGATTTATTTTCAGAAATCCCCGTAAAATAAAAAGGGAGAGTTATTCAGCAAATCTAAAAAAAGTTCTTGATTACGAAGGAGCTGACGCGGTTGCTGAATGGACCCTAAATCAGAGACAATTGCTACTCACTGATACTACCATGCGTGATGGGCATCAAAGCCTACTAGCCACGAGAATGAGATCCATTGATATGATCAAAGTTGCTGATCGCTATAATTGTAATCTTGCAGAATTGTTTTCTGTTGAATGTTGGGGCGGTGCCACGTTTGATGTTGCCTATCGTTTCCTTCAAGAATGTCCCTGGCAACGTCTTAGGGATTTAAGAAATAAGATGCCTGACACCCTTTTACAAATGCTATTAAGGGGATCTAATGGAGTTGGATATACTAACTATCCCGACAATTATGTAAAATATTTTGTAACCCTAGCAGCTAAATCTGGCATAGATATTTTCAGAGTATTTGACAGCCTCAATTGGGTCGAAAACATGAGATTGTCCATGGACGCTGTTCTTGCCACAGGGAAAATTCTAGAGGCTTCAATATGTTATACTGGAGATATTTTAGACCCAACCAGATCAAAATATAACTTAAAATATTATGTAAAAATGGCAAAGGAGTTACAAAAGGGTGGCACTCATTTGCTTGGATTAAAAGATATGGCTGGCTTATTGAAACCAGCAGCAGCTAAAGTTTTAATTAAGACCTTGAAAGAGGAAACAGGTCTACCAATTCACCTCCACACACATGATACTAGCGGAGTAGGAATAGCAACCTTACTAGCTGCTTCAGAAGCCGGAGTAGACGTGGTTGATTGCGCCATGGATTCTTTTTCCGGAGGGACATCTCAACCCTGCCTCGGCTCTGTTCTTGAGACTCTACAGAATACCAAAAGAGCACCATCTGTGAAGATTGATGAGGTCAGGGATATATCAAATTATTGGTTAAAAGTTAGACAACAATATCATGCTTTCGATCAGGGAGTAACCTCTCCTGCATCTGAAGTATACCTACACGAAATGCCTGGGGGACAATTTACTAATTTACTTACGCAAGCGAAAAGTTTGGGATTAGCCAATAAATGGCCAGAAATTGCGAAAACCTATTCTGAGGTAAACCAGCTATTTGGGGATATAGTCAAAGTCACTCCCTCTTCAAAGGTAGTTGGAGATATGGCATTATTGATGATTTCACAAGGTCTAACCAAAGAACAAGTAGAAGATCCTAAAACTGAAGTTGCTTTTCCCGAATCGGTTCTTGACATGCTGAGAGGAAATTTAGGACAGCCACCAGGTGGATTTCCAAAGTCAATAGTTGAAAAAGCTCTGGGTAAAGGAAAGATTTTCACTGGTCGCCCCGGATCAAAAATCAAACAAAAAAGCTTAGATAAGGTTCGCGATGACGCTTGTTCCGATCTCTCTCTAGATGAAATAGATGACGAAGATTTTGGTAGTTATTTAATGTATCCAAAGATCTTTTCTGAATATCTTAGTCACCATTCAATCTACGGACCTGTGAGAACACTGCCGAGCGATATATATTTTTATGGAATGAAAAATGGAGAGGAGTTAAGCGTAGAAATTGATCCTGGGAAAACTCTTGAAATTCGCCTGCAAACGATAAGTGAGATAAATGAGGAAGGAGAGCGTAAGGCCTTTTTTGAGTTGAATGGGCAACCAAGAATTATAAGAATTGCTGATAAAGGAACCGTGGAAAATAAAAGAAAAGAAAAACCTAAAGCAGATTTGAAGAACCCCAAACATATATCTGCACCAATGCCGGGAGCTGTGACAGTAGTGGCGATAGAGGAAGGGCAATCAATAAAAAAGGGTGACGTTCTTATGACTATCGAGGCTATGAAAATGGAGACCGCACTTAACGCAGAGCGAGAAGGAAAAATTATTAAAATACACGTGACACCTGGTAGTCAGATTGATGCCAAGGATCTATTACTTGAATTAGAATAAAAATGTTTCACGATTGAACCAAAAAATCTACCAAGGTTCTGAATAGGGACGAAGATCAATTTCAAAAGTCCATGCGCTTTTTGGTTGATTATAAAGTTGCCAATACACCTCAGCTATTTGAAAAGGTTGTAAAATACCATCTTTGGGACGCGATTGGAACTCAGTTGGAAACAATTTTCTTGCATTCTCATTTTTTATTAATCCATCAATTATGACATGTGAAATATGAATACCCTCTGGACCCACTTCTCTAGCCAAGCTTTGAGCCAGAGCCCGCAAGGCTTGTTTTCCCCCTGAAAAAGCAGAATAGCCACTTTTACCTCTTATACTCGCCGATGCTCCAGTAAATAGAATGGTCCCCCGCTTTCTTGGAATCATATACTTGAGTACCTCTCTCCCAACAAGGAACCCCCCAAAAGCGCACATTTCCCAGACTTTACGGTAAACCTGGCTTGTCGTTTTAAGAATCGGAAAGCTAACATTTCCGCCAACATTATAAACACAAACATCTATGGAACCTAATTGAACTTCAACACTTTGCATCAATTCAACCACTTCATCTTCATTTCTAGCATCCGAGTGATAACCAATAGCTTCACCACCGGAATCACTTATTGATCCAACAAGGCTTGAAAGATTCCCTCTTCTTCGTGATATGGCTACTTTTAATCCACCCTCTGAAAATCTTTTCGCAATTGCAGATCCTAAATAATCGCCTGCTCCGACAACAAGCGCAACAGGCTTCTTGGCACTCATGTCCCCTTCACCCATTCTTCGGTTATAACTATTTGTCTCATTAATTCGATGATTGAAGACAGTCCCAACAAATGCAATCTTTTAAATTTTTTTCCAAGCACTGTTTTGATAGGCTTTGGCCTTTTTCTAGTTCTGTAGAAGTAAGTTCTCCTACCATCACGTCTCTATTTTCGATAGCAGTTTCATGCCCATTCATAGCAGCAATATTAAACATCATATAAGCTTGGACCTTATCAATTAACCCGTTTAATTCGCCAAAATAAAGAATAGTCCCTAGTCTAAATTGCGACTCAACATGACCTTCTTCTGCGGCCTTTTCATAAAGGGAAGGTACTAAAAAAGGGTTATCGCTACTAAGGGATCCATTTTGGAATAAATACGCCAAATGGTGACAAGAATCAGGCTGATTACTATTATCACATGCAGTACTGTACCATTTTCCCGCTTCATCAAAATTCTGGGCTACACCTTCTCCAAATTCATACATGGTCCCAAGATAATACTGACCCAAAGGCTGGTTTTGGTTTGCAGCCAGAGTAAACCATTTAAATGCCTCTTCATCATTTAATGGAACTCCATCACCACCATCATATAAGATTCCCAAATTGACTTGGGAGCCCGCGTATCCCAGTTCCGCTGCCCGCCGATACCACTGCGCAGCGATTGATTTATCTTGTTTAACTCCGAGTTGTCCACTCTCATAATATAGCCCCATATCATGTTGAGCCTCGGGCAAATTTAATTCGGCGGCTTTGGTAGTTAGTTCCAAGCCTTTGTTGTCATCTTGCGTAACACCCTCACCATAGATATACATAAGCGCTAACCTCCATATACCATTTGGAGAACCTTGATTTGCAGCAAGAGTAAACAACCTAACAGCCTCCTTATCATCCTTAATTACTCCTAATCCATCATCATACAAAATCCCTAAATTTACTTGAGAGTTTGCATAACCCTTTTCTGCAGAATACTTATACCATTGAGCTGCCTGAACATAATCTCTTTTACCAGTTAATCTTCCCGTTTCATAGATAAAACCTAAGTTGTGATGGGAATCTAGAAGTCCTTTTTCTGCAGCTTTTTCATACCATTTTACCGCTTCCTGAACATTGACATCTCTACCAATGCCATTGTCGAAATAAAAACCAATTTGATGGAAGGCCATAGGAAATTCTTTTTCCGCTGCCTGCTCATAAAATTTAAAAGCCTCATCACGGTTTTGTTCAAGACCTAATCCATTAAAATACATATGAGCAATATTATACAATGACCTAGGATGACCACGCTCAGCCAGCGGCATTAACTCATTGTAAGCAGTTTCATAATCTCCATCCAAAAGTGCCTGTACCCCTTTATCATCAACATTAGCCTTGGCCAAAAAGGCTAAAGAAAAGAATACCATTGAAAATGCCATTAATCTAATCATGAACTTTCCCCAAATAATACGATACGAAGAATACCTTTTCAAAAAAGAATCTTCCTTTAATCCAAAAATATGTCATTTCAGCTTGTGAGTCACTAACCCAATCTCATAAAAATCTGTTTTCTTCCTCAGAACCGGTAAAAGTTGCATCGTTCTTCGAAGAGACCAAAATTCTTCCACTTCAAGGTCCTTAGCAACTGCTTTTCCTTAAATAGATCATGATATTTGGGATTAAAATAAATAATTAGACCGCTACAATTATTTTTTTTCAATTTCGAAAGCAGATTTTCTAACCGACTACCATCAAATGGATTAAAAAGAAAAATAGTTAAGGAACCATTTGGGAAACTGTAATTTTCTATATCACAACATCGCAATGTCACATTATCTTTAACCTTGGAAATATTCTGATTACATAAATTGATGAGTTTATCAGATATGTCAATCCCAATGGCTTTTGAAAATCCTAACTCTAAAGCGAGCAGAATAGGTCTCCCTAAACCACATCCTACATCAATAAAAGTTGAGTTAGGGTTAATAAGTCTCGCTAGCCTTAGGACCTTTTTTAACCTTCCATAGCCTAAAGGTTGATATCTATTACCTAGTTGGCTTGAAATTCCAAGGGTAGATAATTCATAATTCTGTTGAGTTTTGACCTTTCTCCTCCGATCCTCCATGGAATCTAACCAATGCAAAAATGGGACATATAATTCTTCTTGAAGAAACTTTGGCAGACCCATCTTATTCACGACATTCAATGGTATTAATACTGACCCTGAAAAAATTTATCAAATTATTCCTTTTCGTGATTGTCTTCTGCATACTCTTTTTCAAATGCATCTTGAATCTGTTTTAACTCTGCGAGAGCTGCCCGAATGTCAGAACTATCTATAACATTGATCTCCACCCTCTTACCTGTTCGAGAGAGTTTTCTATTAAGTTTTCGATGTTCTAGTGCCTTGAAGCCTTCCACTTTGAACGTATTTATTGGTCTCACAAAACCCTTTGGGGTGAAAGTTTTGTGCCGGACAACATTCAATTCCTCCCCTGCTAAATTTTGGGTAGTTTCATCTATTATTATCTCTCCAGGCTCTGCCATTCCTTGCAATCTTGCCGCCAAGTTAACTGGACTACCTAAAACAGTATAATCCAGTCTTAAATCTGATCCAAAATTTCCTACTGTGCAAAAACCAGTTGAGATGCCCATCCTTACTGTCAATCCATCAGTTAAACCCAATTTTTTCCACCTTTTTTGCAATTCCATAATTCTTGTTTGCATTCGTATGGACATTTCTATAGCACTTAAGGCGTCCTCTACATCTCCCTTGGTATCAGGATCTCCGAAAAAGATCAGAATCGCATCGCCAATGAATTTATCAATTGTTCCCCCATGTTCTAAAGCTATTGAAGACATTTCAGACAAATAGGAATTAACAATAGTCGCTAATCTTTCTGGTTCCGTAGAGTCGGTAATGTCCGTAAATTTTACAATATCAGAAAAGAAAATAGTAAGATTCTTTCTAGAGTGTTTAGACTCTACAGTTTCCTTATCCTCGAAAATGCTTTGATAAATCTGTGGCGAAAGATATTTGGCCAATCGGGTAGCCAAATTTTCTAGTTGTACACTTTTCTCTCTAATTAAATCACTGTCACGCTCCTTCTGAGCGATCAGCTGCTCTCTCTCTCTCCGAAGGGCCCACTCGTTAGTTCTATCAACAAATTGCCCTTGGACTCCATTAAGAAAAGAAAAATCATTATTTTTTGTTTTAGCTGAAAGTAATGAAAACATTCTCTCCTCACCATCAATAATTATTTTAATCTGTGGGATGAGAACAGATCCTTTCTCCTGAATTTGTGATTGAAATTGTAAGATTTGTTCTTGGGGAATTCCTAATTGTTCTAATACATTCGGGAAGTAGACATTTGTCACGTTGCCTAATATAGGAAAAAATTTTGCAAAATTTTTGTTGGTTTTCTGTATTTCGAGCTTTTCATTGGCATAATAGGCCGCGGTTACTGCATTTTCAAAATTAAAGAAACTCAGATCTATTACTCGTTCCGCGTTAATGAAATCTTCTATGTCCAATGCAGTACCTCAATTCTGATTTTCTTCTCGTAGCTTAGTCAACTTGGCTTTTTCCCAAAATTGATCCCCAATTTACAAGTATATACGGTACAAGATAAGATAGAATGACTTGCACAGGATGAGGAAAATTACTGAGTAAAATAGGATTCCCGTGATTAATCATAATAAGAATGGTTCCTGTTACAAGAGCCGTTAAAAAAGTCTTTTTTGGTGTCCTATGCCCAAAAGCCAGTTGGATAGTATTAAACACCTCTAAAAAGCTTTCTAGGATTTAGGGAAACAAGAAATGTGAACATGGCAAGCCTTTTAAAACAATCTATTTACTTGTAGTATAAACCTGACAACTGGAAAACAAAATAAACAAGTTAGCACTCAAGACGTTTTATCTAAGGCCAACCAATATAATATATAACCATTTAATGATTAAACCCTCAAGTAAGTTAAAATAAATGAATTATTTAATGTTAACACTTTTAGGTCTTTCTATGTCCTCGGGCCAGCCGCACGCAGTGCGAGGCACAATGGTTGATCTAGAAACTGGAGAGATAGTGATGATCTTTCCGGAGAAAATCCAAACTAAGAGCCTGAAGGTGGGTGCATTAGATGTCTGGGGAAAAGACGAAAATTCAAATACAGGAACGACATATAGTACTGGTTCAGATTTTTCAAATCTCAAAATATTTGGTGGCTTAACTGAGCAATCAAAAAAAGAGTCCATTTCTTGTAGCTCTAATGGCTCCTGCGATGGCGGTGTTTCGTTGGAAAAGAGTACTAATAATAATTACTAAATATTCCTTAATACTTGAAATTGATGATAAAGTATCCATTTATTATGTATGGTTGCTTTAATAGGGCCATACTAAAAACTAAGATCTGGTTGCTTTGAGAACCGGCTCTTATCTTGCTTAAAAAGGAGAAAACTATGACTTTTATAACCAGCCCATTGACGAAATCATTCGTCGGTTTTGACAACTTGTTTGATGAATTTGATAGGATAGCAAACTTCAAAGATCAATCCTATCCAGCCTATAATATAGAAAAAGTCAGCGAGACAGATTACAAAATCTCGCTCGCCCTCGCAGGTTTTTCAGAAAAAGACATAAGTGCTGAAATGAAGGAGGGAATATTAACAATATCGACTTCCTCAACTGAGGATGAGAGCAAAACTACCTCGTATATACACCGTGGCATAGCAAAAAGACCCTTTAACAGACAGTTTCGTTTAGCTGAAAACATAGAGGTTGTAGATGCTGAGCTAATTAACGGTATGCTAGTCATCTCTCTTCACAAGAATGTTCCTGAAGCAGAGCAACCTAAACTGATTCCCATTAGAAATTCATTAAAATCTTTATCTAAGAAAGCAGCCTGACTAAAAAATGCTTTTCGAAGATTAAAAAACTATTTTATTCCCTGAGAACGTAAAAGAGGGCGTGCTTGGCTCTCTTTTACGACTAAGGTGTAGTTTAAAAAAAGAACAGAATTAATCGCAGTCATAGCACCATTGTATGGAAATCATTTAAGCTAGGAATTGTCTCCAAAGCTATCTCATCAACTTTTGCCCAAATTCCTCAACCTTTTTCCAATCTGTGAATTCGTATGACCCATTTATATCCGTAGGTCCATTAGTAATATACATTATTAAACGAATCATCTGCTTGTCGAAAAATCCGTACTTGGGATAATCAATCTTACCTGCGAATACCCCCAAAACGTCAGGATTCCATGATGTAGAATAAAGAAATTTCTTGAGATATGGGTTGGTTTCAGGACTATTTTTATTTGGTTTTCTGGCTACAACATTGACTGAAAAAAAAGCCGTTTTCTTTCCCTCTAAGAGTTTCCTATTCGATTCCACAAATTTTTTAACTGATGGATTATGTTTTCCATACCTAATACTCGCACCCAGCACTATTTGGTCAGCGTTTTCCAAATCTTCTTGCGAACAATCCAACAATGCTTTCAACGACACTACTGCGGTTTCCCTTAAAATTTCCTCGAGTTTCCTGCAAATAGAAAGCGTTTGCCCATCGGTAGTTGAATATATTACTAATTTTTTTTTCATGTTGGTCTCAAATTTTTAGATGAAAAAGTTTTAAAAAATACAGAAACTACTTTTAACGGAGAATTTATATTCTCAGACATGTCCTAGCTTAGTATCAATGCTAAATTTAACTATGACTCGCGTCACTTATTTTTTTGTAATGCTCTGACCCTTGACGATAATATTCTGATTAACCCCCTGATAAATGGGTCGGAACTTTCGATTTTCTTTTCAAATTCATCTTTTGAAATAGCCATAATAGTTGCTGAAGATAAACATCTGGCATCAGCCATACGAAGCTTCCCTTCTATAACACCCATTTCTCCAAAAATCTCGTTAATTTCTATTTTATGGTTTGGCTTCTGGGTCTCATTGGTAGGTAAAAATATTCCAACCTCTCCTTGCATCAAAAGGAAAACTTTGTCTGACTGATCACCAGCCTTAAAAACATATTGTCCAGTATTATAATTTATTTTCTCCATTTTATCCTCTTAGTATTAAACCAGTTATAAAATTTCCAACTTTTCATTTTCCCTAGCCAATTTCACCCTATCAGAAAGTAAATTGTTGGCTATATGATCAAGTTCCTTATCTTCCCTGTGGGGAGAATGATGAGTAATGAAAATTAACTTTGCATCTGAGCAAGATGAGAAGTCTACAGCTTGTTCTATGCTACTGTGTCCCCAGCCCCGCTTATCTTCGATTTCTGCATCGGTAAACATTCCATCCCAAATCACCAGATCTGATCCCTGCGATAACCTATGAAAATTTGCATCTAGGCTATCATCCAACCCATACTCATGGTCCAATCCGCAAACTACAGAACTATTCCCAATTGATACTTTATAACCGGACGCCCCCCCTGGATGACAGAGCGAGAAAGCTTCGACAGAGAAGAAATCGATTGCTGCCGCCTGCAAAGTACTAAAATCCATGAAGTTAAAAGCAAGATTATCATTAATTAAATCTAATGGAAATAGCGGAGGAGTAAAGGCAATTGAGAGAGCGCTTTTTAGCCCTTCAAGGCCAACAAGACCAGACGCAACATGTAACTGATGTCTGCTTGAAAAGAGAGCGGAATTGAACGATAAACCTTGCAAGTGGTCATGATGAAAGTGGGAAAAAAGTAAAAACGTTGGAACCTCACTTCTAATTTGAACATTCTTGAATCCTGAACCAGCATCAATAATGAGTTGAAAATCCTCAGAGTTTATTTCTATGCAGGTAGTATTACCCCCATACTCAAGGAATTTTTTTGATGGGATTGGTATAGAACCTCTAACACCATGGAATTTTATTTCCATCTATATAACCTCATAATGAGAAAAATCACTTCAGAAACTTACCCGTTTTCTTGGATATTTGCATTACTCTATATCAGTTTAAAGATAATGTCTAAAGGACTACTGCATGACAACTAGTCATTAGTTCATATCTTTATTTAATTCAAAGTTGCATACTCTCTGAAGTTATATATTATCGGACCTAAGTTTAATGCTAAAGAATCTTTCTGTCAGAAACTCATCTAAACTTATTAATGCTGGCAAATTGTTATTTGCTCTATTAGTGACCTCAATAATGATCCTGGCATTAATTGTTATCAGTCTCAGATGGCTCAATCCTCCAACCACAGCGGTCATTTTTTCCGAACGGACAAACTTAAAAGATAGCTTCAAAATAGATTGGACCCCAATAGAATCCTTAGGAGACAATATAGCGTTGGCAGTCGTCGCTTCAGAAGATTCTAATTTTTGTGACCACTACGGTTTTGATATTTCTGAGATTTTAAAAGTCACAAGAGAAGGATCCATGAGGGGGGCCTCAACAATTAGCCAACAGGTTGCAAAAAATCTTTTCCTGTGGCGTAAAAGATCCTGGATAAGAAAAGGTTCTGAAGCATTCATGACAATTCTTATCGAAATTTTTTGGTCAAAGAGAAGAATACTGGAGGTTTATTTAAACATTGCTGAAACTGGGAACGGTTATTTTGGGGTGTCATCTATTGCAAAAAAGCGCTTTAATATGCCTTCTAACAGGCTGTCTTTGAAGCAAGCATCTTACATCGCCGTAACACTTCCAAATCCAAAGAAAAGAAATGCTACAAACCTCAGTGAAAGACTTAAAAATCAAGCGAAAAATGTGGTAATAGGCGCCACAACTCTCAAAATAGAAGGTAGAGCCTCTTGCTTCATAAATAAATAGCGATTTACATTAAAGAAATGAGTAAAATCTTTTAATGGAAAGAGTTTTAAAAAATCAGAATGGCTAATCAAATAAGTAAAACTGTCCTGAAGTGGGTCACTGAAAATACTAAGAATCTGTCTAGATGGAATCAAATAATCTGGAATTTAGCTGAACCCGCCTGGAGGGAGTATGAGTCAACAAAATTTTACATTGGGATCTTAAGAGATAATGATTTTAAGGTAGAAGAAAATTCTGGGGGGATGCCAACAGCGTTTTCTGCAGAGTGGAGTAATGGCCCTGGACCAAAACTGGCAACTTATGCCGAGTATGATGCAGTTCCAGGACAATGCCAAGCAGCCACAACATTTAAAGCACCTAGAGAAGGATTATCTCAACACGCCAGCGGCCATACAGATCCACACTCAGCCCTTGGAATTAGTACATTAGGAGGTTTACTGGCCACAAAGTTCGCTATGGAAAAACATAAACTCAAGGGGAAACTACGCTTTACTGGAGAGCCTGCAGAAAAATTGCGAGGTTCAAAACCGATACATGCCGCCCGCGGTTACTATGATGAACTAGATGCTATGATAAGTTTTCATCCTTGCTATATGCTTCCGTGGTGCAATACAGTTCGATGGGATATTCATTGTGGAGCAGCCTTTGCTTTAATTTATCGTTTTGAAGCCTTGGAGCAGGATTCTTGGCTAAGCGGAGGTTTTGCCAATAATAGTGCAGCGATACCGCAGGCCCACTCTGAGGTAAGAGCACCTGGAGCAAATGATGCACTTTTCATGATGTACTCCAGCTCCCGTAGCCTTCGAGACTCCATGTTACCCCATACCGGCAGCTGGTCTATGAATGAAGTAATTTTAAGTTCAGGGCAATGTACCGCAGATAATTTAGCTCCTCAAATATCAGAATTGCAATATATGATAAGAGTCCCAACCATTGAACAAGCTGAAAAAGTAATTTCATTCCTCGACAATAATGCTTTGGCAGCATCAAAAATGACTAACTGTAAATTTAGCAAACATTGGGTTTCAAAATCTCGACCCGGTCTACCCAATCATGTTATTTCTCAACTAGTTTTTAACTCTTTAAAGACAGTAGGAGCTCCTATTTGGGGGAGAGAAGCAATAGAAACAGCCAACGAAATAAGGACAAATCTTGGATTAACCAAAAGCAGAGAACCTTTTTTAAAGGAATCTGAAAAGATAATTGACCCAAAAGCCGCTGATGCTATTGTCCGTAGCGACCTTCCATCTTCTCAGTTAAATTTCACATCGGACGATTATACAGAAATGTGCTGGCACGCACCTACTGCTAGACTATATATAGCAAGACCAATGTTAGCTCCAGTTGAAGGTTTTTCATACCCCAATTGGGTTATGAATGCCCTCGGGGGTATTCCTGAGGCAATTGATCCTATGATTATAACTGCAGCAAAAACTATTGGCGTATCATTTGTCAATATGCTGACAAACAAGGAGATACTGAAGGAAGCTAAAAAGGAATTTGTTATGAGAACTGGTGGGGGAATTAATGGGTCAAAATGGACAAAACCACTGTGTGATTACGAACCGCCTATCCATTTCGCATGGCCAGATTATATTGAAACCAAAACAGGAAAGGATTGGAGATTATCCAGAAAAGGTTATTGATTGTTATTAATAAGTTGATAACAATTATATTCAAAAGAAAGAATGTACCGATTAACTTATGTCTCTTGCTCCAAAGAATATAAACTGGAAACCATATGAAGTGATTTATTCTGCTGGTGATGAGCCCGATGCTGTCTATCTAATAAAAGAAGGAATAGTTACACTTTACACTCCTGATGGTCTTAAACTAAACGAAATTAGCGATAAAGAAATATTTGGTGAGTCCTCGATAATTTTGAATATCAAAAGAACTGTTACGGCAAAAGCAGGAAAATTTCCAGTTTTCGCCAGTTATATTCCGAAGGCAAGTTTTCTCCAGCTTATGGAAAAGAATACGGCGCTTGCAGCCATAATTAGAAAAACACAATTAAGATTGATAGACTCAAATATTCAAAGCCAAGATTTATCAAATGAAATTGAAAAATTAGCAACTTTAATAGAAAAAACAAAGTCAGATACAAAGAAGGTTGATAAGATCATTGAGGGAATAAAAACTAAATTGGACGCGAATAGGTATATAGACTAACTTTTACCTCCATTAAAAATTAGGGCGCAGAAATCATTAGAAATATAGAGAATGTTGAAACTTTCCACTTTCAAAGTTCATGGCGAGACTGCCTTTGGAGAATACCGCGAAGGAAAAATCTTTCCCGTTTCAAAAAAGTTCAGAGAAAAGTGGCCAACTCTCAGGTCTATTATAGAGGAGTGCGTCCAAGACGATTTAGTAAATGAACTAAAAAATAATACTAAGGAATACTTCATTGAAGACGTTCAGATCTTACCTCCTATCTCTCCAGGCTCCCGAGTTTTTTGCGTAGGTTTAAACTATCACAAAAAGTATCTGCTAGAAGCACCAAGGACCGAACGAACTGAAATAATATTATTTTCTAAAGATATCAATTGTTTTGTGGGTTCTAATTGTCCAATAATTATTCCAAACGGGAAGGCTGGAAAATCCTTAGATTATGAAGGTGAATTAGGCATCATTATTGGAAAGTCAGGCAAGAATATACGAGATGAAGATGTCGATAAACATATCTTTGGATTTACAATTGTGAATGACGGTTCAATCCGGGATTGGCAAAAACACAGCATTTTTGCAGGAAAGAATTTTGAATATTCAAGCTCCTGTGGACCATGCATACTTATTAATCAAGACGAACTTGATCCAGAGAAGTTTTTACTGACCACAAAGCTAAATGATCGAATAGTTCAAAAAACAAGAATTGAAAAAATGATATTTAATTATAAGGAAATTATAGCTTATATATCCTCAATCTTGACATTAATGCCTGGGGATATTATCGCCACCGGTTCACCAGAGGGATCAGGAACCAGCCAAAATCCTCATCGTTTCTTAGAAAATGATGACTTATTAGAAATAGAAATTTCAAACATTGGTATACTAAGAAATAAGATCCTAAGCCAAAAACCAATTAATTTCTAACTTTTCAAATAAGTGGTACTCCAATAGTTAACCAACTCACTTAGATGAATTTATAAAGCTGGGTTATATCAACTTCTCCAGTTTCTTCAATTATTCTATTCTGCAAATTCTGCATACCAACTATCCACTTCTCATAATCTTTACATTTTCGCCCAAAGAATTTTTTTCGCGCCAGGGTCTGTGAAGATTAGGAACTTCTCTTGGATCACACCCTGAACAATTCGAACCGCTGCCTCATCAGGAGATATCAAGTTTTTTACCTCTTGAAATGATTTTTTCTCATCATCAAAACCCAACATAGGTGTCGCTACGTACTGAGGACATACGGCAGAAACCTTAATACCTTTTTGGCCATAACTGATGGCTAATGACTCAGCAAAACTCAAAGCAGCACTTTTTGTCGCCGAATAGGCAGTGGCTCCTATTTGCGATAATAAAGCTGCCGCTGAAATGACTTGCAGAAAATAGCCTGATTGTCTTTTTACCATTTGGGGTAACAAATGACGGGCCACATAAACATGGGACATCACATTAACATGCCAGGATTCATTCCAATTCTTATTTTCTAATGGAGCGGGAACGACCTCATCTTTGAAAAAGATACCTGCATTCGAACAAAATAGATCAATATAACCCAATTCAGCATTCGCCCGGCTAATTAGGGCAATTATATCTTTCTCTTCTTTAACATCACACAGGAAATGAGAACAACCTAAGGTATCTGCAACAGAAATTAATCGGCTTTCGTTACTGTCAGCCAAAATAACCTTTGCCTTCAATTTACAAAAATGCTCAGCCAGCGCTTTGCCAATACCACTAGCAGCTCCAGTAATAACAATATGTTTTTCAAATAAATCCACAGATTTCTCTAGATCCTTAAAAAAAGCGTTTATTGCGCTTAATGTCCCGTTCTATAATGGAGACCTGAAAAATAAGTTTAATACTCTCCTTTAGCTAAACGAGTTTTTGGTAACGTTGATAAGAAATGTTTGATCCACATGCTATTATGGCGACAGACTTTTCCCTTATCATTTCTTTTAATGGTCCCAATAGTCCTGCCAAGGAAGCTGCACAGGCAGGCTCCACCATCAGGTTTAGCTGATCACGCATTAGTTTCATGGCCGAAACCATTTCCTCATCCTTTACTCTGACTATTGCATCTACAAAATTTTGAGCCACACTGAATGAATATTCCATTGCCATGGGCGGACCAAGGCTATCCGCTATAGTGTTGACAGCGTCTAATCTAGCTGGTTTCTGATTTTGAAAACTTTTGTACATCGAGTCAGCACCCACGGGTTCAACCCCGTATATCACAACTGATGACTTAACACTTTTGATTGCAGCAGATATTCCTGCTATAAGACCTCCTCCACCAATCGGTACTATAGCCACATCAAGTTCTGGAAAATCTTCTATGATTTCCAAACCACAAGTTGCCGAACCTAAGATCATATTCTCAGATTCAAATGGTTGTAGTATCACTCTACCTTCAGACTTAGCAATATTTTCCATTAGTGAAAGAGCATCTGTAATGTTTGGACACAAAATTACCTCTGCTCCAAGCCGTTCGCAGCCCTCAATGCGAGAGGGATCTGAATGCTCGAGCATTACAACTTTGGCACTAATACCAGCATTTTTTGCACCCCATGAAACCGCTAGTGCATGGTTGCCAGCGCTAAAAGCAACAACTCCCTTTTCTCTTTCCTTGTCTGACAGACCATCGATCGCAATGAGAACACCCCGCGATTTAAAGGAACCAGTATGCTGGAAAAGTTCCAACTTCATCCTCACATTCGATCCTTCTGGCATCAAATTCTTGATTTTGCTACTAGATAACTCCAAAACAGGTGTTTTAACGATCCTACCGTCTAGTAGATCTCTAGCTTTTCTTATCGCACCTAAACCTGGACCTTTACTCAAAGCTCTTTACCACCACATATGCCTGTCTCAAAAATCTCTTATACATCATACAGTAGTCGCTGACAAACTGAAAAATTCCAAGCACAAAATTAGAACAACTTGCTGATGTGGTTTAACGTTAAACTAATATCTAGCCTTTCTTCTTCGTAGTAAAGACGTTTATCTTCAATAACAGATACTTTAACTATGAATATTTATAGAACTATCATAAAATACCATATGACCTTTTCCAGCAATAATGTCTCAACATTAATATACCTGATATTACTATTATCAGTCTTATTTTTCTTATTTATTTTATCAAACAAAAAATATTTGAATAGGAATCTGCAAAATTTAGCAATTTGGTTTTTGATTTTTTTTGGAGCAGTGGCTTGCTACTACTTTTGGACCGATATAAGTTTCAATGTTAAAAATGAAAATGATAAAGTCAAATCTGTTTCTGATGACACTGTAGTGATAGGAAAAGAGAACGATGGACATTTTTATCTGACACTGCAGTTAAATGAGACGCCGGTGAAATTTCTTGTTGATACCGGTGCAACGCTCACGCTGCTATCTAAACAAGATTTTAACCAATTAGGAAAAAACGTTAATGTCCTCTCCTCACAGAGAAGACTTGAAACAGCTAATGGTAAGATTTTGGCTAATCAAATAGAGATTAGTAGCATCACCGCCCATGGTCACCAACTAGGTCCGTCAGAATTACTAGTGGTCTCCAAAGATTTCGAGGGACCAAAACAATCTTTATTAGGCTTAGATTTATTGAATAAGTTTCAAAACTACGAAATTTCGAAATCCTTTTTGAAAATTCAATTGAAATAAAATTAGATTTTATGGTAGGTTCGCGGAATTAAATTTCTTTTTTCCCACTTCCCAAATAGCCTCTAAAATTTTGTTCATTAGAATTTAAAAATTTAGTTAGATCCATGGGGCCAGCTATCTCACCGTCGTTCGCAAAGATAATTTGCTGATTTAATTTAATGGCATCATTAATGTCATGAGTAACCATTAGCAATGTCATGTTCTCTTGCTCTACAAAATCCATTATGAGGGCTAGCATTTCTAGCCTCAATGCAGGCCCCAAACCTGAGAAGGCTTCATCTAATAAAAGTAACGGTTTGGATCGAAGCATAGCTCTTGCAAGCGCAACGCGTGTCCTTTGGCCACCCGAAAGTTCTGCAGGCTTATACTTAACAAATTTTTCTAGCCCAACTCTCCTGAGAGTTCTTAATACTTTGTCACGCTCGCTAGAGGTCAGTTTCAGATTAGGCTTAAGGCCTATCGAGACATTTTTCTCAATGGTTAAATGAGGAAACAAATTATGCTCTTGAAACAAGATGCTCACAGGTCTGTCCCCAATGGGCAAAATTGCAATATTTTCATCTTTCCACTCTATACTACCCGTTTCAAGAGGTACAAACCCTGCAATAGCATTGACTAAAGTAGTTTTTCCTGACCCAGAAGGCCCCAGAATAGCCACGAAAGATCCTTCTTTAACGGAAAAATTTGCCTTGATTTCAAAATGCTTGTAACCTGCTCGCAAGTTTCTAACGATCAGCATAATATTTTCCCAATAAGTCAAAAATCTGAAAAAGAACGAAACAAATGAAGACCAGCAGCACTGCTGCACTGAATGCTTGTTCCATTCGGTAGGAAATCATCAATCTGTATATTACCAAAGGCAGTGTCTGGAATTCACCAAAAGAGAAAAATGTTATCACGCCCAAATCACCCATAGACAAGGCAGACCCTATCCCAAAACAGAATCCGATAGCAGGAGCTACTCTTGGAAAAATGATATTCTTAACCCTGTTGATCCCTGTGATGCTTAAACTATCAGACAATTTACCGTGATCCTGTTCAACGATACTTACTGCGGGAACCAGAGCGCGCAACATAAAAGGAAGGCTCATTGTCACATTTACACATATCACGAGCAACGGCGTTAGATATTCAAAGGAAATGATCGGTCTTAGAATCAGGAAGATACCTGTCCCCATTACTATGGGAGAAGAAGCTAAAATAAAGATACTTAAAGTTTCAATGTATTTGAGGTGTGAATGAGTCTTTGAAGTTGCGACCCAGAATGAAATGGAGGACGCTATTACTACTCCCAAAAATCCCGATGTAATTGAAAGGATCAAAGAATTGAATGCTGCCAAATAGATAGAGGTATCGAGATTGAAAAAACCCATCAATCCGTAAAAAAATAGTAATAAAATTGGGGCAAATAAGAAACAAATAACAAAAAGAATCAAAATATAGTCAACTATTCCTTTTGAAAAGTATGGGTTATTATAGGTCTGTATTCTTAAGTCTATAGCCTTAAAGGACGAATTGCTACCACCTAAGATTAACAATAAGAAAGCGACGCAGCCACATATCATGAATTGAAAGCACGCTAATGATGCGGCTTTAGAAAAATCTAATTGAAACCGTAAAGCCTCGTAGATGGCAACTTCCAAAGTTGTTGAATTTGGTCCCCCTCCCATAGTCAAAGCTATAGAAAAGCTGGTAATGCAAATTAGAAAAATCAAAACTAACAAACCAGGAAGAGTAGATCTTAGCATGGGTAACTCAATGTGGCGAAAGAGTTCTGTGTCTTTAAATCCTAAAGATGCTGCCAGTTTGAACTGCTCGTTTGGAATTTCATTCCAGGCTAGGAGAAGTAGTCTTGCAGCCAAAGGAAGATTGAAGAAAACATGAGCTAAAAGAATTCCTGATAGTCCATAAATTGTCAGTTTAGGCAACCCTAGAAAAACTAAAAATGTGTTCAAGAGTCCATTATTGCCAAAAACCAAAATTAAACCAAAAATTGCCGAAATAACTGGTAAAATGAATGGAATTCCCAGCAAACTAATTAAATGTTCTTTGAATAAAAAATCTCTCCTGAATAGAGCCCTAGCGATGGGAACTGCCAAAAAACAGCTTATGGCAGCAGATAATATAGCTTGTTTTATAGTAAAAAAAAAGACTTTCAGTTCATAACTAGATAGAAAAACTAATCTTTCTCCAGACCATATCAGTGTAACAATCATGGAACCTACTGTCATTGCAGCAATAAATATTAGTGAGCATGTAAAAAGTAATTTATTTAAACTCATCTTGACATTGCTGTAAGCCATTCATTTATCGCCACTGGAATTAGTTTACTAGCTTTATCCTCATCTAGGAACAAAGCTTTCTTTGGAGATGGCAAATCCACAAACTCTGAAGGCCATTCACTCTTTTTAAGCCTTACAGGATATGACCAATTAGTAAGTGGAATTACACTCTGAAAAGCTGGCGACAATATAAAATTCATAAATTTGTCTGCTAGTTCAGAGTTTTTAGATCCTTTCACTTTGGCCGCAAGCTCTAGATAAACATAGTGGCCCTCATCAAAGATAAGCGCTGATTTTGTGTGATCCTTTTCTATAACTTGATGATATGCAGGAGATGTAGAAAAGGATAAGACCATCTCAGACTCACCAGCAGTAAACATCCCATAAGCTTCGGACCAGCCTTTTGTTACAGTTAATACCTTTTTTGACAATTTAGACCAAATCTCTTGAGCCTCATCTCCATAAATTGTCTTAATCCATAAAATTAACGCTAGTCCAGCAGGTGAAGTTCGAGGATCCTGGATTATAATTTTGTAATCTTGAGGATCATTGGCAAGATCAATGAAGTTACTAGGAACGTCTTCAATTTTTTCATTGTCAAAAACAAATGAAACGTAGCTCCAATTGAATGGCAGGAAAACATTATCATCCCATTCGATTGGAAGTTGCGGCATTGGCTCCGTAATGTTGTGTGGTTCAAGCAATTTCAGGTTTCTAGCCTTTGATATAGTATCGGAATTAAGGCCAATTAGAATATCAGCATTAGTTTTGCTCCCCTCTAAACCGAGTCGGGACAAAGGATCTCCAGGCACAAATTTTAGGGTACAATTACAACTACTTTCAAAAGACTCTTTAATTTTGGGCCCTGGTCCCCACTCAGACACAAAGTAATCAGGCGCGTACACGGTTAAAATTGGTGCGGCTTTTACAGAAAAACTGAATACTGTGAGAAAAATTATTGAAATTATTGACAGTGATATCTTATCTATTTTCATAACTAAATCTCCAGCACAATAGTTTTTAGTATAGGCTGTAGCTTAGGTGCAATCCCTTCCCTACGCCGACACTAATCGGTTCAGGTTCAACGGGTTTGAAACTTTCATCTCAGCCAGCACGCTAGCACCCCGAGGTTGAACTCCTACATAATGTACTTGTACAACATTTTCAACTATTATTTAGTGATCAAATAGTTTGCTTTAAAGTTAAAAGAATATTTTACCGTGTCGTTCATTCGGTGGTATCGTTTGGTGAAGGTATATGGGATGATGTTTAGAAATTTTTTTCTTAGCCTACTGGTTCTTTTTAACCCATTGGTTCTTGGGACTGCCAACTCTGACTCCTGCACTGAATGGGTGGAGGGCAATGCGATTCTTCAAATTAAACCTTATTGGGAAACTGTAAAATCAGACAAGATCATAGCGTGCCTCAACAAGGGACAAAGCGCAAAGGTCAGAGATACCATGGGTAGGACACCACTCCATTTGGCCGCACTATATAATCAAGATCCAAAGGTGATCAAATTGCTGATTCAGGCAGGAGCCAATCTCGATGCTAGGAATGCCTCAGGAGGTACTCCTCTCCATGATGCCGCCATGAGAAATCCTAATCCTCTAGTACTAGAAACCCTTCTAAAGGCAGGGGCTGACATCAATGCCAAAAATAAGAATGATTGGTCACCATTGCACAGTACTAAATTCAATAAAAATGAGGAGATAGTTAAATTACTTCTAGAGTCTGGTGCGCTGGTAAACGCCATGGATGACATGCGTAGAACTCCTCTACATTTAACTGCACCATTTGGTTCTCTTAAAAAAATTACCCTTTTGTTAAACGCTGGTGCAGAAGCCAATGCAAAAACTAAATACGGCATAACCCCGCTTCATGGGGCTGCCGGCTGGAATACAAACCCAAAAGTAATTGAGTCTTTAATAGATGCTGGAGGAGAGGTTAATTCGGGTGCAGACATAGGGCGAACTCCGCTTCACGAAGCAGCAAAATGGAATAAGAATTCTTTGGTAATTTTTACTCTTATCGATAACGGAGCTGATATTTTTGCTGCTGATCAAAAGGGATCCAACATTTTTGAAATTATTGAATCAAATAATAAACTTAAAGCCACAGATGGTTATTGGGAAGTTAGAGAGTTGCAATTCAGAAAAAGATAACCTTATATTATTGAAAATCACCAATCTAGATTTGCAGCCCAATTAACTTTAGGTTAATAACTTTTGTTTATTAGGAAGACGCTAAAAAGGTTTAAAAGTTAATGCGCGTATCTGAGGCAATTCAAAAAAGAATAAGTTGCAGAGCTTTTAAAACAAAACCTGTAAGTTTGGAACTACTAAAAACCATTTTGAATAAGGCGGGAAGATCGCCCTCTGGGGGAAATCTGCAACCTTGGCATTTGTTTGTCATAGGTGGGGATGAATTGAAAAAATTATTGATAATAGTTGAGCAAGAATTGAAATTATTTCCAAAGGGTCATTCACCTGAATATTCTGTTTATCCGAAAGAACTTGAGGAACCTTATTGGAGTAGACGCTTTAAATGTGGAGAAGACTTATACTCTATCTTAAATATAGGACGGGACGAAAAGGTACAGCGAAGACAACAATTCTCTAGGAATTTTAAATTGTTTAATGCTCCAGTTGGAATTTTTGTCTTCATTGATAGAAAAATGGGGCCACCGCAATGGTCTGATGTAGGAATGTATTTACAAAACATTTTTTTACTATCAAAAGAATATGGTCTAGACACTTGCGCACAAGAATCCTGGTGTGTTTTTCATGAACTGGTACAAGACTATGTTAGGGCGCCAAGCAATCTAATGCTATTTTGCGGAGTAGCTATGGGTTATATGGAAAATAATGACCCCATAAATTCTCTAAGAACAGACCGTGCACCTCTTGGTGAAATATCAAATTTCATAGGGTTTTGAACTTTATCTTACTACTTACTACACATCAAAAGTCTTCAGCTCTCTTATTAAGATAATTAACAAAATCGCAAAGATTAATTTGTTTTCTAACTATCAACAAAATCAGAATGAAACTTTTGATGTAACACCGCAGCATGCACCATTGCTCCAGGATTTGCTTGCACTGCCGCTTGACTTAGCAATCCTAGGACTGCCTCTTCTCGTGAAAGCCCTAATGCGACTAGTTCGGAAACTGCGACTGCAAAAACTTCTACTATTAAATCTGAGGGTTCTCTGGTTTTCATTGGTGCTATCTCCTGTAGTGTTGCGATATATTTTGCAAGAAAGATACCAACCTTCATGGAATAAAAATTTTTCCTAATTATTTTTCATTTTTTTTATTTTAAGAATATATTCCACTAGAAAAGACCAAAAAAACTCCTCTCCTGGATAACCCTCAATTCTAAAACGCTCTTTATTGTTTTCCAGCAATATAAAGGTTGGAGTAACTACCGGCTCAGATACCAAAACTATTTCATTTGGTATTTTTTCACCGTAATGGTGCCTTATTAATGGTGCTAGTTTACCCTCTTGGCTTCTGGAGTACATGTAACCAATTTCTTCATCCCAAAGCTCACAATATGGACAAGCCGTATCATCAATCATTAGTAAACCAAGGTTAAGACTGTCGGCACGCAAAACCTGTGCTGAACTAAATATAAGCATTAGACATAAGAATACATTCCTGATCCTACAAGTATTTGAAAGCATAATTTGGGCACCTATTGTTAATCCCTTTTAAGCTATTATATATCATGAGCTATTAGTCCACAAAATAAAAGCCTGAGGTAAAAATGGATTTCAGCATTAGCTATAGTGGTGCAGCCTTAGCAGGATTACTCTCCTTTTTTTCCCCTTGTGTGTTGCCTTTAGTACCATTTTATCTCTGTTACCTTGCTGGAATCACTATGGAGGAATTCAGGAATGAAAGGATGTTCTCCAACGTGATTAGAAAAAAACTCCTTTTAAACACAGTATTTTTTTCTCTCGGGATAGTTACAATATTCATGATGATGGGCCTAGCTGCTTCAACCATAGGACAATTATTCAGAGAATACATGTCTGAACTGAATCTCTTAGCAGCGATCTTATTAGGGATTTTTTCTTTGCATTTTCTAGGCTTGCTAAAATTTTCAATTCTTTACCGGGAGATTCGCTTCACCAGTAATCTGGCTCCATCTAGATTTTTGGGAAGTTACGCCATGGGTCTGGCATTTGGGTTTGGCTGGACTCCTTGTGTGGGGCCCGCCCTCGCAACTGTTTTGTTCATTGCTGCTGACAAAGATAGCTTGTTACACGGTGCTCTTCTATTACTAACTTATGGATCTTTTATGACGTTACCCTTTAT
>CACIIZ010000001.1 GCA_902586855.1 uncultured Alphaproteobacteria bacterium | reverse complement strand
TGGCGTATTTGCTAAATATGGCGTGCAAGATCTATCAAAACCTTGGAATTGAACACCATGACCATAAGTTGTCAAAATAAAAGGAATACCTGCAGCAACGCTCGTTAAAAAATCAGTATTAGTATCTCCAACAAGCACAGAGCATTTGGGTTTAGCTCCAATCAACTCAATGACGGTAGTGAGTGGCTTTGGATCAGGTTTTGGGATACCCAATGTATCTGGACCAACTATAGCTTCAAAATAATTTGAAATTCCTAAAATGTTAAGAAGCATGTGAGCCTGTTTTGTCGGTTTATTCGTACAAACTCCCAGTGAAATATCTGATTTCGATAAGTCTTGTAAAACTTCAAACATGCCAGCGTACAAATTAGAATTGACATCAATGACACTCTCGTAATTCTTTAAGAAAGTTGGATACAGATCATTAACCTTTTCTTCGTCAACCTTCCCAAAAGTCTGATTAAGACCATATCGAATGGTACTCCTACCACCTCGAGACGCGATATTTTCATCTCTATCTTTTTCCAGTCTACATTCTATTCCCATAGCCTCAAAAGTAATGTTTCCTGCGAGCAAAAGATCTGCCGCGGTATCAGCTAGTGTCCCATCCAAGTCAAAAATTGCCGCCTTCACAGTTTTACCCCTTCAACCAGATATTAATAAGTCCTTTTACTTGTATAGAGCTAATGTTATTAATAGCTGATAAGAAATGTCCTGGAAAGATAATATGTCTCTTTCGGTTTTAATACTAGCTGCTGGTCAAGGTTCACGGATGAAATCTCAGCATCCAAAGGTTCTACACCCAATTGGGAATATCCCAATGATTTACCACCTCATTACCTTAGCAAAAAATGTCAAGGCAAACCGAATATTAGCAGTTGTTGGATCAACTTCTAACCGTATCACTGATAGTATTAAAGCATTCACTGAAGTGGAGATAGTTAAACAATCAAAACAACTAGGGACTGCCCATGCTGTTCTTTGTGCAAAGAAGCATTTTGTGGAAAACCATGAAGATCTCTTAATCTTATATGGAGACTCCCCTCTAATATCAAAGAGCTCAATAAAGGAACTACGCCGCTTGAGAGAGAACGGAGCTGATCTGGCAGTACTAGGATTTAACTCCAAAAATCCAAAAAATTATGGAAGATTAATACTCAACGCAGATGGTGAGCTGGAAAAGATAGTAGAAGCAAATGATGCGACGCCAGAAGAAAAAGCTATTTCGTTCTGTAACTCTGGGATAATGATTGCAAATGCCAATTTATTTTTTTCTCTATTAAATAAAGTTTCCAACAAGAACACCTCAAAAGAATTTTATTTGACTGATCTTGTCTCCATAGCAAGAAAAGAAAATATGCTTGTTCAAGCCACTAGCTGTCCTGAAAGCGAAGCCCAAGGAGTCAATGACCGATTGGATTTAGCTAAAGCGGAAGGATCATTTCAAAGCTTGAAAAGATTGGAAGTGATGAGAAATGGTTGTACTCTGATAGACCCTTCCACAGTTTTTTTCTCTTTTGATACGGAAATAGGTACTGACACGGTGGTTGAACCGAATGTTATTTTTGGCCCCGGTGTAAGAATTCGAGACAATGTAAGGATACGATCCTTTTCTTACTTAGAAAAGTGTCTGGTTAAACGGAATGCAGTTGTAGGTCCATTTGCTCGTATTAGACCAGAAACTATATTAGAAGAAGGCGTCAAAGTTGGTAATTTCGTGGAAATAAAAAAATCAACACTTAATAAAAATGTCAAAGCAAACCACTTAGCCTATATTGGAAATGCATCGATTGGAGAACAAACGAATGTGGGCGCTGGTACTATATTTTGTAACTATGATGGAGATTCCAAGAATAGCATTGAAGTTGGAGAAAACACATTCATAGGATCAAATACCTCACTGGTTGCCCCTTTAAAAATTGGTGATCGAGTGATCGTAGGAGCAGGATCGACTATAACGGATGATGTCTTGCAAGATTCACTTGCATTGGGAAGAAGTCGACAAGTAAACAAAAAGAAAAATTGACCAGCAAAAGTTTTTTTGGTTTGGATTGAAAATCTTTTCAAACAGTTGTAAATTGATAACTATGTCACGAAGACAAAAAAGAAGGTAATGATCATGCGGAAGCTTTCGCCACTTATTGATCCTTTCAATAGAACTATTTCTTATCTAAGAGTTTCGGTGACCGATAGATGTGATTTCCGATGTGTCTACTGCATGTCAGAGAAAATGCAGTTCCTGCCTAAAAAGGACCTACTGACTCTTGAAGAGCTGGACAAGGTCTGCTCTGTTTTCATAGAGATGGGGATAAAAAAAAATCCGGATCACAGGGGGAGAACCACTTGTAAGAAAAAATATATTGAGTTTCTTTCAAGGAATTTCAAGACATCTAATTTCCGGTGCTTTGT
Organism: uncultured Alphaproteobacteria bacterium; assembly: GCA_902586855.1. Classification (GTDB taxonomy): domain Bacteria; phylum Pseudomonadota; class Alphaproteobacteria; order Rhodobacterales; family Rhodobacteraceae; genus CACIIZ01. Next base: position 122,299 of record CACIIZ010000001.1, on the reverse strand, counting down.
CAGAACTGACCCTTACAACAAATGGTAGTCAGCTTACCAAATTTGCTAAACCTTTAGTAGATTTGGGAGTTAAGCGAGTAAACATTTCTTTGGACACACTAGATCCAGAAAAATTCAAACAAATTACGCGTTGGGGGCGGTTGAACCAAGTCCTTGAAGGGATACAAGCCGCTAAAAAAGCGGGATTAGCTGTAAAAATAAATACTGTGGCATTAAAAAAAACGAATGAAAAAGAACTTCACAAATTTGTGCAATGGTGTGGAGATGAAGGATTTGACCTCACCTTCATAGAGGTAATGCCCATGGGTGATTTCGGCCCCGAGGATCGATTAGATCAATATTGGTCCCTTAAGGATTTGAGAAGTGAATTAGTGAAGAAATGGACTTTAGAGGATTTGGACATTTCAACTGGTGGGCCTGCTCGTTATGTAAAAGTTAGGGAAACTGAACAGAAGATTGGCTTCATTACTCCGCTAACTCATAACTTCTGTGAATCATGCAATAGGGTTAGACTAACCTGCACAGGACAATTATTTATGTGCCTGGGTCAAGAAGAAGATGCGGATCTAAGATCAGCACTGCGAGAAAATTCAGAGGATGATGTGCTATTACGGAAAAGAATTAGAAATGCCGTAGATAGGAAACCAAAAGGACATGATTTTGATTATTCCAGACAGAAAGTTTTGGGGCAAATGCCTCGTTATATGAGTCATACTGGCGGTTAGTTTATAAGCTCACAACTGGAGAAATCAGACAAAGAGTATTAGCTTAAAAAAATTAAAAATCATAGTTAATAGGAATATTTTGTATGAAAAACTTTTATTTGTCATTGATTATATTGTTGATGTGGATCTGTCCAGCTTCACCCAACAGTCAAAATGTTAAGGACAGGCAAAATGCCATGCAACAGGTGAGAGAGGCTGTGAAGGTATTGTTTCCAATCGCCAAAGAAAAGGCAGAATACGATGACTTTCTTGTTATTTCAATGATGGAACAGATGTTGGAAGCAGCAAAACCCTATGCAACCTATTTCCCAAAAGAACCAGAAGTAGATGTTCATTCTGAAGCTGCTGAGACCATTTGGACAGATAGACCTGGATTTGAAAAAGCGTTGGCCAGTTTTTTATCAGACATTGAAGAAACATTAAATGCCGAACCAGAAACATTAGAGCAATTTCAATCTTTATTTGCAAAAGTAACTAACAATTGTAAAAGTTGCCATCAAGTTTACCGTATGAAATAAATATGAACAATTGGTATAGAAGGACCCTCGTAGGGTTAGGTATCCTTTTTGTAACTTTCTTTTGCATTTCGATAGCTTTGATCAAACCCAAGTATAAATACCAATTTAACCCTCAACCTAGTGAATTAACATATAATTTGAGTAATGGTGAGAGAGTCTTTAATGCCAGCGGATGTGGTAGCTGTCATCTGGATCCCAATGGTTCTACTCCATCTCTGATACTTGCCGGAGGTCATGCCCTTAAAACAGATTTTGGAACCTTCTACTCTCCTAATATTTCTCCCCACAAGATTTACGGTATTGGTTCGTGGACCCTTAAAAATTTCTCTGACGCAGTTAGAAACGGCATTAGCCCAAACAAAAATCACTACTTTCCCAGTTTTCCGTACAATTCTTATCAGGGCATGAGCGATGAAGATTTGGTAGACCTATACCAATTTTTAATGAGCCTTAGTCCGTCTGAAAAGCGGAATAAGCCACATGACTTGCATTTTCCTTTTGTCCTCCGAGAGCTGGTGGGCTTTTGGAAACACCTTTATTTTTATTCAGTACAAAATGACTATTCCAAAGAACCTGAAGGGAAATACTTGGTAGAGGCATTAGGACATTGTGCGGAATGCCATACTCCCAGAACCATTCTCGGCGGCTTAAATAATAAAAGGTCCCTAGCTGGGGCGAAGCCTATTAAGAACGAAGGGGCTGCACCAAATATAACCCCTCATAAAACCGGAATTGGGAATTGGACCATAGACGACATCATTAATTATCTAGATACAGGATTCACACCCGATTTTGATAGTGCCGGGGGTCATATGGTTGCAGTCATTACAAACTTGTCAAAGCTCCCCAAAAAGGATTTGGTTGAAATTGCTAAATATATTAAGTCAATTAAGCCTGTGGCAAGCAATTGATCCAAAACTGGCTTAAGGTATTATACTGATAGGAGATTTAAAGCAAAAATGTGTGGTGATGAAATATCTTATTGGAGTTGATGGAGGCGGATCAGGTTGTCGGGTAGTATTGGCCTCCAAAACCGGCCAAATCTTGGCTAAATCAAATAGTGGCCCAGCAAATATAGAGACATCTTTCGTTAGAGCCAAGGAAAATATAAATGAAGCATGTCGGAAAGCCTTACACTTGGCATCAGTTCCTCAGGAAGAAATAAAGAACTGTTTTGCAGTATTAGGATTGGCTGGTTCAAATTTAGGTGACTACGCTAAGGCACTCACAAACGAATTACCTTTCGCAAAGAATATTATTCTTAATGATGGTGAAATAACATTGGAGGGAGCAATAGGTCATTTAGATGGTTGCATTGGTGCACTTGGAACTGGTTCAGTCTTCGTAGGAAGAAAAGCAGGTAAGGTAAGATTAATTGGCGGATGGGGCTTTAATCTGGGTGACGATGGTTCAGGTGCCAAATTAGGTAAGGAACTAATGAGACTATCTATCAAATGCCATGACGGCTTGGAAAAGCATACTGAATTAACTATGAGATTCTTAACAGAATTCGATCATGACATCAGAAAATTGGTAGAAAAAACAAAAATATTTCAACCAAAAGATTATGCAGTTTATGCTCCCATGATTTTCACTTCTTTAGATGCGGGAGATAGAAATGCAAAAAAAATAGTTTTGACTGAAGTTCAAGCCATCGAAAAATCACTGTATGCAGCTGGTTTTTCGCCGACCAAACCTTTTTGTTTGATTGGTGGTTTGGGAAACAATTTCTTACCTCATATGAGTAAAATTTTTAGGAAAACAGTTAGTGAACCCAAGGGAGATGCCCTCGACGGTGCTGTGTCTATAGCAATAAAGGAATACGTAAAATAGAAACCTGCTTATAATCACCTCTCTTAGTTTTAACTACCTTTCAGCGTCGCTTGACTTCGGTTTGCGCATAAATTATGTTGCGAATTTTAAGATGGCGAAGTAGCTCAGGTGGTTAGAGCAGAGGAATCATAATCCTTGTGTCGGGGGTTCAAGTCCCTCCTTCGCTACCAGAATAAAAAGTGTATCTTGTAACGTGATCTCCAATCGTTTAGAGAGAAACTCAAGATTTATAAATAGTATCAAGCATTGATCTTTATTTCCATTTTCTTACTATTTTCCCAAGTTTCCAACCTTAAACCTTTCCAGGAATATCAAAAAATTCAAAAATACCATGAGCTTTACCATTCCGCCAATTTCCATTTTTCTTTAATCTACCATTGTCCCAATAAGTTTTCCAAAGTCTCTCTTTTCTTCCATTTATCTACTATCCTATTTCTTCCAAGTGGCCATTTTCGTGATAAAATCGGTAAATGGACTATTCGTTGATTTTTTATCGTGAAGTTCTCTAATTTCCACTAAACCAGACCCAGTGACATTTTCACTCCAGGTTGGAGAGGATAATCCGAATATTATCAAAATTAAGATCATTGCCTTGATCATAAGTACGCCTTTAGATGAAATATAGTGAAAATACACAAAGATAAGTATCTTTGAAAAATTACCCTCACTTTCTACACTTTTACTTAAAGAGTAAATACTACGTGTTATCCAAGTATGCTAGTTGACTACCTACTTCTTCTCTTATCATTGTTGTTGATACTTCTTTGCTGGATTCGTCTCTAGCCTTTTGATGAATTTCCTTTGACTCGAAATAACCTTTTTCCGAATAATAAATTACAACTGCTCCATGGGTAAAATCATCAATCTTCCACCAGTGTACTTCCTTAACATTTGGATTTGTTCCTTTGAAACTTGCCAACAAATTACGCATTTTTTCGTGATCTATTTTTTTTTGGTGTTTCCACGTTGTACTCACATAAAACATTATTATACTCCTTATATATTGAAACAGCCCCTCTGGAGCATTTCCATCAAATCAAGTGCTTGATAAAAAAAACGTGCAGTATGGCTATTTAATTTATCACAACTATTCCCATAATATAACTTTTGAATCATTGCATATGGTAATTTCTTTCAAAGGCTATTTCAGGGGTGGAAATGCAAGAGTCTAAAAACCACTCTTTCAAGAACTAAAGATAAGTTCAAACCTAGAGGAACTAAGAAATACTTAGCAGAATGATCTACGAATTTTAGAATCTTTTTGCAACTGATCTCCCGCAGCATACATGGGTCTTAATTTCCTTTATTAAACTGGGGTAAGAGAATTGAAGAAAGTAGCTCTTTTATACTTGTAAAATCACTCCAACTTAGCTCAAATGACTTCAAGCAGTAAAAAAATTGTAGTTTTGGAGTATCTTTTTGATAAACTTAGACAATGAACTTTCAGAAATTCAGGTAGTTTCTCTTGAGCAAGCCGTGGCTGCGCCATACTGTAGTCTCTTAATGGCCGCTGCAGGCGCTCGAGTGATAAAGATTGAAAGACCCGAAGGCGACTTTGCAAGATCTTATGATACCGGAGCTAACGGGAAAAGCACCATATTTGCTTGGCTCAATCGGGGCAAAGAGTCCATCGCAATGAATCTTAAAGATCCCATAGAGAAAGAGCTCCTGGAAAAAATTCTAGCAAAATCTGACATCTTTTTGTCAAACCTTACCCCGGGTTCACTGGAGAAACTGGGTTTAGGACATCATCATTTAAATTTGATAAATCCCAGGCTCATATCTTGCGAAATAACAGGTTATGGAGAAAAAAAAGAAGCAAAATCGCTAAAGGCCTATGATTTTCTCGTGCAGGCTGAAAGCGGTTTGTGTTCTGTTACAGGCACTGAAGAAAGTCCCTCAAAAGTTGGTATTTCCATAACAGATCTGTCAACTGGCCTTACAGCATTCTCTGCGATTTTAAGAGCATTAATTCAAAGATCAAAATCTAATACAGGTCTTCGTCTCTCTATTTCAATGTTTGACGTCTTGGCAGATTGGATGAATATGCCTCTCTTGGCACATCGTTATATGGGGGGAGGACCAAGAAGAAGTGGCTTGAAACATACATTTATTGCTCCATATGGTGCTTACAACTGTGGAGATAATGCACAGATTTTACTAGCCGTACAGAATAACCGGGAATTTGCGGCATTTTGTGAAAAAATACTTGAGGACAAAAATCTAAATCATAATCCAAAATTTTTTGATAATCCTCAGAGATACAAAAATAGACTCGAACTAGATGGCATAATTACCAAAAAATTCAGTGGAATGACCCTGAAAGCAGTTAAAGTGAAATTAGATGATGCTGGAATTGCAAATGCCCAACTAAACGATGTTAATAGTTTGTCAAAACACAAATTTTTAAGAAATGAACAGGCCTTTTTTGCAGACACTCCAATCTCACTAGCAGCCTTACCCGTCAAGACTAAGACTGGAACTCCTGATAAAGTTCCCGAACTTGATGATCATGGAGAAAGCATACGATCCGAATTCAAATAAATAGGATTGCTGAATTAATCTACCATATCCATTACTGTTTCCAAAACAGTGCTAAAAACTTAGTATAATTTTAAATATTATAGTCCATATTCTTCTTGTTTATGTTGGTTTTTACTTCAAATAAAAAACACGTCATCTCACAATATTATTTCCTGTTCTATTTGCCTGAAATGCAACCACAACACCTGATGATAAAATCAAAAAGATACCTAAAAGGCCCATTAAATCTGGTAAAGTATCAAACATGATTTTGCCCCAAAAAAGGGCAAAAATGAGGTATAAAAAATCTAATGGGGCTAAGAATGAACTTTCAGAAGTTTGGTATGCTTTAACGAGGCACAGGTTTCCTGAAAGGTTGAATAACGAAGCGACGGCTACAATAGCTATTGTAAAACTGGTAAGATCAGGCCAACCGATCCCTATAAATGGCATATTCTCCTTTAAAGCATCCTCCAAGATAAAATTGTCAACCACGTATCCACCAAGTAATCCAGAAATCATGAAACCAATTGCCACAGCAAACGTCATTGCTAACGGACTTTCGTTCGAACAATACTTTCGTAAAACAAATAAATTGCATGCATAAAAAAAGCCAGCAAAAACCGGTAACATCTGAAACTTTGAAAAGTCCACTGCCCAGGGTTTTAAGACCAACCCTGCTCCCAAAACACCCAAGAATAGTGCACTAATCTTTAGATAATTCATTTTTTCGTTAAGTAAGAATGCAGCAAATATTACTACAAAGATTGGATAGGTATATAAACCAACTGCCATCTGGGCAAAAGTGAGTGCAGGTGCAGCACAAAAAAAACAAAACATGCACAATATTAAAAATACTGTCCTGAAGGCTACCTTTGGAATATTCATAGGTTTTAGGACAGTGAGTTTGATACTCAGAAATAATGGAACCAATATTAATAACAAAAAGTTACAACCCGATCTCAATGTCTGGAACTGCCAGAAAGATGTTCCCTCAGCAGAAAATTTGACCAAGCAATCCTGAAAAGCAAGAAGAAACCCCCCTATCACTAAAAAGACGATGCTCTGATATTGTATATTTTCTTTCAGACTTTTGATGCTAACCTCAAATTAGAAACTGTACCCGGCTCTTAATTGAAATATTGCCTAGCCAGTAAGCTGTATCAGGTTAAGTTCCCTTGTTCCAATTTATTCTTGGCTTCTTGGATATTTTTGTCCGCCTCTTCAAGCCACCCAACTCTTAACTCTGGAACCGAAGAAATCAGTAAATCAGTGTATGGATGTGATGGAGGTGAAAGAACCTTATGAACCGTACCAGTTTCTGCAATGATACCCTTATACATGACAGCAATGGTATCGGCAAATGCTGAAACAGTGGATAGGTCATGACTGATGAAGACAAAAGAAACTCCTAAATTTTTCCTCAATCCTCTAAGAAGCTCAATAACATTGGCTCCTACTATACTATCTAGAGCCGAGGTAACTTCATCGCACAGAAGAACCTCGGGTTCAGCAGCTAGCGCTCTTGCTAAATTGATCCTCTGCTTTTGCCCCCCTGAGAGCTCGTGTGGGAATCTAGTATAAAATTCTTTTGGCAATTCTACCATTTCTAGTAATTCCAAAACTCTATCTTTTCTTTTGGATCCATACATATCTAGATAAAATTCCAGTGGTCTGCCAAGAATATTTCCGATCGTTTGCTTTGGATTTATTGCAGTATCAGCCATTTGATAAACAAACTGAATCTTTCTTAATTCTGACCTAGGCCGATCTTCTAACCTCGGCTGCAACTTCTGATTATCTAACAGAATATCTCCCTCGAAGGAAGGTAGAAGTCCTGCAATAACCCTTGCCAACGTAGACTTACCAGAACCTGATTCTCCAATAATACCTAATACCTCACCCCTAGCTAATTGTAGATTAATGTCCTTAAGAATTACTTCCTTTGGATTAGACATAACATCTCCTCCATAACCAGCTGACACCCCATTTATTTCAATTACATTGTCAGGGAGTATATTTTCTTTAGCTTTTTCCCCTGCCGCTGGCAGGGGACGAACAGCCTGCATTAAGCGTCTCGTATAGGGATGTCTCGGCTCGGATATCACGGCCTTTGCGGAGCCCTTTTCTTGAACATCTCCATTATAGAGAACCACAATTCTATCTGCTATCTGGGCAACTACTGCCAAATCATGCGTAACATAAATAGCTGCGGCACCTCTTTCCCTGATGACTTTCTTGAAAGCTTTAAGAACCTCAATCTGAGTTGTTACATCCAAAGCCGTTGTGGGTTCATCCAAAACTAATAATGATGGTTCACCGCACAGCGCCATGGCAGCCATCAACCGCTGCAGCTGCCCACCTGATACCTGATGGGGATATCGCGTACCTATATTATCTGGATCTGGTAAATCTAGTGCCCCATAAAGACCTTTAGCAAAACTATCTGCTTCGGGTTGTGTTTTGGATCCATGAATTACGGCAGATTCTGTTACCTGTTCATTTATTTTGAGTGCCGGATTAAATGTTGCAATAGCACTTTGAGCTAGATAGGCAACTTTCTCACCCCGGATCTGTCGTAATTCCTCAATATTCATTGCAGATAAATCCTGATCAAATAGTAAAGTACTACCGCCACTAATCTTCAGTCCCGGTTTACAATACCCAAGGGCAGAAAGTGCAATGGTAGTTTTCCCCGAGCCCGATTCACCTATTAGTGCCACCACTTCGCCTTCACGGACTTGAAAATTCACTTCTTTTACTATTGGTAATTCGCTTCCATCATCCCGCACAGCATTGATACAGAGATTGCTCGCTTCAAATACTACTTTTTTTTCCACAGATCTAAAGCCTTCCTGACAATTTTCCACCCGCGTGTGCAGAAATGTCGTCTACTATCAGGTTTATGCCTACAGTCAAAGAAGCTATGGCAATTGCTGGGGCTAAAATTGGAACAACGGATTCTCCATACTGAAGTGCACCAAGGTTTTCACGGACCATTGAACCCCAATCCGCCATTGGAGGTTGCACACCAAGTCCCAGAAAACTAAGACTGGAAACAAATAATATTACATAAATAAATCTCAACCCAAAATCTGAAATCAAGGGCATCGCAGCGTTTGGCCATATCTCCTTAAAAATGATCCATCGGTAACCTTCACCCCTAACTTTTGCTGCCTCAACAAAATCCATGACCATTATTTCCATTCCTAAGGCCCGCGAAAGCCTGAATACCACTGGGGAGAAAATTGCACCTGCAGTGATTATCAATACTGGGATTGAGGACCCCAAAGCTGCTACAACAACTAGGCCAAACATAATAGTTGGAATAGCCAACATAATATTAAAAAATTGGGTCAATGCTAAATCAATTCTAGCCCCCGCTATAGAGGACCCAATACCCAATGTAACGCCAATAATATAAGCTATAATCACCCCAGCAAGAGAAATACCTATTGTTCTCCCTGCACCATACATTACCCTTGATAATATATCTCGATCATCCACATCTGTTCCCAACCAGGCGCCAGGTCTCGGTTTTTGGAACTCTGAATAATCATCTGGGAATGGTAAGTCATTTTCTTCAAACGGTGCCAGAAATTGGCCAAAAAGAGCAACAAACATCCAAAAAACCATAACCACAACACCTATTTTCCCAGTAATTGATAACCGGAATTTACCACTTGGCGGAGCATCCTGAAGTTCATCAAAACTTACCTCCGCACTAAAAGGAGCTACGTAGTGTTCATCTTCATTTTTTTTCAATTTACTCATTTAGGATGCCTCAAACGGGGATTTGATAGTATTGACGACAAATCAGCTATCAGCATTAAAATCACGTAAGTAGCACAAAATATCATTCCCAAAGTTTGTATAAGTATATAGTCTCTAGTTTGCACTCCTTGCACAATGAGTGTCGCCAAACCTGAATAGCCAAAGTATACCTCAATCACAATTACTCCTGTAACCACATAAGCTAAATTAATGGCTATCACGTTTACTATAGGGCCTATTGCATTTAAAAGGGCATGCCTCATGACCACCCTTCTTCTTGGAATGCCTTTTAAGATAGCCATTTCAATGTAAGGGGAACTCATGACATTTAATACTGCTGCCCTGGTCATTCTGATAAGTTGTGCAGCTATCACCAAACAAAGAGTGGTAATTGGCAAGATAAAGTGGGTAATTAGTTCAACTAAATTTTTGTCTTCAATCGAACCAACAACAACAGCATTCCCAATTCCTAAGAAAAACACTACAAATAAAACCATTAGTGTTGCTGTAAAAAATTCCGGTGCTGCTACTAAGGTTACAGATCCTAAAGTTAGAATTCGATCATAAAGTGTACCTGGAAACATGGCTGCTATTATTCCCAAGCCTACAGAAATAGGGACACCTATCATTGCAGTTAAAGAACTCACAATTAGAGTATTTTCATATCGGTCCGATATTAATTGAGCAATTGTCACATTTCCACTGGCTAAGGAGGTACCAAAATCTCCTTGGACGAAATTAAACAACCATCTGAAATATTGTTGATAAAGAGGTAAATTTAAACCTAGCTCTTCTCTCAGAGCTTTCAAAGAGTCTTCTGTTGACGCCTGACCCAATCTGATCTGAGCAGCATCACCTGGTAACAAATTTGTCCCTATAAATATAACAATTGATACCCCCAAAGTAGTTAAGAGGCCCGCTCCAATCTTCTTTATCAGTATGGGAAACATTAAAAATATTCCAAAGCATATTAGCGAATAAGTTTTCTTATTATCTTACTTATTCATTAAAAAATAGGGGGCAAAAAAATCTGCCCCCTCAATAAAGATTATTTAGAATTAAGCGTCTTTCCAAATGTATGGAGGGGCTTCTGCCCCGCCCCAATTATTCAGAGGCACATGAGTCAATCCTTTTACATTCGATGCTACAGCATCCGTGTAGTTAAGGTGTGCCGGAGTTATTGAACCACCATTTTCATGGATGTCCATCTGAAGGTCATGATACATTTGCTTTCTCTTAGCTGCATCAGTCACTCCACGCACATCAACCAGACCTTTGTCAAATTTATCACTCTGCCAGAAAGTTTCATTCCAGTTGGAGTCACCTTTGTAGGCCAAGGTCATCATGATATTTGCTGTTGGTCTCATATTCCAGGTGGTTACATTAAATGGAGAACCTTGCATCCACACTGCACCCCAGTAACCATCTGTAGTAACCTTCTGCACGTCGATATTCATTCCAATTTTCTTTGCTTCTCTCTGAAGAGCCAAACACTGGAATGTCGCAGCTTGCGATACTTCAGCAGCTATAATCGGTATAGCAGTAGACCCTATTCCAGACTTTTCGAAGTGATACTTCGCCTTATCCAAATCAAGAGGACGTTGTGGGATATCTGGACTATAATCAAAATAAGCTTTATTGATCGGTTGATCATTTCCAACACTCCCTAAGCCTTTAAGTTCGCCCTTCACAATCCGAGTGCGATCCATACAAAGCTGCATAGCTCTAACTAAATCTCGATTATTGGATGGGGATACACCCTGATGGCACACTATACTTGTATAACGTCCAGACTCAATTGACCATACTTCCTTACCTGCAGCAGCTTCTACTTCCTTAACAGCTTTTCCAGGTAAATTTACCATCATGTCAACGTCACCAGCCAAAAATGCATTTAGTCGAGAAACTGGATCTCCAATTCCAAAGTGCTCCATTTCATCCATATAACCTGGTCCATGCCAGCAATTTTCGAATGGTGTACCCACAGTTCGGACACCAGGCTTAAATTCCTTACAACGGTAAGGACCCGTACCAATTGCAGTTGAAAAGTCAGTTACACCGTCCTGAATAACATTAAAGTGGAAAGTCCCTAAAGAGTTCACGAGATCAGCATTCGGTGTCTTCAGATTAACTTCTACTTCATATTCATTTATCTTCTTTACTTCTGAAACCATATCCATCTGCGATTTACCAATAGATTTAGTATCAGGTCCAAGGTGTCTTTTCAGAGTATAAACAACATCATCAGCATTCAATGTTTTTCCATTATGAAACTCCACACCTTTTCTGATTTTGAAGGTCCATTTAGTTGCATCAGAATTGACGATCACTTCTTCTGCAAGCTCGGGTTCCCAACTCAAGTCATCTTTGAGACGCACTAATTTTCCATAGAACATCCTTCCACGCCAATAATCCACAGATGCTGTACATAAAATGGGATCTAAAGTATCAGCTGGCCCATGCTGGTCACCCGCACAAACAAGTCTACCACCCCGTTTTGGTGTATTAGCCCAAACCTCTGAGCCACTTGAAAAAATTGCTCCGCCAGTTGTTGCCGTAGCACCAGCAGCCATCATCCAAGTCATGATATCTCTTCTAGTAGCACCCTTTCGAATAGCAGTTACGACTTCTTGCTGCTCATGTAGGCTAAGATTTTTAAATCCAAATTCTCCCAAAACTTTTGGGCGTTTATTTGTTCGACTCATTAGTGTTCCTCCAAAAATAGTTCTTTATGTCCACTGTCAAATTAATGAACAGTAGCTCTAGTGATGAGTGCACATTGTAAATCGGTGCAGCACCTGATTTCAACAGTTAATTACAAATTCTCGAATTAAACCAATTTCCACATTAAAATCATAGGTTTATATTTTTAGTTTTATATTTTCTTGAGAGAATCACTTGCATTTTTAATGATTTTTACATTATCTCTCCCAATTCTTGGAGCTGCTCTAGTAATTTCTGGAGACCCCTTCGAATAGGAAAAAGCTGCGACAGGCAAGACCTTCGGATGACAAGGGGCTTCCGTTAGAAAAGAATTTTGCAACACTCTCCTAGATCTTATTTGATCACTCCTTAATGCTTCCACTAACGTGCGAACTTTGGCTGCTGGCACATGGAAAGAATTCAGCTTAGTCTCCCAATGATCTGCAGTTTTGGTTTCTATTACTTTCTCTATGAGAAATCTAAATCTAGAATTATTTTCTTTGATTTCTGATTTTTTCATGCCAGAAACTTGTCCCGCCTGCTCCTTCAATCCTAACGCTAGAAACAAATTATTTAACTGCCTTTTTGTAAAGGCACCTATCATAATCATTCTATCCTTTGCAGCATAAGTTCCATACCCTGCATAATCTGGGTGGTTGTTACCGTGATTTGGCTGAGAGATCCCAGAAGCTAAACAGTCTGATACTGTAGAGGTCATAAGCATTAAAGCAGCATCCAACATTGAAAGATCAATCTCTAATCCTTCTCCCGTAACTGTCCGCCTGTAGAGAGCCGATGAGATGGCAAATGCTGCATGAATGCCCGTACCGTAATCAACTATAGCAGGCCCTACACGCATTGGACCAGTACTTTTAAGACCGTTTAGTTCCATCAAACCAGAATAGGCTTGTATTACTGAATCATAGGCTGGGTCTTCTGCCTTTGGTCCTGTCTGACCAAATCCAGTCATGGAACAATAGATGAGTTTAGGATTAATTATTTTAAGTTTTTCATAAGATAAACCTAATCTTTCCATAGCCTTACCAGAATAATTTTGGACTAATACGTCAGCCGTTTTCACCAATTTCAGAAAAACTTTTCTGTCACTACCTAATTCCAAATCAAGAGAGAGTGATTTTTTTTCGCTGTTTTGACAAACAAAAAAGTTGCTTAGCCCCAAACTGTTTAAAGCTTCTGAGTTCCCTTCATCTCTCATCATGTCAGGAAAATGAGGCGATTCGATCTTTATGACATCTGCACCCATCACTGCCAGTTGAAAGGTACAAAAAGGGCCCGCAAATACATGGGTGAGATCTAGTACACGAATTCCCTCAAATGCTCTCATAATTTAGGCTAACCTAAAAGATCTATCCCATAAAGAATTAATTACATAAGCTAACGAAAAGCGTAATCCAAGCGAGGTATTCTTTCAACAAACTTGGACATGCAAATACCTTTTCTGAAGACAATCATACAGTTAAAAAACTGGAATTATGATTGTTCTCTTGCCAACAGGGTATCAATGGCTATGACCTTTTCTTCAAAGACATACAGAGGATTAATTTCAAGTTCTGCAATTCTAGAACCCTTTTTTGAAACGAACATGACCAACTTGTCAATGCAATCGACCACCATATTTGAGTTAGATCCTATAAGTCCCCTATAACCAGCTATAATCTTTCCAACCTTTAATAACATAATCTTTTGGAAAATTTCCTTCCGCTGGGCAGGCAAAAGTAGCAACTGGTAATCGTTGATTAAATCAGCAAAAACCCCCCCAGAACCTAGTGTTAGGACAAGACCAAAGTGTGGGTCACGTCTAATACCTACAATTAATTCACATATAGGCTTGGGAACCATTTCTTCTAATAAGAAGGAATTTACATCATATTTGTCTTGGTAGCGTTCTAGATTATACCTGATTTTCATTACCGATCTTCTTAGCTCCAGTTCGTTTCTGATATTTAAATGCACTGCCCCCAGTTCAGTTTTATGGAGTAGATCTTTGCTCAATAGTTTCACCGCAAGCGGAAACCCAATTTTATTTGCGCTCTCCATTATATTTTCAACTGCAGACTTTACTCCTTTTGGGATGCACACACCTTCTTCAGAGATTAAAGTCTTAGCCTCCCATTCATCGACGTAAGATAAGTTTTTTAAGGGAGCACTAGGAAACAAAGGCAGGTTATTTCTACCTAAAATCTTCTTTCTATTAAGATCCCATGAACCCGCTTTGGATATGGCTTGAAGGGAGTCTGCTAAACCTTGTAAGGGAGCAATGCCCTTGGACAGAAACGTATTTCGTGTCTGCTCATCTATATTTTCCGATATTGTTGAGACAATTGCACCAGGAATTCTTTTTTCTGAAGCTGCTTCAGAAAAAGCTTTTCCATCTGTTAAATAATGTACTTTTGTATCATCAAGCCCCTTGAGAGGATAGTCTTGCACAATCAAGGTACAATCCACCTCTAATTTTTCTAAAACATTCGCAAAAAGTGGCTTGGTGAATTCTTTCTTTCCCCAAATTGGTGTGGTATAGTCTAGTGGGTTAGATACTGTTGCTATACTGGGCAAAAGCTTAGAAACAATTCCTGAATCAAATGATGAAAAACCTGGGAATTCTAGACCTAATTTTTCTCCAAAATCCGCTACGAGAGTCGCTCCACCACCAGAACAAGTAAAAGCTGCACATTTCTTCCCTCTTGGAATACCCGAGATACAGATAAACTTAAGAGTTTCAATTAATTCTGATGGCGTGCTAACGGTAATTATTCCTAATCGCTCAAATAAAGCGTTGTAAATTTCATTTGAGCCAGCAAATGATCCCGTATGACTTTTGGTGAGATTAGCCCCTATTTGGGAAGTTCCTGTTTTTAAAACTACGATGGGTTTGTTCGCTTTCAATGCTTTCAATGCGGCCATCTCGAAATCTTGTATATCTTCTATACTCTCGATGTGAAGTCCAAATGCCCTAACTGGCCTAGAGGTACTTAAGTACTTTATGAAATCAGCACTCTTTAAGGAAGCCTGGTTACCCAAGGATATCATGTGTGTTAAAGGCAAAGATCTTTGACTCATAGTGATATCGGAAGAAAGCATTCCACTCTGCGTAATTATCGCTGCCCCATAACCTGGACAAAATCCACCATGTGCAAAGGGCCACAGAGCATATTCCTCCAAATAATTGATCACCCCATAACAATTTGGACCAACCATAACCATGTCGCCTAGGTCTTTTACAAGTTCCTTTTCAATCAAAAAACCCGTTTCTCCTATCTCCCGAAATCCAGCCGTGTAGCACACGATTCCACCTGCTGAGACTTCACGAAGTTCATTTATGGTTTTCAAAACCTTTTTGGCAGGAATAGCAAGAAAAACAGCGTCTGGCCCGAATGGCAAATCTAAAACCGATTTAAAGCATTTATAGCCAGCCATATGATCTCGAGAGGGATTTACGGGCCAGATCGATCCCGAAAACCCACGTCTTATTGCTTCATTAATTGCCACCTCCGCGTCAGAACCGCCAACGAAAGCAATTTGTGAGGGTCTTAATAATCGACCTAAGTTTTTAGTTTGATTTAGTCTCATGCCCCGAGAGGTCGCAGTATCGATCTGGCAATTATATGTCGCTGTATTTCCGATGTACCATCCCAAATTTTCTCTAGGCGGCTATCTCTCCATAATCTTTGGATGGGCATTTCTTCCATTAGACCCATTCCACCAAATATTTGAACAGTATCGTCAGCAACCTTATTAACCATCTCTGAGCAAAAAAGCTTTACCATAGCTGCATCCTCATCTTTCATGATTTTATTTTCTGCTTTATCTACAGCGTCATGGACCATTAAATCTGCTGCTTTTAGCCCTACTGCCATGTCAGCTAGACGAAAGCCTATTCCTTGAAATTTCCCAATAGGTTGTCCAAATTGCTTTCTATCGGCAGCCCACTCCGATGCCAACTTAATCATACGTTCAGCCTTCCCACAACAGGAAGCACCAACCCATATGCGTCCCATACCCAGCCATTTACCAGAAAGCTTTAATCCTTCCCCTTCTTTTCCGAGAACCATTCTCTTGGAAAGTCTTACATCATTGAAGTTTAGTGCAAAAGTTTTGTATCCACGATAACTGACGCATTTAGTTCCCTCCCTTATATCAAACCCTTTTTCTCCTCGATTAACCAAAAAAGCAGTAATTCTTTTGCGGACACCTCTTTTTGTCTTGTCCTCTCCAGTCACAGCAAAAACAATCGCAAAATGAGGCATACACGGTCCAGATATGAAGTGCTTAGACCCATTCAAAATCCAATCATCACCGTTTTTTACAGCATTTGATTTCATTCCCATGACATCCGAACCAGCTCCTGGTTCAGTGAGGGCAAATAATTCTCTCTTATCTCCCTTAACACAAGGATATAGAAACTCTTCTCTTTGCTCTTCATTACAAGCAAGTAAAATTTCAGTAGGTCGGGCAATCCAGGAGTGCAATGCATGGGAAGTTTTTCCGTACTCCCTCTCCAAGACCATCATAGAACGATAATCCAAACCTCCTCCTCCAACTTCAACTGGCAGATTGGCAGCAAACAAGCCCACCTCTTTGGCTCGTGTTTCAATTTGTCTTCCTAAGTCTGGACTAACTTCACCAGTCTTATCAACTTCATCTTCATGTGGTAAAATTTCTTCTTCCAAGAACTTACTAACAGTCATCAGCAGAAGGGAATTTTCTGAGCTGGTCACTTGATCCAATCTTCTCTTCCTCCTTTTTAATTTGTTTGATTACTAGGCTTGCTTTTTCAGTTGAAACTTTTTCCTTGCTTCCTCTGGGGTTAGAACTCTACCACCCATAAGTTCAACAATGTTTTTAGCATTAATAACCAGATCTGCATTCGAAGCCAGTATTCCTTTTTTTAGGTATAAATTGTCCTCTAGTCCCACCCGAACATTTCCTCCTAAAGTCACGGCAGCGGCTACCATAGGCATTTGCATACGGGAAATACCAAATCCTGCCCAAAAACAGTTTGCCGGCAAATGATCTTTCATAATTTTCATCGTATCAACAGATTGTTCAGCTCCCCAAGGAATTCCTAAACAAATTTGAAATAAAGGAGGCTCGTCAACCAGCCCCTCTTTAATCATTTCCTTAGCAAAACGGATATGCCCGAGATCAAAAACCTCTAGCTCAGGTTTCACACCCCACTCTTGAGTTAATTGTGCCATCTGCCTCAAAAATGGCGGAGTTGAAATATAAATCTCGTTATCGTTTCCAAAATTCATAGTTCCACAATCTATAGAACAAATCTCTGGCAAACATTCCTTAACATGTGCCAACCTTTCCTCAGCATTAATCATATCTGTACCAGGTCCCGGTTCAATTAGGTTGTTGGGGTTAACAACCCAATCACCACCCATCCCAGCTGTAAGATTAATTATTACGTCTTGTTTATTGTCACGTAGTCTATCGATAGTTTCTTTGAAAAGCTTAGGATCTCTTGAACCTTTCCCAGTTTCAGGGTCTCTAACATGTAAATGCACTGACGTGGCTCCAGCTTCGGCAGCAGATAATGCTTCATTTGCTATTTCTTTAGGGGTAATTGGAACCTTATCACTCTTGCCTACCGTGTCTCCAGCACCTGTAACCGCACATGTAATAACCACTTCAAAGTTCATGCCAACCTCCCTATTCAATTTAATCTCAGCAAATTAAGAAGCATTTGTTTTTTGTACTTTTAAAATCTCCACTATCTTCCTATCCCGTTCAAGGGCAAGGCTTTGAAAGTCCTGGTCTTTGGTCATATCATTACAGCCTAAAACCATTGAGTCTCTTAATTTCTTCGTCAATTTAGGAGCATGCAATCTTGTCCAAGGTAGTTTTAAAGCGGGTCCAAATTGATCTAAGTTAGTGGCCATACCTCCTTCTCCACAAGCAACATGAAATGCAAGACATTGCCCCTGAATTGCCAGTCTGGGGCCAGGACCATTAATCAGAGCTTTGTCTATTTGCTCTGGAGTTGCCTCTTCATTAACTACCATGTGTAATGCCTCCCTCCACAAAGCTTCTTGTAGTCTTGTGGCAATAAAGCCAGGAATTTCTTTGTTCATGACTAAAGGAACTTTACCGATACGTTCATAAAAGTTTTTCGCCCAGTCAACCGCCTCTGGATTGGTCTTCTTTCCTCCCACTATTTCTACCAACGGTAGTAAATATGGTGGGTTGAATGGATGAGCAACTACCGTTCTCTCAGCTGTTTGACAATGCGCCTGGATTTCCGACATTGTCAAACCGGAAGTGGAGGAACAAATCACAACGTCACTGCGAACAATTTTTCCTAAATGATTATAAAGATCTTGTTTTAAGGATAAAATTTCTGGGGCACTTTCTTGAATGAAGTCGGCATCTTGAACAGCATCGTCTAGGTCTGTGCTTACTTGTATTAAATCTAGGTTGACATTGACTAGATCAGTTAATTTCTCTAACGAGATCCAGGCTGTGTCAATCATTGACCGAAAGCTGTCTTCCTCTCTTTCTGAATGTAAATAAGCCTTTACGGAAAGACCCTTCGATAAGAAAAAGGCTGCCCAACCAGCCCCTATTGGACCACCTCCAATGCTACAAACCCTCTCTACGCTACTTAGATCAATTAGCTTCATCACTCACCCTTAAACTTGGGGGCTCGCCGCTCAACAAACGCCGCTATACCTTCTTCTGCATCCTTAGAACTCAGCATTTTTTTATAAGTTTCTAGGTCATCTTTTCGCATCTTGGAAAAAGCCGACTCTAATGGATGACATTCTATTGCTCTCAACACTTCTTTCACACTTTGCATGGCCAAAGGAGCTGACGAGGCGATCTGACTCGCCCACTCGCGAGCTTCATCTAACAGATTTTCAGATTTTACTATTTTATTTATAAGACCATAGTGCTTTGCCTCAGCAGCAGACATTCTACGCCCCAACAAGAACATTTCCATGGCTATGTTATAGGGTATTCTTCGTGGCAGGCGTTGAAGAGCACCTGCATCCGGCACTATACCGAGAGGCATCTCAGGCAAACCAAATTCAACATGTTCAGCTGCAATTAAAAGATCACAGCCTAGTGCCAATTCAAAACCACCCCCTATTACCAAGCCATTTAAAGCACCAATGACTGGCTTATTCAAATCCCAGTTTTCAGTTAAACCAGCAAAACCTCCATCTCCATAATCTGAAGTTTCCCACCAATTTTCTAAAGACATTTCCCCAGAGTTTAGAGCTTTAAGGTCCCAACCTGCTGAAAAAATCTTGTCTCCTTGAGCTGTTAAGATCCCTACCCACAAGTCATTATTATCTCTCAGTTCAGCAAAAGCTTTGCCTAATTCTTGACTCATTTTTACATCAATCGCATTAACCTTTGGTCTATCGAGACAAACTTCTAGTACTTTTCCTGACTTTTTTACTTCTATACCATGGGTCACTACTTTCTCCTTAATAATTGACAGAACGATAATGGGTATTAGCGCATTACAAAAGGATTACTCATTGGCTCATTTGATGTATTCAACCAGATGGTTTTTGGACGCGTATAGTCATACATGGCTTGAAAACCACTTTCCCGTCCATAACCGGAACCTTTAAAGCCCCCAAACTGCGCTATGGGCGATACTACCCTATACGTGTTTACCCATACTATACCAGCCCTAACCGACTTCGCAACTCGCATAGATCGCGCACTATTTTCGCTAAATATACCAGCAGCCAGCCCATGCTTCGTATCGTTGGCAAGATTGATTGCCTCCTCTTCCTCTCGGAAAGTTAATACGCTCAACACAGGGCCAAAAAGCTCAGTGTCCACAATTTTTAAGGACTGGTCGGGGCAAGAAATTATAGTAGGTTGAAAAAAATGACCTTCTAAATTTTCAGGTCTACCACCCCCACATAAAAGCTCGCCACCTTGAGATTGGGCTTCTCTTAATTCAGTTTCAATATTTTCTATTTGTCCCATCGTGCATAAGGGTCCCATTTGAGTTTTCTCCTCAAGGGGATCACCTAAATTAATGGTTTGAACAATTCGTAACATTTTTTCCAGAAATTCATCAGCAATTTTTTCGTGCAAATATAATCTTGACCCTGCTACACAGCTTTGACCTGTAGCACCAAAAATTCCAGCAATGGATCCGTTCACAGCACTTTCTAAATTTGCATCATCAAAAACTATGAAAGGTGATTTACCTCCTAATTCAAGTGATACTTCTGCAAAGTTCTCAGAAGAATTTCTTATAATACTTTGTGCTGACCTTGGTCCCCCAGTAAAGGAAATACGCGAAACCAAAGGATGGGATGTCAATTCCCTTCCACACGGGTCGCCGTGACCAGTAATAATATTTACAACTCCAGCTGGAAATCCTGCCTTTTCAATAAGTTTACCAAACTCTAACATTGCTGCAGATGCATGCTCCGAAGCCTTAAGCACCACAGTATTTCCAGCTGCAAGAGCAGGTCCTAATTTAACTGCAACTAAGAATAATTGAGAATTCCATGGGACAACTGCAGCAACCACCCCCAATGGTTCCCTTTCCGTGAAGACAACCAGGTCAGGTTTATCTATTGGCAAAGTTTCCCCACTAATTTTGTCGGCGCACCCAGCGTAGAAGTGAAAAAACTCTGCAATATACTTTGCCTGCCATCGCGTTTCCTTAAGCATTTTCCCAGTATCAATGGTTTCTATTTTACCTAAAGGCTCTGACGTTTCAGAAAGTAAATCTGCGAGCCTTCTTAAACAAACTCCTCTCTGGGTTGGGGTCATTTTAGCCCAAGCTCCGGTTGTAAAAGCCTTATGTGCAGCCCTCACTGCAGCATCTACATCTTTGGAACTTGCCTCAGGTACCCTACACCACACCTGACCTGTATACGGATTCACACTATCAAAAAACTTTTTATCCATTCCGCTAGTCCAGCTTCCATTAATAAGCATTTGATATTTTTTGACTTCAGTCATGCCTGAACCTCCAATATAGTGGTGGTAGGAGAGTGTTTGATTCTCCCATGTTTGAGAATTGTACGCTTTTTTTGAGGATTTTAGAAATAAACTTCTTTTAACAGCGTAGAACCGTTTAGAAGGTGAACGATATGAAAAAAAAAGTCTTGGGGGAGCCCTTTATAATTAATGGAAGAGAGTTATCTCTTTCACGAGCTGTACAAGCCGGTGATTTCATTTTTTGCACAGGACAAGTCCCCATGAAAAACGGAGCGGTAATGACGAGCGGAAGAATAGAAGAACAAACCAGAGCTGTAATTGAAGAAATTAGAAACACCCTTTCCTTGGCAAATTGCACACTGGATGACGTGGTCAAATCAATGGTATGGCTTAAGGACAAAAATGATTTCCCAGGTTTTAATAAAATCTATAGTGAATACTTCCCTGATGACCCTCCGGCTAGGTCTGCCTTAGTAAATGAGTTGTTAGTAGATGTGAAGGTAGAAATAGAAGTAATAGCCTACAAGCCTCAAAAATTTTCCTAGGTGTGAAGTGACAAAAATATCATCTATTACTACCAAAGGAACCAAGTTTGAAATAAGGGGATTGTCTCCACAAAAAATTCTTATTTTTGTTCATGGTCTAGGTTTGAATAGGGAAATGTGGCAATGGCTACCCAAAAATCTAGAAGAAGAATTTACCATAGTGACCTACGATCTTTGTGGACATGGAGGAAGCATCTTACCCGAAAAAACCCCCTCCCTAAAAATGTTTTCTTTGCAAATAAAGGAGTTGATGGATTACTGTAACTTCAAACAAATAATCTTGGCAGGATTTTCCTTAGGCGGAATGATAGTCAGACGATTTGCGCAGGATTTTCCTGAATTAGTGGAAGGTCTAATAATAATAAACTCCCCCCACTCTCGAACCAAAGAGCAGCAATCCTCAATAGAGGCCAGAGTTACACTATCCCAAAGATTTGGACCTAAAGCCACTGTGTCAGATGCAATTACTAGATGGTTCAGTGAAAAATTTGAAAAAGATAATCCTAGAATAATTAATAAAGTTAGAAAATGGATTGTTGCCAATGATCCTAATATATACCCAAAAATCTATAAGATCTTGGCTTATGATTTAGAAGAGATTATAAAACCTCAACCACCAATCAACTGTCCAACTTTAGTGGTTACAGCAGATCAAGATTACGGCAATGGACCGGAAATGAGTAAAATGATAGCAAATGAAATCAACCAGAGCCAGCTTTTAATTATGAGAAATTTAAAGCATATGGGATTGGTGGAGGATCCAAATCAATTCGGATCTATCATCAAACCGTTTTTACAACAATTCATTAAAGTTGGGTCTACCTAGAATGACTCAAGGACTATTATCAGGCCTTCGGGTTTTAGATTTAACACGAATGCTTTCAGGTCCCTATTGTACAATGATGTTAGCTGATCATGGTGCAGAAGTAATTAAAATTGAGCCCCCCTCCGGTGATACCAGTAGAGGAACCGGCCCTTTTAGAAAAGAAGACAAGAAAAAGAAATGGTCTGGATATTTTGTAAGTCTCAATCGAAACAAGAAAAGCTTAATGCTAGACTTAAAAACTCCTCAGGGTAAAGAAAGTCTCATAAACCTTGTCAAGACAGCTGATATTTTGGTTGAAAATTTCAGACCTGGAGTCATGGAAAAAATGGGATTGGGATATGAAAATCTAAAAGGTGTAAATAAAAAATTAGTATATGCTGCCATAAGTGGATTTGGTAATCCAATTTCTGGGGAAAGCCCTTATATGGATTGGCCATCCTACGATGTCGTCGCCCAAGCAATGGGTGGACTTATGAGTATAACAGGACCCAGCCAAAGCACTCCTACAAAAGTAGGGCCAGGTGTTGGAGATATATTCTCAGGTCTTATGATGGCTTTTGGTATCATAGCTGCAGTAAGAGAGTCGGAAAAATCGGGAAAGGGACAATTCATAGATCTGGCAATGTATGATGCCGTAATCAGTCTTTGCGAAAGAATAATTTATCAACACGACCTGGATGGTTCTATCCCCAAGCCAGAAGGGAATGGACACCCTTTGCTAGTACCTTTTGGGATCTTCAAGGCCAGAGATGGTTTTATAGCTCTAGGAATAGTAGATGATTCATTTTGGAAAATTTTAACTGAAATAATGGAAAAACCAGAGCTATCCTCTGATCCAAAATACTCTTCAATTACGAGCAGGCAAAAAAACTCTCAAGCATTAAATGAAATAGTGGGATGCTGGACTTTGACAAAAACAAAATCAGAATTGAAATCTCTTTTAGGCGGATTAGTACCATTTGGTACTCTTAATTCAGCAAAAGATATATTTAAGGACCCTCATGTTGCCAAAAGATCAATGATAAAGGAAATTAAACATGCAAATCCAGAATCTAGACCATGGCGAATAGCGGGAAATCCACTTAACTTTAGTAGATTTCCTCAACCTAAATTCTCTCATCCTCCAGAATTGGGACTTACAAAAGCAGAAGACTTTTATAAAAATGAATTTAATCAAATAACTGAAGAAGGCAAAAATGACCTTAGATCTGCCTTTGGAACTTTTGCCACGGGCGTTACAGTTGTGACTACAACACAAGATGATGGCACCCCCAGAGGTTTCACTGCAAATTCTTTTTCGTCTGTTTCTCTGGATCCGCCTATGTTATTGGTTTGCATCGCCAAGACCGCTCAAAGTTTTGAGATCTTTAGAAATAGCAACCATTTTGTAATCAATGTTTTGAGTAAAAAACAGCGTTCTTTAGCAGGATTATTCTCATCTCAAAGATCTGACAAATTTGATTTAACTAAATGGAAAAAGGGGACAGGGAATCTACCCCTATTGGACTCGTGCTTGTCCAACTTTGTATGCCAAAAAACTAACTTCCAAGAAATAGGGGATCACGCTGTAATGATTGGTCATGTTGAAGAGTTTTTCCATCAATCTGGTGATCCTCTTGGCTATTTTCGTGGTGATTATTTTTCTATAGGGTTAGAGCACTCTCTAGTAAAAATGGTTAATGAAGGAAGTGATACAGGAGTCGGAGCGATCTTGGAAAGCGATCGTCACATTCTGTTTATTAAGGATAAGAATGGCTCCTTGTCATTGCCAAAAGCCCCAACTAGTAACAAAAGTCTAAGTGGATTAAAACAGCATCTAAAAGACTTGAATCTAATATTTAATCTTGATTTCCTATATTCGGTGTATGAAGATCAAGAGCTCAATGCCCATATGATCTTCTACCATGGGAAATTTTCAGGAAAAGGTAATAAGAGAACAGTCAGCCTGAATCTAGAAAAGATACCGTTACACAAAATTAAAAATCTGGCAGAAAGAATAATGATTGAGCGCTATTGCGAAGAGTATAACCATGGGAGATTTGGAATTTATCAAGGAAATGAAACGGAAGGCACTGTAAAAAAAGTCTTTTAGCTTATCTAGAAATAAGAGGGAGCGATATGATACCAGATATAAGAAAAATAATTGCATATGAAGAAATAATAAATGTAGAAGGAGGAAAACAAGCGAGCCAAGAACTTAAGTTAGTAGGTGTTGCAGCAGTCGTAAAAAATCCTTGGATTGGGCAAGGTTTTGTGGAAGATCTATATCCTGAAATAAATCGAATTTCTCCTTTTTTGGGAAAGCTTCTGACAGAAAAGCTTATTTCGATAATAGGTTCTGGCACAGAGATAGAAGCCTATGGGAAGGCGGCCGTGGCAGGCGTAGACTCTGAGATTGAGCATGCCTCGGCATTGATACACACACTGAAATTTGGTAATTTTTTACGTGAGGCAGTTCAAGCAAAATCTTATCTGGGCTTCACTAATACCCGAGGCCCAGCAAACTCACCAGTTTACATCCCACTAATGGACAAGAGCGACACCGGACGGAGATCCCATTATCTGACGGTCCAATTTTCTATTCCAGATGCCCCAGCGGGTGATGAATTGATTGCTGCACTTGGTGCAGCAACAGGTGGTAGACCCCATCATCGGATCGGTGACAGGTATTCTGACCTAAAAAAACTAGGCAGAAATGTGGAAAATCCAGCTGGTGTGTAAGTGGAAAAAGTTTTAAGAAGAGAGAGAATTCTGTACCATTAAATTATTAAGTATAGATTTTAGAGGATCACAACAAATGAAGTTTCAATTAGCTGTCAATTTAGAACGCATGGACACATCTACTGATATGGAGAGCGTAAAAAGACATACTCTCGATATGGTAACAATGGCTGACCAGGGGAACTTCAACATCGTTTGGGCTGCAGAACATCATGCTATCGAAATGACAATAGCACCCAATCCTTTCCAAATATTGACTTGGTGGGCAAATCATACAGAAAAAATAAGATTGGGAACGGCAGTGGTTAATGCTGCTTATTGGCATCCTATTAACTTGGCAGGGGAAGCTGCATTCACAGACCTAATTAGCGGAGGGAGGTTGGAATTTGGAATTGGTTCCGGTGCCTATCAACGAGAGTTTGATCGGATGAAGCCAGGCTTGAAGCAGAAAGATGGCTGGAGGTATATGCAAGAAATGCTACCTTTGTTAAAGCAGTTATGGTCAGGGGATGTGGAGCATAATGGTGAGTATTGGCAATTTCCAGCATCCACATCTTGTCCGAAACCAATACAAAAACCGCATCCTCCGATCTGGGTAGCGGCCAGATCACCAATCACCTTTGATTATGCTATCAAGAACGAGTGCAACATCATGTCATGGCCCTTGACCAGACCATTTTCGGAGGCAGAACTTTATAAAAAACAACTAGAAGAAGCGATTGAGTCGAATCAATCAAACTTTAGACCCATCTTCGCAATGATGAGACATGCAGCCGTTTATACAAATGAAGAAGACAAAGAAAAAGCCTTAAAGGCCATACGGTTAGTTCTTGGACAATTCGAGAACCTTTTCAAAAACCTTGGTGATGTTCAAAATGGATTTACGAAGCAAATCCCACTTAATGAACTTGCAGGAAGAGATCAATATAACCCAGAAACGCTTGCCCAAAATCTACTTTTTGGCAGTCCTGAGGAAGTTATTAAAAAATTAAAGGATTATGAAAGTCTAGGTGTGGATGAATTCATCTATTATGCTAGTATGGGCTTAGGTCAAGAAGAGCAACGAAAATCTCTCAAACTTTTTATTGAAGAAGTAATGCCTGAGTTTGCTTAATTTAATTAGATATCATAATTCCACTAGCATTTTCCCAAAATTACCTCCTTTTAAAAGCTCTAGAAAAGAGTCAGGTGCGCTTTCCAGTCCTTTTCTAATATCTTCCTTATATTTTATCTCACCACTCTCAATAAGTGGACTAACCTCTTTCCAAAACTCTGGAAACGATTCTTTATGATCAAAAATAATGAAACCATTAGCTCTGAGTCTTTTGACTAGGACCATTCTCCAGAATTTTGGGAAGGCCATCGCATTCTGCAAACCCTGTCCTGAATACCAAGAAATCATACCACAGACTGCTATTCGTCCAAAATCATTCATGTTAGGCAAGACTGCTTCAAGAGTGATACCTGCAACATTTTCGAAATAGACATCTACTCCTTCCGGGCAATGCGAAGCAACTAGCTCTCTGAAATCTCCTACAGAAGAAACTGTGTTGTGGTTAATACAACCGTCATATGCTAATTCCTCGATCACATAAGTATGCTTTTGTTGGCTACCAACAACTCCAATAACTCTTAGGCCTTTTTTCTTCGCTAACTGCCCTACCAAACTACCAACGGCGCCAGAGGCAGCTGACACAATTATTGTTTCCCCGGACAAAGCCTTTGCTATTTTGTTCAAGCCGACCCAGGCTGTATGACCAGGCATCCCCAAAACACCCAATGCTGTTTGCTCAGGGACATTAGATTTGGGAATTTTTCTTAACTCTTCACCATTGGATATTGCGTGGGATACCCATCCAAACCTTCCAGTCACAAGTTCACCAGTAGTAAATTTTTGGTTTCGTGAATCGATAACTTCGGCGACACACTCACCCTGCATTGGCTCCCCAATGGAGACCGGGGCGGCATAAGATTGAGCTCCATCCATTCTGCCTCGCATATAGGGATCCAAGGACAACCATCTTACCTTTAGTAATAACTCCCCGTTCTGTAATCTTGGGATATCGATTTCTTCAAAACGAAAATTGTCAATCGTAGGTTCTCCCTTTGGTCTTTCTGCAAGCACCACTCTCTTTATATTCATTAGTTTTTCCAATCATTAATTTTCATCTAAGAATTTCAGTCATGCCTATCTTTGAATAATTCATCTCTAATATCCAGAAATTTCCCATTAAACTTATCATATCTACCAGATGCCAAGAGAAGAATACATCTTGCTGGTTTCTCAGGACTAATCATATCTGACTCAGGCAAAAAAGCGATCTCATTTATCCTTGAGCCTCGAATTTCATTTTGCATTTTTGTTTTTACAAAGCCAGGTGCAAAACCAAAACTCTTAATGCCGATCTCCTCGCCTTCCAAACAAACCTGTTTGGTTACCATATGTAAGGCTGCTTTACTAAGACAGTATGCAGTCCAACCATAACGTGGAGTTTTTGAGGCACCGGATAAGATATTTATCACATAACCTTTATTATCAGATAGTTCCTTCCAAAATTTAGAAATCAAAGCTAGATGTGCCGTTACGTTAATCCTTATAGAATTGTCTAATTCCCCCACATCTATCCGAGGGATGGGAGCCATTGGAGTAATGGTAGCGGCATTATTTACCATTATATCCAAACGCCCCCAAGCAGACATAATATTCTTAGCTAGTTGTGGCAAACTTGACAGATCTGAAATATCACAATGGACTTCTTTGGCAGATCCTCCCTTGGATCTGATGCCTCTGATCACTTCTTTACAGTCTCCTTTTCGACGACAACCTAGAACCACACTGGCTCCAGAACTAGCAAAAAGTCTGGCCGTAGCAAGACCGATGCCCGATCTAGCACCAGAAATAAAGACCACCTTACCTTTTAATCCCATAATTCTTTTACTTTCAATCATTGTCCGAATCCTAGTATAAGTCTCATATTAAAATTACATAATCTAGAACATCTTTTTTAACGATATTTAAATGAAGATAGAAAATTTCAGCATTGCTAATACAACGGTTGAGAGATTCGACACGATTATTGATGTTAGGTCTCCAAGCGAGTACACCGAAGATCATATTCCTGGCGCAGTTAATCTACCCGTTTTGTCAGACCATGAACGTGAAGTTGTAGGAAAAATTTACAAGCAAGAAAGCAAGTTTGAAGCCAAGAAAATTGGTGCAAAATTTGTAGCTGATAATATTAGTAAGCATCTAAGTGGGATCTTGGCTGAGAAAGGGAACCAATGGAAAGCACTAATATATTGCTGGAGAGGCGGGCAAAGATCCCGATCTCTAGGTGTAGTCCTATCTGAAATAGGTTGGAGAATACATATCCTAGCAGGAGGATACAAATCTTACAGAAAATTGGTAGTGACGAGACTTTACCAAAAACGAATCAACCATAAAATGGTAGTGATCTCTGGCAATACTGGAACTGGAAAAACCGCTGTCTTAAAAAAAATTGATGACCTGGGAGGACAGGTTATTGACCTTGAAGAACTGGCCAATCATAGAGGTTCAATTTTTGGGTCACGATCATTGGGCCAGCCAT
Source organism: uncultured Alphaproteobacteria bacterium (assembly GCA_902586855.1). Classification (GTDB taxonomy): domain Bacteria; phylum Pseudomonadota; class Alphaproteobacteria; order Rhodobacterales; family Rhodobacteraceae; genus CACIIZ01. Next base: position 93,592 of record CACIIZ010000001.1, on the reverse strand, counting down.
CGCAAAAAGAATTCGAAAGCAAAATAGCAGCAATACTAGAAACTTTTTCCGAAAAAACCTCAGTTTTCTTAGAGGCAGAATCGAGCAAAATTGGCATTTTAAAAATACCACCTAGTCTGTGGAAAAAAATGACAACAGCTCCCCGTTTAGAATTAGTTTCAACAATTAGGGATCGGGCTGAATTTCTTGTACGGGAATATCCAGATTTATATGAGCATCCAAAGATACTGCAAAAAAAAATTTCCCTTTTGAGCAATTTTCATAGCAAAAAACAAATTACAACGTGGAAAGAATTTGTCCAGAAAAACCAATTTCATCTGCTCGCAAAATCCCTAATGAAAAATCATTATGATCCTAGATATAAAAACTCTAAAACACAGAGGTCCCCAGGCGAAATTCATGAAATTAAAATTGATCCCTGCAGCAAAAAGAGCGTTAGTGAGGTAGCATCAAACATTTTGGACAATAATTTATAGAAAGAAATTAAACAGCTTCGATGCCTGGTTTCCCAGATATAAGTTCCCCCACAATTGCACAGGAAAAACCCTGATTTTTTAGTTTACTCAAAACAGCTTTGACATCTTTCTCTGGGATGGATGCTAACAAACCACCAGAAGTTTGTGGGTCGAAAAGTAGTGGCCATTTGGATTGTGCAGTCGAAAATTTGACCCCTGGGTTATTATCCCGATTTTCCTCAAAAAGAGTTGACCTTACACCTAGCTCAGTTAGTTCTACTGCTCCTTCCAATATGGGTAATTCATCAATATACAATCTCGCTGCAAGATTTGAATCTTGACAAATTTTCATTAGATGACCAGCGAGACCAAATCCCGTAATATCAGTCATTGCTGTTGCCTTTTCCCTAATAATTTTAGCTATCTTCCCCTGAGACAACATCATCCAATCATGCGCCCTTTTGATCCATACTCCTCTCGATAAACCTTGCATCTCACCAGCTAATATAGTTCCAACGCCAATTGGTTTCGTTAAAATAACTTTGTCAGAGGGTAAAGCTTCGTTCGTACTTACCGGCCTAGTAGTGACACTTCCTAAAATTGTAAAACCAATTACCAATTCAATACCCTTGGTAGTGTGCCCACCAACAATGCTAGCTCCCTCCGTTAGAAAGACTTCGTTTGCAGCATCCATAATCTCTGTAAGATAAGTTTCCTGAAATACTGTTGAACCCTCAGGAATGGTGATGTGACTCAGTACTGACTCTGGCTCAGCTCCCATTGCCCATATGTCACCTAGGGAATGAATTGCTGTTATTCTTGCCATTTTCCATGGATCTTCACAAAACTTTCTCAGATGGTCAGTGGTTAGAACCTTCAGAGATCCATCCATTTTTAGTATAGCGGCATCATCTCCAATCTTATTAATCATTCCAGGCGCACTAGTAGGCAACTTTCTTAGAACTCTCTCTAAAACATTATTGCCAACTTTTGCCCCACAGGCCCCACAAAGTGGCTGCTGGGCCTCAGAGTGTAAATTACTATTATCTGAGTTCATTGACGCGCGAATGGAAAATTTTTTGACAAAGGATCTGTCAACAAAATCCTTATAAACCCAAGGGATATAACCTTTGATACTGTTTTCACCCCTAAAAACTAGTGCATTTCTATTTTCAAGAGTTAGCGCCTGTAAAAACCTTTTTTGCGGAGTAAAATTTATCAATTCTTTAGAATTCAAATATTTCCCTAAATTTTTGTACAAGGTAGGTGCTGCTCGAACCGCAAAAACACCAGCTTTTTGTCGTGGGTAATTTTTAATAGTTGCGCAATCCCCAGAAGCAAATACAAAATTGTGTGAAATGCTCTGAAGCTTCTGGGAGGTTTCAATAAAACCGTTTTCTAATCGGAGTTTCGTATTAGCCAACCACGCATGTGGCCGTCCACCAGCCGTACTTACAATAAAATCAGATCCTATTTCTTCTCCACTAACAAAATGCACTTTTTTATTAGATATATGTGAAATTTGGGAATTTTCCTTAAATATTATATTATTTAATTTCAAATAAGAGACAAGCTTTTTTCGTGCACCCAACGGCAGATTTGAAGCTATTATTTCCCTATCAATTAGGGTAATGATTGGCTCATAACCTATGTTTCTCAACTTGATATTCATTGCTAAAGCCAATTCACACCCAGCAGCTCCCCCCCCTATTAAAGCAATGGTAGCTACATGACTCCGACTTTCCAAGCCATTTAGATAGGTCTTCCAAGATGACAAAAACTCTTTGAATGGTTTTACAGGAACACCATATTTCGCAAAACCTTTAATCTTAGGTAGGCTGTAATTTATCCCAATATCTATGGAAAGAATATCAAAACTTAAGGGACCTCGTTCTTCTAGACCCAAGCTTTTCTCTAATAAATTAAGGCTCTTAACCGAGTCAAAAATAATTGCTGATTTTGCATAGTTTGCTAGTTTAACTAAATCTACCTGAATATTATCCTGATCATAATTACCCATGATATAACCAGGAAGCATTCCCGTATAAATCATAGTAGCATCGGGTGTGACTAACGAAGTGATTAGCCCACTTACCGGCCGCATACCTAACTTTTTTAGTAATAGTATGTGAGAATGACCGCCCCCTAGAAGCACTAACTTTTTTTCTGGCATGATTCACCTGACTTCTTTTTATAGATAATTCATGGAAATTTGATATGATTCTAATCGATCAAATAAACCTAACGAAGTGCAACAAAAGTTCAATAGTGCGGAGGAAAACCAATGGGAAAAATCCTAGAAGAGTATGCAAAAAAGAAGAAAATTCGTTATTTCATGATATCATTTACAGATATCTTTGGAGCCCAAAGAGCGAAACTTGTTCCAACTGCAGCTATTACAGAAATGGAAAAAGAGGGTGCTGGTTTTGCTGGATTTGCCACCTGGTTGGACATGACTCCCGCTTTTCCAGACATGTTGGCAATCCCTGACCCTAAAAGTGTCATTCAGTTACCATGGCAGCCAGAAGTTGCATGGCTTGCATCTGACCTAATGATGGACGGGGTAGAGGTTGCACAAGCTCCTCGGAATGTTTTACGCAAACTTGTAGCCGATGCTAAAAAGAAAAAGATGCGAATTAAAACAGGAATTGAAGCTGAATACTTTCTTATTAAGCAAGATGGCTCTGCAATATCAGACGATCATGACATAGCTGAGAAACCATGTTATGATCAGCAAGCTGTCATGAGAAAGTACGATGTCATCACTGAAATATGTGATGCTATGCTTAAACTCGGATGGGGGCCCTACCAAAATGATCATGAAGACGCAAATGGACAGTTTGAAATGAACTTTGAATATGATGATGCACTAGTAACAGCAGATAAACACTCATTTTTCAAATTCATGGTGAAATCTATTGCCGAAAAGCACGGATTGAGAGCGACCTTCATGCCTAAACCCTTTGCAAATTTAACTGGTAATGGTTGCCATGCCCATATATCAGTTTGGGATTTAAACGGAAAACAGAACATTTTTGCCGACAAAAAATCTGAGATAGGTCTTGCCCAGAGTGGCTTAAACTTTCTTGGAGGTATTATGAGCCATGCAAAATCGATGGTTGCCATCACGAATCCTACCGTTAATTCCTATAAGAGAATAAATGCTCCTGTCACCCAATCAGGCGCAACTTGGGCACCTAACACTATAACCTGGAGTGGAAACAACCGAACTCACATGGTGAGAATACCAGGATCTGGCCGCTTTGAACTGCGTTTACCGGACGGGGCTGCCAATCCCTATCTATTGCAAGCCGTAATTATAGCTACAGGAATGATTGGGATTGATACGAGAGCTGATCCAGGAAAAAGGCACGATAATGATATATATTCTGACCGCACTTCAGATAATGAAGTTAAAAAGTTACCCGCTAATTTACTTGATGCGTTAAGGGAATTTTCCCAGGATGATATCCTTATTAGCAAGCTAGGTACCGAATTTTCACATGCTTACATCAAACTCAAAAATCAAGAATGGGAAAAGTTTGTTTCCCATCTCACTCGCTGGGAGGTTCTGAATACACTGGATGTCTAAAAGCCCTAGCGGATCTATTTATAACGATAATATGAGTTGATCACCACACGATACTTTGCCGTCTGTCAATACTTCGCAGTAAATGCCAAAATCTTTGTGTCCATAATTGGCTTGGAGAGCAGTAAGGGTATCTATATCTTTTTTACCTGTTAATGGATTAGCTTTGGTAGCATTGCAACGCTCTATTCGTTCCACTACTTTTAGTCTCACGCCGCCAACTTCTATTTCTTGATCTATCCAATTAAATTCCTCAAAAGGTTCGCCCCCGGTAAACCAAATATTACCCCGGAATCTCCTAGGATCTAAATCAGTTCCTAACTTTTCTGACAAATCATGTAGTGAAGTTAATGATAGAAGAGAAATAGAAGGATATTCCGTATCTGTTGATCCTCTATTTTCAACCCTATACAGTGATGCTGGGGCAGGCCCATTTACTGGACACAATGGTGATATCCAATTGAGAAATTTCTGTAGATCTCTACTATCGTTGGGATTAAAACTAAAGTTTTTTGCTTTTGGATGACGTAAATCAAGGATACCAGTATGACCGTCAAATTTTGCAGATATGGCCATCAAAGTTGGCGCAATTGAACCTCTCAAAAAAGAACTACAGGGTAGCCAATGTTTCCGATGCTCTGGTGTACGAGTCTTTTCATGCGCTAGAGCCCAGACCCTATCTCCTGGCATTGTACTCCCAGCCACCAAATAAACAGAATTGATTAATTCCGATCCTACACTCTTTATAGGATGGCGAAAAATTTTTTCTATTTCACATCTATTCTGGGAAATCATCACTAGTCTCCATACTTAATATTATAACACCTGACTTTCCATCACAAAGGAAAAAGAAAAAATTTCCTTAACTTAGTGATAGCATTGCAATCGACGAGAAGACTACAATAATGCCCAAGCTTTGGACTTTTGATAATTTTTCCTTATAAAAAAGGCAGACTAACAGAATGGTTATTAAGCCAAAAGTAGATGCAGAAACAGAAGAAAACTCAGGCCTGCTATAGTTTCCAGCATAAACCATGATACTTAAAGCAATCGTATCAGCAATACCCATAAATATTAAAATTAGTATATTATGAAGACCCAGACCCATTAGTTTCATTTTTTGAAAAGTAAAGCCAAACAAAACAATCGCTGATGTTAATCTGGCAAATAGGTTCGAAGAAACTTCATGACCATTAATAATTTGATTTTGCCCCAATTGGAATGAAATAGAAAATAGTAATGCTGATAATAAGGACCAATAAACAGTGGATAAAAGGTCCAACTTAAATAATTTATTCTTTTTAATTTGAGAACTCATCGTCAATCCCAAACCCAGAATCACTAAGGCGCTCAATATCCACTGATAAGCTTCAGGACTTGTTCCCATTATTGAGGCGTATAAGAGGGATAGCAGTGGGTACGAACCTATTATGGGCGCCGCTATAAAAACTGGTCCCTTATCAAAAGCCCTATAAAGGCTATATGTAGCAGCTAAGAATAACAATCCGTAGCTTAAAGAAATCAACAAAAATGATTGCCCAAAGACAACACCCTGTTTTGAAAAAATCAGCACGAATGAGAGCGCCACTATACCCACTATATTAGTAACTATCAGTGCCGTAAAAATATTGACTTTTTTGACTATAAATCTGACAAAAAAATCATGGAAACCCCATGCTAAAGCGGCAATTAGGCCTAGGGTTATCTCAACCATTACTCCACCTGTTAAACTTGTTTTATAATAACATGATACTGCAAATCGGTATAATCTCTATAATTAAGATCGTGGGCCGGAAAAATCCTAGTTCTAATTCATTTTTTTTTAAAAGAAAGCCAATTTGGTTCTTTTTTGGTATAAATTTGGCATTTTTTGATACCTTTTTTGAGAGATAGTGCTTTAATCCGCTTACATTCATTTTTCATACAGTCAAATAACCTAAGGGAGGAATGAGATGGAAGAAAAAATTGCCGAATTAACGGCGCAAATTGCGCAACTTGAAGCAAGTTCGCAAGTTACAAATACAATGTTTGCAGAAACTTATTATTATTTAACAATACCACTAATGGTTCTCATTCATGCAGGCTTTTTAGCCTATGAAATGGGTGCTACAAGGATGAAAAATGTTTTATCCTCTGGAGTTAAGAACATCTTAGCTTTTGCATTTGTAATACCAGCTTTTTACTTTGTTGGTTGGTGGGTCTATTGGGCCTTTCCAACGGGGATCAATTTTGCCGCAGGACCAATGGGAATATCTGGCTGGGAATATGCTAGTGGTCTTGCCTGGGCCTGGGGAGAATCTGCCCAATACATGGGACCAAATATAGCTGATAACGCCTCAGGCGTATTCTGGGGAGCCTTTGCTTTGTTTGCTGCTACTACGGCTTCTATTATGTCCGGTTCAGTGATTGAGAGAATCCAAACTGTGGGCTTTGTAATCCTGGCAATCGTTCTTGGAGCTTTTGCTTGGGTAGTAGCTGCGGCTTGGGGCTGGCATGCTGACGGATGGCTTGTGACCCAGTTTGGTATGCATGATTTTGGTGCTGCCGGAGTAGTTCATGCAGTTGCCGGTTTTTTTGCACTAGGTGTTCTTATAAACCTAGGACCTAGAATTGGGAAGTTTAACGCAGATGGAACAGCTAATGACCTTTCAGGACATAACATGCCATTTACCGCTACCGGGCTGATGCTAATCATAGTTGGTTTCTGGGGCTTTCTAATGGCTTGTATGATCTTACCTGGAGAGGGTTGGAGCTGGACAGCTAATACTGGAACAACCATTTATGGAACTCCTATGAACCTCTCGGCATTATCATTTAATATCCTGATGGGTATTTGTGGTGGCGTGATTGGAGCATGGTTACTTAATCGGGATCCATTTTGGATGATGTCCGGCGCCCTTGCTGGTATAATTTCAGTGGCATCTGGCCTGGATGTATATTTTCCTGCATTGGCATTCATAGTAGCAATCGGTGCAGGCCTTCTACTACGGCCAGCTGCGAGAATGCTCGAAGCTTTTGGTATCGATGATGCTGTAGGAGCAGTCACAGTTCATGGTACTATAGGTGTTTATGGCATGGTTGTTTTCGGTGTCTTTGCAGCAGGATATCCAGCTCTATTTATCGAAAATGCACCAACCGTATCTATTCTGGGTCAATTAGTAGGCGCAATTGTGTGCTCTCTATGTGGCTTTGTACCTGGATACCTTTTGTCTCTTGGACTTGGTGGTTTGGGTATGCTCAGGACACCTGAAGCAGCTGAAATAGCAGGACTTGACCCTACCAAAGTACCGGCTCAGGCCTATCCAGAAGGTATACCAACTTCAGCACAACCAGCTGAATAACTTTATTAGGAAAGGATAAAAAATGGGATTTCCTTATGATAAATTAGATTGGAGTGTTGTTAACGGCGCAATGTTTATGGGTGCAGGCTCAACTCTCACCTTCTTTTATACACTTATTGCAATCATTATATGCATAGCATTCTTGCTATACGGACATATGATTGAGAGTGACAAATACGATAAGGTAAAAAAATAAACTAAAATCTAAGTCTAGGCCCGCCACTGTTTGGCGGTGGGCCTAGTTACTTATACCACCATAGTTTCCCCGAACCCTTTCTTTGTTAGGATCAAAATGGGGAAAAGGAACAACCTTAGCAGGTATTCTTTTCTGGAAACCATCTAATTGACCCACTTCAATTTCTGTATCAACTTCGGAATGTTCTACTGAAATTCTGGCCAAAGCTATTGTTTTATCGAGAATTGGGGATTTCACTGCCGAAGTGATTTCACCTATTTGAGCTCTTCCCATTCTGATGCAATCACCCGAGGATGGAACTAGACCTCCCTCTATATCCAATCCTACCAGTTTCCTTTGTGGATTGGCTTTTCTCTTTTCCAGTGCCGCTCTACCAATAAAATCTGCTGTCTGAGTTTTGAATGGTACGGTAAAGCCTATTCCAGCCTCAAAGGGATCTATTTGATCTGTAAATTCATATCCTGCAAATATCAAACCAGCCTCGACTCTGAGCATATTGAGAGCTTCTAGACCCAAAGGAACTAACCCAAACTCCTGCCCCACGTCCCATATAACATCAAAGACTTCCTGAGCATTTCTGGGATGGCAAAAAACTTCATATCCTAATTCACCTGAATATCCAGTCCTGCTAACGACACAAGAAGGACCATGAAAGTCCTTCAATCGAGCTACTGCAAATCGAAACCACTGCAGTTCCGTCATGTTAGGTTGCACCGGCGCAGTCCAAATAATTTTTTCAAGTATCTCCCGGCTTCTTGGTCCTTGAATAGCAATGTTACAGAGGTGATCTGTTGAGTTCCTCACCCAAGCATCCACCCCCATTTCTTCAGCCTGTTCTCTTAACCAAATTCCACTCAAATCATTTCCGCCTACCCACCGGAAATTATTATCGCCTAATCTAAATACGGTTCCGTCGTCGATCATACCACCATGCTCATAACACATGGCAGTATACACTACCTGGCCTACTGCTAGTTTATCCATATTTCGAGTAACACACTTTTGCATAAGTGTTTTTGCACCTGGTCCAGTAACCTCATATTTTCTTAATGGAGATAAATCCATAATTGCCGCCTTCTCCCGGCAAGCCCAATACTCATTAATCGCTCCATAATTTGTCATGGAGTTAGGAAGCCAATAGCCGCTATATTCAACAAAATTTCTGGTATGGTTAGAAAAAGAATTGTGAAAACCAGTTTGTTTGGTTTCTTCCATGTCTGCCTCCGTTGTCTTCCTCCACCCAATGGAGCGCTTAAAGTTATTTTCTTTCGAATAAGTCCTTACTTGTATGTCTGTGGGATTCCAACCATTTGCTGGATCCACATCACAAGGACAAGCGGTAGAAATACAAATCAGATCAGTAAGAGCCTTTAGCAAGACAAAATCACCTGGTCGAGACCATGGATCATCCATACCTAAGGCATTGGTATCATCAAGCATAGTATTGAAGAAAAAATTAATAGCTGGCCATCCACCTCTTGGCTTTATCCCATATGCTGCCAAGTCTATGTTCATGTTGTCTGAGCAATTTACGTGCCCTGGATAACCCAAATCTTCATAATACCTAGCTGTACAAGCCAATCCAAAGGTATCATGTCTACCACAGGTATCTTGCACAATTTCCACAAGTGGTTCATGGTCCAAAGTCCAATATTTTGAAAAGATTCCAGGGCTTGGATAAAGAGAGCCCATCAAACTTCTAGTTGTTGTGGGATCTATTTCCCTTTCGACACCCTTGTCTAATTCACGGAGGCTAAACGCTTGAAAATCTGAACATTCCCTCCCTTGCACGTCTAAAATTTGAATGTAATCACCTGCTTTTACTTCATAAGACTTGGCCTCACCAGGTTGAATATTCTTATCAATCAACGGATCAGCAAGAGGATCTGGCGGCAACATACCGCCTTTAAAAATCCTGGGATCCGCTCTCTTAATGTACACTATCAATTCAGTAGGGAAACTCTGAGCCTCGGGTAACATATGCTCCCCAGGTGCTGCGATAATTAGAAGCCCATCCGAAGAGGCCATAAATTCGACAGAGTCACTAGCCTTAGAGCCTTCGGTAAAGATCCTAATGGCATTGCCTTTTCTTATATCAAAATTCGTCTTTTCCAGAGCTCTTAAAACCTTCAATCCTGATTGATCCCCTGAAGACAATAGATTGATAAGGTATTCTGCTTTCCCACTGCCTTTAGCTCCCAGCATTCCAGCATCAGAACGACCCGAGAGATCAAAGAAAACCATTTCAGCTAATTGCAAGCCTTCTCGATCTACGACGGCAATTTCATCACCTTTATTAATGCTTATTCCCCTGCTTCCTCCACCAGGAACTACATGACGTTCAACACCATGTGGCAGAACAGGCAGACCTGGTACATGGCTTGAACCAAGCAAAGTAGGTCTTTCTATATAACCCATTATCCCCATCACAAGTCTTCTCTATCCAAATCAATGACTTTGCCGCGATGGGTCACGACTATAATACATCCTGAAGGTGAAACACTGCAATGACGGGAGCCTCCTGTTAGAGACACAAAATCCCCTTTTTCATAGGTATAACCATCATTATCCACTAAATCTCCTTCCAAAATAAAGAATTCCTCGGGTCCTTCATGTTCATGAGGGTTCGACCTGGCACCAGGACCCATCTTATAAAGATAGGAACCTTGACCAATGTCAGGATCATAGCTCAAATTAAACCACCAAACATCTTCGTCGGGCAACCCAGTTTGTTCAAGACGTTCCCATTTCAGACTATTAATATTTGAAACTTTTCTAAAATCGTCGAGTTTAGTTATCATTGGGAACTTTCACCATAATAAACCTCTCTCAAAAAACCTCTGTCAACAAACTCATTTAACAACATTTAATTATTCAATTCATTTTTTTTTCAGTATTTTGACCAAAAATTTATGCATGAAACCTATGTTATGTCTTTAACCCATAACTTCTCTTCTTAATATTTGACCATTCCACAAGTAATCTATCTGCAGTGAGCCCAATTAAAGACACACATAGTCCAATAACCAAGCCTTTACCTCCATCATTAAATGATAAGGCCCTAAAGATCTCTTGAGACAAATCTACTGTTCCAATGAATCCAGCAATCATGACCATGAAAAGTGCAAACATTAAAGTTTGGTTTACTCCCAATAGCATTTCTGGGAATGCTAAAGGCATTCTCACTTTCCACAATAATTGACTCTCACTGCATCCAGACATCTTTGCAGCTTCAATAATCTGTGATGGGACATTCCTTAACCCAAAGATAGTATATCTTGTGATTGGGATACTAGCATAAACAACTATCGCAAAAATTGCTGATACATCACTGATTTGAAACAACATTACCGCTGGTAACAAATATATAAAAGATGGAAAGGTTTGAAAAGTATCACATATATTTAGTACAAGCTTTGTTCTATTCAATCTTTTAGAAGCCCAAATTCCAACAGGAATTCCAAACCCCATGCTGATAATGATTGCAACTGACACCATGTAGAGGGTAATCATTGCTCTAACCCAATAACCAGAAGCCGCAATAAGAAAAACAAAAAACATGACGGTTAGCGCTAATTTAAACCTTCCTAACTTCCATCCAGCGCAACCTACCAAGACTATCACTGATATCCAAGGCAATGATTGGAACATAGCTTTTGTCGGCATAAAAAAATAAACTAGCAAAAAGTCTCGGAATATTCCTAATGGCACAAACAAAGACGTCGTAAAGGTTTTAATTCCCAAATCTAGATATCCTGAAATTGATATTGTATATTCCTTCGGCAACTGGGTCGCAGCCGATGAAATAAAACTCAGAATAACTGACAAAACTACGATAACAATCGCCCCAGACAAATACGGATTTCGCAACCAAAATGCGCCTTCTCTGGATCTCTCTGGCTGTTTCAGTACTAAAGCTTGACTATAGCGGTCTAGGGTAATCGCTATAAAGACGACTGCTACTCCTATTTCAAAAGCTTGTCCCAACCTCAAATTTTGTAGGCGCGCTAGTAAATCATGTCCCAAACCTGGTTGGCCAATAAAAGAAGCAATAACCACCATTGCTAAGCACTGCATGATAACTTGATTTATGCCTAACATTAGAGCTGATCTAGCTCCAGGCAACTCCACTTTAAAAAGCATTTGCCAATAATTACATCCACTCATCTTGCCTGCTTCCACAATTTCCGACGATAGCTCTTTCAGACCAAGAATGGTCAGCCTTGTCATTGGAGGAAACGCAAAAATTACTGTTGCTATAACTCCTGCCTTTGCTCCTACGCCACAAAAAATTGCTACCAGAATTAAATAAGAAAAATGAGGTAGAGACTGTAAAACATTCAAAATTGGATTAAGAATTCTTTCCACTACTTTAAACTTTGCACCTAGAATACCTAAGACAAGTCCTATTAGAACGGCTAAAGGAACTGAAACTGCGATGGCAGAAAGGGTCTTCATTGACAAAGTCCAGATCCCTCGCAAACTAAAAATGGCCAAGTATAGAACACAGCTACCGCCTAAAATTGCTAAGCTAATACCTCTTAGATAGAGTCCTAAGACCACTACTAGTCCAAGAATCATAACCCATGGCAAAGGGCCTAAAGGAATAGTTTCAAAACCCTTATAAAGTAACGCTTCTGTAAAATCTAAGGGGATATCAATTAAATTTGCTAAATAGCGAGTAAATTCCCTGAAAGTAAAGAGACCCACCTTACCTTCGCTTATCCCTGGTAGAATTTCGTAATTCCTTAATACGGCTATAAGATTATTAACCCAGTCTACAAAAGGGATCATACCCTCTATGCTTCCACATCCCCCTAAACAACTCTTTGGTGGAATGACCCCCCAATTTGGAGTAATTGGCTTCAGAAGCCATAACGCTATGAAGGGGTAAACGAACCAAAATTGTTTAAGTCTTTCCCAAAGTGATTCAGTCATTATTCTTCTCATCAGCAAATAAAATGTCAACAATTTGATCTTTGGTTAACTCACCACATACATCGCCACTTTCATCAACTACCGTTGCGACTGCATTAGAAGAAATTATACTTGGAGCTACGGAAGAAATCTTATCCGTCTTATTCACAACAATTTTGTTTTTGGTTGATTTTTTAGCAGGTTGCATGATGGAACCAACTGATAAAAGTTTGGCCCTAGGTATGTCCCTAGTGAACTCCGCAACATATTCATTGGCAGGGTTCGTTATAAGCTCTTCCGCATTCCCAACCTGAACAATCCGTCCCTCGTACATTATTGCAATTCGATCTGCTAGTCTAATCGCTTCATCAAAATCATGAGTAATGAATACTATGGTCTTATTCAGGAGATTTTGTAGCCTAAGAAATTCATTCTGCATCTCTTTTCTTATTAAGGGATCAAGAGCTGAAAATGGCTCATCTAGAAACCATATGTTTGGTTCAACTGCAAGGGATCTCGCTAATCCAACACGTTGCTGCTGACCACCTGAAAGCTCTCTTGGATAGTATTTTTCTCTACCCTTTAGACCAACTAAATCAATGATTTCAATAGCTCTTTCTTCTCTTTTTTCTCTACTGACTCCTTGAACCTCCAACGGAAATGCTATGTTTTCCAAGACATTTCTGTGTGGCATCAGGGCAAAATTTTGAAATACCATACCCATCTTGTGGCGACGGATTTCGATCAACTCTTTTTCAGTGGCTTTTAATAAATCTGATCCCTCAAAATGAATCTCACCACTAGTCGGTTCAATAAGTCTTGTCATGCAACGGACCAGACTTGATTTTCCTGACCCACTGAGTCCCATTATAACAAGTATTTCCCCTTTGAAAACATCAATGGAGGCATCGAATACTGCAGCAATATATTGTGATTGCTTAAGGTCGTTTTCAGAGGGATTATAATTTCTGTTAGCCAAAAATCTTGCCGGATCAGAACCATAAAGTTTCCAAACGTTCTTACAAGAAATAGTTACAGATTTTTTGGGCATTCAACTAGTCACTTGCTATTAAAATTTAGGCCCCGATTGGCCTACAAAAAGGCCAACCGGATTATTGGTTCATTAAAAGTCCGTAAACTTATTTAACCCATTTTTCCCATTTAGACTTATGGTCTTTTAACCATTGTTGGGCTGCCTCAGGAATTTCCATACCATCAGTATCAACATAGTTAGCCATCTTATCTATATCTGGGCCAGAAAAATTCATTTGTTTCGCAATATTGAAAGCCTTTGGATGATTTTTTTCAAAATCTTTATTTACCCCAATTTTCAAATAACCACTGGCAGGGTTCCCACAATCATAAAGCGCATCTGGGTTTACACCCCATGAAGCATCAGTTGTGCATTTTGGATCATGTGTAGGAAACTCTACAAACTTACCCGGATACTTAGCTCCAATGAAGTTTGGGGACCAATTAAAAATTACCACTGGCTTTTTCTGAGCAACAGCTGCATCTAGTTCTGCCCAGATTGCTCCAGCTGATCCAGCATTTCGAACGACAAAATTCATGCCTAAAGCTTCAACTTTTTCTGCATCATGCTTTAACCAATCTACTGGACCTCCAATGAAGACACCTTTACCGCCTGAATCTGCTCTCGCAAACATGTCAGAGCACTTGGCTAAGGCTTCCCAATCAGGCAAACCAGGACAAACTTCCTCAATATATACTGGATACCACCAATCTTCGCGAGTTACAGCATCATGGGTTAGTAGATCTATTACATTTCCAGTTGCTAAAGATTTATCAAAGGACGCACCAAAAGCTCCTTCCCAAACTTCATGCACTATATCTATGTCACCATCTGCCATAGCCTGATAAACCGTCTGGCTATCCATAGGTACGTATTCAACTTTTTCTCCTACTTTCTTGAATAATTCTCCAACAACTTCTGCTCCAACTAACTGACTTGACCAATTATGTGTAGGAATTTTTATCACACCGCTGCTATCAGCAATTGCAGGACCAGAAAAAATCGTGGCTCCTGCTAGAAAAACCATTGCTAGCGCGGCCCTCAATTTGTATACAATTTCTCTCATTTTTTTTCTCCCTTTCGTTTCAATTTTACTAACTGTACTCGTTAACATGACAAAACTATTTAATGTTTACTCCAACCTGTTTTTATATTCACTCCATGTATGCTTCAAGGCTATCATCAAGTTCCTCTTTCCAGGCTTTCTTATAAGCTGGAGAAATTGATTGATCCATGGGAGAAACAAAACCTCCTTTATCCCTGAAAGTCATAATATTTTTCTTCTTATGCTTTTTCCATAAAAAGAATGCTTCATTGGCTGCATCGATATCAAAACTAGGATAGTCAGTTTCAGCTATTAACTCCCTCACATAGTCACCCTGATACCTAACACAGGCATAATCATCTTCTAAAGCATCCTCTTTTGCTTCTCGGATCTCTGGATCCTTTTTCATTACAGAAACCTCAGGTAAATCAATCTTCCCCATGATTACATCACGTGCATACCAGGCTTGTGCGTCAAACATATTGAAGGTAAACCACTGATCCTGCATTCCGAGGTAAAATAATCTTGGATTATTGGCCCAAACGACTCCTTTATATAAATTAGCCGTTGCCAGCCGATTTGCTGTTTTCAAGCGAAGATCATCCGGTAAAAATGGAAAATGATGTTGATACCCAGTGCAAAGAATAATTGCGTCAACTTCCTTGGAAGATCCATCCTTGAAATGTGCTTTAGACCCCTCAGTTTTTACCAAAGCCGGGACCTCTTGCCAATTGTCAGGCCAATCAAAGCCCATGGGAGCAGTTCTATGAGCCACAGTGATTGACTCGCATCCATATTTCCAGCACTGAGATCCTATATCTTCTGCTGAATAACTTGTGCCAAGAATTAAGATATTTTTCCCGGTAAATTCTCGAGCATCTCTAAAATCGTGAGCATGTAAAATCCTACCATTAAAACTATCAAATCCCTCATAATAGGGAACATAAGGGGTAGAAAAATGACCAGTTGCGACAATTAAGTGATCAAAATAATCAGCAGACTCTGTATCACTCTTATTATCTCTAGATATGACTTCAAATTCGCTTTTATCCTCATGATACCTAACATCTCGGACGATAGTGTTGAACCGTATTTTATCTCTAAAAGCAGTTTTTTCTAACCTACCTTTGATGTAATCGAATAGTACAGCCCTAGGAGGGTAAGACGCGATATCTTTTCCAAAGTGCTCTTTAAATGTATAGTCAGCAAATTCTAAGCCCTCCTTGGGCCCATTTGACCAAAGGTATCTATACATTGAACCATGACATGGATCTCCAGCTTCATCTACACCCGTTCGCCAAGTATAGTTCCAAAGCCCTCCCCAATCTGATTGCTTTTCAAAACACACAATTTCAGGAATTGAATCGCCTTTATTTTCCGCCCTTTCAAAAGCCCTGAGTTGCGATAATCCTGACGGACCAGCACCGATTATTCCTACTCTAATACCCATGACATTTCCCCCTCCAAAATACTGGTCGACAATCAGTACTTTGTCAAATTATTTGACCCATTATTTATGCTTCGTTTTCCTCCCACACGGGACTGAAACTCAAAATGATTGTTTCTGGGTGAAGTTTTGGATTAAATAACTGATTATGCATTATTGTTGAACGAAAAAGAAATTCTGATCTCTCAAGTTTGTTGACAGTAAAAGTACTCTCAAATTTATGAGAATAGGCATCAAAAACAAGCCGACAACTCCCCTCAGAAATTAGCGTTTCCGCTAAATTTGAGTTGGGAGTAAATGTTGCCGTCAAAACATCAGTAAATTCACGATGTTTTTGGTAATATGAAGCAGAAAGTAACTTTACAGCTTGGTCTCTCCTTTGAGATGGATCATTAGTTTTCCTAGCAATATGCATTAACTCTGACAGCGCTGAATATTCTGGTAACTTATGTATCAAAGTTATTATCTTAGTAATGGGATTCGTATTATCCTTCAGATAAATCGTCGGGGTGATTGAGTCATCTGGTCGTCCAAGATTATCACGCATTATCATTTGCCTAGCTCTACACTGAAATTTCATGAATTTTTCCTGAGGTGAAGGAATCTTATTTGGTATTTCAGTTGAATCAATAATGTTTTCAATCATGTATTTTCTCCAGATACATCGATTATCTTTAGTTCATAATCTCGGTCATGCTGTAAACTAGGGATCTGCATTCGTGTTTTTCCTACTTTCTGCAAATCTATTTGTAAGGTTATGACGCCTGAACCAACACCACCATCGGCTAAAATCTCACCCCAAGGATCCACAACTAAGGAGTGCCCATATGAATCTCCTCCTCCTTCAATCAGGCCACTAGCACAAGGAGCAATCACAAAAGCACCGTTTTCTATTGCCCTTGCCCGATTCAAAATGTGCCAATGGGCTTCCCCCGTCTTTTTTGTAAAAGCAGAAGGCACCAACAAGATTTCCGCGCCATTTTGGGCCATTTGCCTGTATATATGTGCAAACCGCAAATCATAGCAAACGGAAAAACCAATCTTTCCAAAAGGAGTCTCAGCCAAAGAAATCTGGTTTCCAAATTGAACAGTAGCACTTTCTTTAAACGCATGAGGATTATCAGCAAGATTGATATCAAAAAGATGTATCTTGTCATACCTACATTTGATATCACCGTTATTATCCAAAAGTAGGCTCCTGTTAAAATACCTCCCATTTTCACCAGTTATTGCAACAGAACCCACACTAATCCAAACTTTATTTTTTTTTGCAAAATCCTTCAAAGCTAATAGTACTGGATGTTCATCCTCCTTTGCATGTGGAGGAATAAACCTTCCCTCATCGCTTCTCAGACCGCCACAATATTCTGGTAGACAGATTAAGGAAGGTCCTTTCCCCATCGCCATCTCTGCCAGAGCTATGGCTTCTTCCCGTGCAGATGCAAAGGTGGGTCTGGGACTTGTTTGCAGACAAGATATTGTTAGTAATCGAGCCATAATTAAAATTTCATGTAGGCCTTTCTTAAAGCAACCAATGGATGCCTATCCGACATTTGAAATTTGAGTAATAATTCGCGGGCAATCATATCTCTATCTTGTTGATTATCTGGCAAATCAATACTGTCAGGTACTCGAACCCAACCATTTATATTTCTATCAAAAACGGCAGGTTTAGCTTCTTCATAGCCCATGTGAATATCTTCCAACCAATTTAAATCATCCCACCCCATAATTTCCATATATTTTTTTAAAAATGGAGTTAACCTTTTATAATCAGGCACAAGGTTTACGTCATATCTATACCCGATGTGTTGACCTATCTCTTTTTCTCTTTCACTGTCTAATCCATCAGCATCATCAAGAAATTGATCCACGTTTTTAAGTTCAGATCCTCTGTATTGTGTTCCAGCCATAATATATTCTCCTAAAGATGATGGTAGTCATCAATTCCAACAGTATGATTAGTGCCCGCCAAAGGAACTCCTGCCATCGCAGAAGCCTCCATAGTTAAAGCAGCAAGATCTTCTGGCTCCAATGAGTGAAGATTTGTTTTGCCGCAAGCCCTGGCAAACAACTGTGCTTCGATTGTGAGTGTATGCAGGAAATTGTATACCCGTTCTGCTGCCTCGTCAGGGTCTAATCTAGAACGAAGGAGGGGATCTTGCGTGGCAACGCCCACAGGACATCGACCGGTATGGCAATGATAACACTCTCCAGGATCTACTCCCATTTCCTCAGGGTAATTGGCTTCAGGAATATCTTTGTTACAATTCAAAGCCATCATAGCCGAATGTCCAATTGCTATGGCATCTGCTCCCAAGGCAATGGCTTTAGCAACATCAGCGCCGTTTCTTATACCTCCAGCATAAATAAGTGTTATTTCTCCTCTTTTACCCAAGTCATCAATTGCCTTTCTAGCCTGGCGAATGCCAGCCATACCTGGGACACCCGTGTCTTCAGTAGCTAGATGGGGACCCGCACCAGTACCACCTTCCATACCATCTATATAGATCGAGTCTGGATCGCATTTTACAGCCATACGAACATCATCATAAACTCTAGCGGCACCCAGTTTTAATTGGATGGGAATCTGCCAGTCTGTTGCTTCCCTAATCTCTTGAATCTTTAAAGCCAAATCATCTGGGCCTAACCAATCAGGATGCCTTGCCGGAGATCTCTGATCTATGCCAGCTGGTAACGAACGCATCTCAGCCACTTGATCAGTTACTTTTTGACCCATCAAATGTCCTCCCAAGCCAACTTTACAACCTTGCCCTATGAAAAACTCACAACCATCTGCTAAAACTAGATGATGAGGATTAAACCCATACCTAGACTGAATACATTGATAAAACCATTTTGAAGAATACCGTCGTTCATCCGGAATCATACCACCTTCACCTGAACAAGTTGCTGTTCCTGCCATAGTAGCACCCCTGGCTAATGCCGTTTTTGCTTCATAACTGAGAGCACCGAAGCTCATGCCAGTGATATATACTGGAATATCTAATTCTAATGGCCTTTTTGCACGAGGACCTATTATGGTTTTCGTATCACATTTTTCTCTATAACCCTCAATAACAAAGCGTGTGAGAGTTCCTGGTAGAAAAGTTAAATCATCCCAATGAGGGATTTTCTTAAATAAGGAAAACCCTCGCATCCTATATCTTCCCAGCTCGGCTTTGATATGAATATCATCCATAACACGCGGTGGAAAAACAAAGGAATTTCCTAATCTGTAAGGGTCTCTATTGAGAGGTTTTTTATTTATTGGATTTCCATCAGCCATTATATTTTCCTTCTGAATTCTACTAAAATCTTAAAGAATAAGTTTCTTTTCCGTTGGTTCTAAATTGTCATAGTTCCATAGCATTTTGCCAGCGACTACTTTTGTGAAATGATCAACTCCTTTAGTTGGTAAGAGCCCATACAGGTTTAACTTTCTTTTAAGCCAATCCTTATCAACCTGGGTTAACTCAGCTTCTACGGCATCAACACCACACGACTTAATTGATCCACCAACATAGATTGTTCCATCATACATTGAATCACCAAGGTTTTTTCCAGCATTTCCGCAAACTATCATCCTACCGCGTTGCATCATGAAACCAGATAAAGCACCTGTGTCACCCCCGACAATGATCGTGCCACCTTTCATATCAATTCCTGTCCTAGATCCTACCGAACCTTTACAGACAAGATCTCCTCCCCTAATAGCTGCTCCAAAAGTGGAGCCAGCGTTTTTCTCAATTAAGACGGTTCCTGACATCATATTTTCGCCACAGGACCATCCTACTCTACCATTAATTCTCACATTTGGACCATCTATCAATCCGACGCCAAAATAACCAGTGGATCCCTCTATAATGAGATTAAGTTTACTCAAGATCCCAACAGCTAAAGAGTGCTTGCCTCTAGGATTCTTTAGGACAATTGTGCCATATCCTTCATTCATTAGTTTTCGAATCTCGTTATTTACTTCGGTTGATGTCATATTCTCTGAGTCTAGCTCAGTCCTCTTATTGAAATCGACCTTGGGTGCCCAAGGATATTCAAATCTCTCGGTTTCACCAGGATCAAATTCCATAAACATCGACCTGCCCGTCAATTGTTCACTAGTCATTCCAAGAGCTTTGACACGCTCTTCTTGGGTCATAGATTTTAATTCATTTTCTGTTACGCTTGCCATACTCTTACCTCCTCGTCATATGGGTCAGAAGTATCGATCTCTTCTGGGAGAATGGCTCTGATAGCTACCTCCTCTGAAGCCATTGCTATCAATTTATCACTTTCATAAAGAACCAAGGGTTTTGCTGCCATAGTATCTTTAGCCATTCCTAGCTGATCTTTGGTTGCCACTAAATATGTGAATACACCATCAATTTCCTCAATTGATTGCCTAAGACTGTCTTCCAAACTAATTCCAAGTGATAGATTATGGGCAGTATAAACTGCTAATAGCTCGCTGTCACAGTTAGAGGTAAACCTATGGCCTTTTTTCTCCATTTGTCTTCTCATTATCCAGTAATTTGTTATCTGCCCATTGTGAACAACCGAAACATCATTGTATGGGAAAGCCCAATAAGGATGCGCCGAACGTATGTCCACATCTGACTCTGTAGCCATTCTTGTGTGACCAATTCCATGAGTTCCTTGAAAAGCTTTTAATCCATAAGCCTCAGAAACTACAGCAGCATCTCCAAGATCTTTTATTAACTCTAAGCCTTTACCAATTGAAAGAATCTCCGCTCCTTCAACTTCTTCGACATGCTCAGCGAGTTTACCTAAATCTCCAGTGAAGTTGTACTCATAACGATATGCATAATCAGTAACTTTTTCCTTTTTTGAGACCTTAACTCCATGTTCTTCCATGATAACATCAACGGCGTCTATCCTACGATCGAGTTCAGCATATATTCCGCTCCCCCTATCCATATCATCCGCTTCAGCTATCTTTAACCTCATTACTAATCCACCGCCAGCCTCTCCGTAAACGGCATAACCCGTTGAATCTGGTCCCCGATGCTTCAATGCTTGCAGCATTTGGGTCATTTCAGAACCAACCGTCGATTTCTTTCCTCTATGGATTAACCCTGCTATTCCACACATTCATAGTGCTCCTTATCATATTATATCATTGTTAACTTTGAACGCCGCAAGTCCCGAATTATGGCAAACATTCCATATAAGTATCGTTGTCCCAATCCGTGACCGTTGACATAAAGCGCGCCCACTCATCAGCCTTGTATTCATGAAAAAGGCCATACATTTCACCTGGCATGCCTTTTTGAACAACAGGATCATTAGCTAAAGCTTCAAGGGATTCCCCTAATGACATAGGTAACTTCTTAACTTGCTTACCAGCCTCCATGGCTTGATATATATTTCTTTCTTCGGGTGGTCCAGGATCTAGCTTATTCTCAATGCCGTCATCAGCAGCAGCTATAATTGTGGATCCCATAAGATATGGATTTACCATAGAGTCTACTGACCTGTATTCGAAACGCCCTGGAGCCGAAACCCTGAGCCCAGTTGTGCGGTTTTGAAACCCCCAATCCGCAAATACAGGTGCCCAAAACCCAGTATCCCACAGTCGGCGATAAGAATTTACAGTAGAGCAACCAATTGCCGTTAATGCTCTGAGATGGTGGACGATACCCCCAATTGCTTCTAATCCTGCCTTCTGTGGCATTTGGGGATCATCTCCGTCAGGCATGAAAGTATTTTCGCCGCCTTTCACATGCATATAGTTATCCCGCATGCCTGGTAAGTTTTTTGGATCATTACCCATAGGAATGAAGACATCTTCTCCACCTCTCCATAGCGACATATTATGATGGCAACCAGAAGCAGAAACCCCCATAAAAGGTTTACTCATGAAGCAGGCGAATATTCCAAACTCACGAGCGACTTGGGCACAAATTTGTCTATATGTTGTTAATCTGTCCGCATTCCTCAAGACATCGTCAAAAGTAAAATTCAGCTCTAATTGACCAGGGGCATCTTCGTGATCTCCTTGAATCATATCTAAGCCCATAGCTCTCGCGTACTCAATCACCTTCATATAAACAGGCCGCAAACTCTCAAATTGGTCAATATGGTAACAATAAGGCTTCGAATAGCCATCTTTCGGTTTTCCATCCTCATCAAACTTCAGCCACATCATTTCCGGCTCTGTGCCCATTCTTAACTGCAAGCCATTATGCTTCTTTGAAAACTCCCTATGAAGCCTCCGCAAATTACCCCTACAATCAGCCGTTAGATAGGCACCAGGGTTTTCGCGCTCTTCTCTATTACGAAAAAGTGTGCAGTAAAATCTGGCTACCCTTTTATCCCAAGGTAATTGCATAAATGTTTCTGGTTCCGGTATACCCACCAATTCTGCAGCCTCAGGGCCATATCCCAAATAATCTCCTGACCTATTGGTGAACAGATTGACCGTTGCCCCATAAACTAACTGAAATCCTTTCCTTGAAATGCTTTCCCAATGATCAGCAGGAATACCTTTGCCCATAATCTTTCCAGTGACCGAAACAAATTGGAGATACAAGTATGTAATCCCCAGTTCGTCAATTTTTTTTCTAACTTCCTTAATTTTTTCTTCACGGCCTGGAGCTTCAACAAACTCCTCTATATCCTTCTTTGACACTGTTCTCTCCTTTCCAAAAATCTTAGTAATTATTCTCTTAACTTAACTCCAAGGGTACGGACTATTAGAGACTGGATGCAAATCGCCTTTGCTAAACCTGTTAAACCTAAAGGGCTTTAGTAAATCCTGTTCATTGCCTAAAACCTCATCAGCAATCAAGTGCCCAACACCTATCATTTTCCAACCATGGTTAGAATCAGCAATTACAGCTACATTTTCTCTAAAATGATCAAAAACAGGGAAACTATCCGGGGTAAAACAACCTATTCCTCCAGATGGATCCCGATGGTATTTAGGCATTGAACCTTCAAACCTTTTATGGCAATGCGCTAAAGCAGAAACCCACATATGGGCAAACTCTTTGCTCGAAACAAATTCAGGGCTCGACGGTCCATAAGGATCTACCTTCACCTTATCTACAGGTGTTTCGACTTTATAAGGTGAAGCTCCTCCTTGTATCCCACCAAAATGCCAGTCTGGTTTATAATAAATTCCCCACATCTCTTCTGTAATGATCGAACCATCCACATCTGAAATAAGCGGAGCATCAGTATCCACATGTAAAACTGGGGGGACTTCCCCATCATTAGTCTTAAACATACCAGGATCTACATTTAGGACTCCTTCCTCCAATTGCCAATATCTCCACATATCCACATTAGAGTGTAGGTCTCCCACTAAATCTTTAACTTCTATCTTCTTGGGTAAATCCAACATATCCCAAAAGTCTCTTACCCATGGTCCTGCACCGATCACGACATGATCGCACTCTACTCTACCCAAATTGGTTTCAACAGCCTTGACAGAACCCGACCCATTCTCGTTAATAAAACCCTTTACTTCCGCTCCAGCAATAATCCTGACGCCCAGAGCTTCAACCTTGGAAGCAAGCCCATACATTGTTTTTGTTTGATTCGAGTAGCCACCTCTTTTCTCGTGAAGAACTGAAGTGATTCCCTTTGCTTGCCAGTCATCAAAGAAACCTCTCATATACTTAGTCGAAGCATTTTCACCTTCTACAAAATGACTCTCATAACCTATTGCAGCCTGTTGCTGATATATCTGGGAAACATCTGATCTCATAGTTTCAGAAGAAATTTGCATGTAACCTACAGGATGATAATGAAGGCCTTCCGGGTCACTCTCCCATAGATCAACCGAATGGGCCATTAGCTCTCGCATAGCAGGCTGGAAATAATTATTACGAACAACTCCACAGGCTATACCTGAGGCCCCGGACGCTATTCCTGTTTTATCAAGAACTATTATACGCCCTTCTATTTCCTTTCCGGCTTCTTGAAACCTCTTTGCTAATTGCCAAGCCGTTGACAACCCATGAATCCCTGCCCCAATTATTACGAACTCTGCATGATTAGGAAAAGCCATCAGTTTTCTCCCCTAAAACTTTTTTCTAGGCTAATCGTAAGCCAAAAAAAAACCAAAATCAAACAAAAAAAGTACCAATAAGCTTGATTTGTCTCTTTTTTGGTATAATATCGGTATACAAAAGGAGATTTTTTTATGGACGCCTCAAGTGAAACTATCAGGCATGGCTCGGAGAGTATAGCAGCAGGCATAAGAAGAGAAATTCTAAACGGGCAACTTCTAGCACCAGAAAAACTTCCAGCTGAAAGAGAGTTAGCTGAGCGTTTTAGGGTGTCAAGAGGTACTATTAGATCAGCCCTGGCAAAATTAGAATCAGAAAAGTTTCTAGAAATAAGGGCTGGGAGTGGAGCCTTCGTTATCTATGAAACTTCTGCTCTCCCAGTATCTGAAGTTAAGAATGCCAACCCTTTAGAATTAATTGATGCTCGATTTGCATTAGAGCCACATATTTGTAGATTAGCAGTTTTGCACGGAAAGAAAGATCAATTTGAGCAACTTGAAACCTTAGTTGAAACCATGGAAAGAAGTGTCAAGGATCCCACACAATTCTCATCAGCTGATTCTGCATTTCATCAGATTTTATCAGACTGCACTGGAAACAATCTTTTAATTTGGATCATAAATCAAATCAATTCAGTCCGAGGCCAAGATGAGTGGATGAGAGCAAGACATCAAACATTAAATGATACAATAATAAGGACATACAATATACAACACCGGCAAATCTTGAACGCAATCAGAGCGCGGGAACCTGAAAAAGCAGCTGCATTTATGAAAGAACATTTGGAAATCGCCAGACTTTCCCTGACCCGAGCCGCTGGAACTTAAGTTTGGGCTGTCGCCTGCATCCAGTTAATATATAGCCTCTCCGCTTTTTGCTTCATGCTGGGAATGTTCGCAAAACAAGCCTCTTGCATCTTTTCGAAACCATTTTCTCCCATTGCTTTATCTAATGACGCCCGATATTCGGGAATATTAGCCCATTTTTTTACAGTATCTTCTTCTATCTCCACATGAAACTGTACAGAAAAGGCTCTGGTATTCCATTGCATAGCCTGAATATGACAATTTTCCGACCAGGCTAAGCTTTTAGCACCCGGAGGCAATTCAACAACCTCAGCGCCATGCCACTGGAGGGTCTTAAAAATATCTGGGAGTCCATCAAAAAATACCCCAGTTTGCCCGCTTTCGGTAAGAGATACATCCAAAAACCCAACTTCAGGATTAAGTGATTTAGCTACACGACCTCCAAGACTTTCAGCCAATAATTGATGGCCTAAACAAATGCCCAGAAAAGGCACCCCCTTGTCGTATACTTGTGAACGAATAAACAACTTTTCATCTTTTAACCAAGGCAACTGCCCCTCATCCCAAACATCCATTGGCCCACCTAAAACCCAAAGACCATCCATATTTTTATCTTTTGGGATTTGTTCTCCTTCATCTAGGTGAACTATCTGGCTAGTATGTCCATCCTCCTTGAGGAAGTGTCCCAAAGAACCTGCCGTCTCCACTCTAGCATGTTGGAGGATTAATATATGCATCAAGACCCTTTTTATTTATATCGTGTTACTTCTGTACCTTCTGTAAATCACGAGTCACCCACAAATGCAAATTGGCTCCCCTTTCTGTAGTCAGATGGTGGTACCGCAAACAAATTTAAGAAGGACCTGGAGAAATGTGATGCCGTACAAAAACCTGTCACTTCTGAAATTTCAGCTACAGACATTCTTGAATTTCTTAACAAGTTTTTTGCCTTTTCCAATCTTATCTCACGATAGTACTCCATTGTCCCTTTATTAAAAGCCTTTTGAAAAACTCGATTCAGCTGTCTTCGAGATACTCCTGTTAAATTTCCAAGGTTTTCCAGACTCAAGGGGTCGGCTATATGAGTCTCCATTAGCTCTATTGCTATTAGTGCCTTATTATTTGTAGTACCAACTCTATTAATAAGATTGGATCTCTGAGGCCCTCCTGAAGGTCTAATTTCAGTATGTAAGAACCAATCACTTACGAGCTGGGCAAAAAAGGCCCCTTGCCTCCTAGAAATCAGTGCTAAAGCCATGTCAATAGGTGCAGTTCCTCCGGCACATGTTATGCGATCGCGATCAAAAACAAAGAGGCTTTTCTCCAGCAGCAGATCGTCATAGATTTCCAATAAAGTGGGAGCATGCTCCCAGTGAACAGTCATACGGTAGTCTTTCATCAACCCCGATTTAACTAAGATGATTGGCCCCCCTGAAACACCTCCTATCATTACTCCAAATCTAGCAAATTTATTGATCCAGTTGAATAATGATTTGTTTTCATACTTCAAAGGATCACCTCCCGCGACAACCATCAATAAATCTAGTGCAGGGAAATCTCCGAGCGTATAGTCTGACTCGACTCTCAGTCCCGAGGAAGAAACCGCTCCTTGTTTTTTTTCTGTTAAATTCACTATTTGATAGAGTTTTTCGTTATCCAGGAAATTTGCAGCCCTGAAAGGCTCTACTAATGACGCGTAAGACATCAAAGCGAATCCATCTAGTAAAAGCACCCCCACTCTATACACAATTATACCTTTACTATACCAAAAATGTCTTTTTCATGAAATTTAATGTCTTTTATATGGATGCATTATACCAAAATCTATATCATATTGTAGTTGGAAGTTGAACATGAAATATTCTGCAGCAAAAATCTTTCTCGAAGGTATATTTGGTAACCGCGGTTGGCGAAAAGCTTGGCGTGAGCCTCAGCCAAAGAAGAATTATGACGTAATCATTATTGGTGGCGGTGGCCACGGTTTATCAACTGCTTACTATCTTAGCAATGTTTATAATATTAATAATGTTGCCGTACTCGAAAAAGGCTGGTTGGGGTCTGGTAACATTGGAAGAAATACAACGATTATTCGTTCCAATTATTTGTTGCCTGAAAATGAGCCCTTTTATGAGTTTTCATTAAAGTTATGGGAAGGCTTAGAACAAGACACCAATTATAACTCCATGGTATCGCAAAGAGGCGTCATTAATATTTTTCATAGTGATCCTCAAAGGGACGCATTTGTACGGCGTGGAAACGCTATGCTCCTGTCTGGGGCTGATGCTGATTTACTAGATGAAAATGCTTTAAGAAAACTATGTCCATATTTAGATTTTGAAAATGCTAGGTTTCCAGTAAAAGGTGCCTTGATGCAAAAACGTGGGGGAACCGTTAGACATGACGCCGTTGCCTGGGGGTATGCCCGCGGAGCAGACATGAAAGGCGTTGATATAATTCAAAACTGTAACGTGGAAGGCTTCATCATAAAAAACGGAGTCTGTTCTGGTGTTCGGACGTCAAAGGGAGACATACAAGCCAAAAAGGTGGCTTCTTGCGTGGCGGGATCATCAAGCCAAGTCATGAGCACAGCCGGTATCCGGCTTCCTATAGAAAGCCATGTGTTACAAGCCTTTGTATCTGAAGGTTTGAAACCTATTTTAGATAATGTAATAACTTTTGGTGCAGGTCATTTTTATGTCAGTCAATCCGATAAGGGTGGTCTTGTCTTTGGGGGAGATCTAGACGGTTATAATAGCTATGCCCAAAGAGGCAATCTCCCAGTTGTAGAAGATGTGTGCGAGGGCGGAATGGCTATTATACCCATGATTGGTCGCGCAAGATTATTGAGAATGTGGGGAGGGGTGATGGATATGTCCATGGACGGATCTCCCTTTATAGATAGAACGCATATTGATGGATTATATTTTAATGGAGGATGGTGTTATGGAGGATTTAAAGCTACACCGGCTAGTGGCTATTGTTATGCCCACCTACTAGCCACCGATACGCCCCATCCTGTAGCAAGAGGTTACAAGCTTGATAGATTTAGGACGGGCAATTTAATTGATGAAAAAGGGGTCGGTGCTCAACCTAATTTGCATTGAGATTATGAAATCATGATTATTCCACACCCATATTTAGGACCAAGAGATGCTTGTGAATTCGTTTACAAAGGAGATGCTGAATTGGTTTTTCGGCCAGAAAGAGTGGAGCCAGTGGATTATGATGCTTTTCATGACTATTTATACTTACGTCAAAACCCTGCAGGGATTCATAAAGAACTATGGTACCATGAATATGGTGATAGGTCCTGGTTGGTGGTCACTCGCAATACACAAACTCACGAGATTTTGAAAGTAGAGTTTGCTAGTAATTACATTAGTAAACAAAAAAATAGGAAGTCAAATGTTTAGGCTTGAGAGCCGTGGCTTAATTAATCGCGAAAAACGTTTGAATTTTTCTTTCAACGGAAAGAAGCTATACGGCTATGACGGAGATACCTTGGCATCCGCCCTGTTGGCTAATGGAAACCACTTAGTTGGTAGATCCTTCAAATACCACAGGCCAAGAGGGATATTTTCCTCTGGGTCAGAAGAACCTTCTGCGCTTGTGCAAGTAGGCCTTGGGGCAAATACGGAACCAAATATTAGAGCAACAACAATCCAACTATTTGATGATCTTGTAGCAAATAGTCAGAACCACTTTGGTCCACTCGAATGGGATTTCATGAGAGTTAATGATTTTCTATCCCCTTTCCTCAGCGCAGGATTTTATTATAAGACCTTTATGTGGCCGAAGTCCTTTTGGGAAAAAATTTATGAACCAATTATTAGAAAAGCAGCAGGCCTAGGAAGGCTATCAGGAGAGCCCGATCCAAGCACTTATGACAAGGGATTTCTTCATTGTGATTTGCTTATAATTGGGGCAGGACCCTCCGGTCTTCAATCGGCATTAATGGCCGCCAGGAGCGGGGCCAAAGTTATTGTAGCAGACGAAGATTTCCTCTTAGGCGGATCACTCAATGGAGATCACACTCAAATAAACAATGATACTGGAGTAAATTGGGTTAAAAAAACTATTGAAGAATTAATGAGTTTTAAAAATGTAAGGCTGATGCCTAAAACAACTATTTATGGTGCTTTTGACCATGGGATCTTTGGGGCATTAGAGATAAAAACAAATTTAGAAAGGGTCAAGTCTGACAAACCTCGACAAGTATTGTGGAGAATTTATGCAAAACAGTCCGTTCTGTGTAGTGGATCTTCCGAGCGATCATTATTGTTTGGGAATAATGATCGACCTGGTATCATGCTATCACGGTCAGTTAGGCAATACTGCAACCGGTGGGGCATCATTCCTGGTAAAAAAATCTCCATCTACACGAATAATGATGATGGCTGGATAACAGCCAAAGACCTAAAGGAAGCTGGATGCAATGTAGTCATGGTCATAGATGAGAGGTCAGACATTGTAGTGCCAATTAAGAATGTTGATTATCGGCTTGGAAAGAAAGTGATGGATACTAAAGGTAGTTTGAGAATCTCCTCCTTAAGATTAGATGATGGAACTACGGTTGAAACTGACTGCCTAGCAGTTTCAGGTGGCTTTAATCCAAACGTGCATCTGACTTGCCATGAAAGAGGTCGTCCGCAGTGGCAAGAGAAAAATCACTGTTTTATTCCAGGGAAAATACCAAAAGGTATGGAAGTGGTCGGCGCAGCTAGTGGAGCCTTCGACCTAAATAATATTTTCGATGAGACTAGTCTCAAAATGAAGAAAATATTGTCTTATTTAGGTTACAAACATCAAGGGAAAATAAAATTAACTGCTGCCCAAAAGCCTTATAATGTGGCCCCTTTCTCAAAGTCTCTTGCGAAAGGAAAGGTATGGGTCGATCTACAAAATGACGTCACCATAAAGGACATTAAGATAGCTGTACAAGAAGGTTTTCACTCTGTTGAACTTCTGAAAAGGTATACTACCTTAGGTATGGCCACAGATCAGGGAAAAACCTCAAATGTATTAGGATTGTCCGTTCTAAGCCTTTTAAAGAATGAGCCGATTGAAAAAGTTGGAACAACAATTTATAGACCACCTTTCACCCCTGTTCCAATAGGTGCTTTCGCTGGACGATCCCGGGGAAAGCATTTTAAACCGGTTAGGCTCACACCTTCACATCAGTGGGCTGAACAGAGAAATGCAGTTTTTGTAGAAACTGGGAATTGGCTTCGAGCGCAGTGGTTTCCCTTGGAAGGAGAACTCACTTGGAGAGAGAGTGTGGATAGAGAAGTTCTCCAAACAAGAGAATCCGTAGGTATTTGCGATGTGACTACATTAGGGAAAATAGATATAAAAGGAAGAGATGCTGGAGCCTTCTTAAATTTTGTTTATGCCAATAATTTTGGTAAACTTGCAGTTGGTAAAGTCCGCTATGGTCTTATGCTTAGAGATGATGGTATTGCATTCGATGACGGAACAACTGCAAGATTTGCTGAAGATCATTTCGTAATGACGACCACAACTACCAATGCTGTAACAGTATTTAGGCACCTGGAGTTTTGCCGTCAATGTCTGAAACCAACGTGGGATGTTCATTTGCTCTCCACTACTGATCACTGGGCACAATTTGCTATAGCAGGTCCAAATTCAAGAGCCCTTTTGTCAGAGATTATTGATTCTAAAAGTGATATTTCTAATGCATCTTTTCCTTTCATGGCTTGCGGGAAAGTATCAATATTTAATGGTATTGAAGCCAGACTTTTTAGAATATCTTTTTCTGGCGAATTAGCCTATGAGTTGGCCTTACCAAGACGATACGCTTCTTCTTTCATGGAGCACATTTTTGAAACAGGCAAGAAATTTAATCTGATTCCATATGGAACAGAAGCTTTGGGTGTAATGAGAATTGAAAAGGGACATGCAGCAGGTAACGAGTTAAACGGTCAAACCACCGCTAATAACCTAGGTTTAGGAAAAATGGTTTCGAAACTAAATGACTGTATCGGTAATACAATGTCTGAAAGAGAAAAAATTGATGGAGAAGGTATCCTAAAGTTGGTTGGATTTGCCCCAACCAACAAAATGCAAACATTAGTGGCAGGATCACATTTTATTCCAAAGGGAAAACCCGCAAAGTTACAAAATGACGAAGGTTGGATGAGTTCAGTCGCATTCTCACCAATGTTAAACAAATCAATTGGCCTAGGCTTTATAAAAGCAGGAGATCAAAGATACGGTGAGAAAGTTGATTCAGTGAACCCCTTAAATAAGGAGGTCATAGAAGTAGAAATAACTTCTCCTCATTTTTTTGATCCCGAAGGAGATCGTCTCCGTGGATAAGAAAATTTCACCAACGACCCCCCTAAGCGGACTTCATTCTGTTATAGGAAATGTCACTCTAAAAGAAGTAAATCCAGAAATTTTCTGCATTTCTATACCTAAGAAAATGGATAAGAAAGTCACTAGCGAATTCAAACGAATTCTTAAATTTGATGTTCCAATTATAGGACAATCCAGCTTAAACAAAAACTCAACCATAAGACTTATAAAAAATTCCTTGGATCAATTTTTCATACTTTTTGAAAGGAATTCTGAAGTTGCCGGAGTAATAAAATCTCTGGAAAAAGATTTTTATATTACAGAGCAAAGTGATGCTTGGGTTGGGATAGAAATATTTGGAAAAAGTTCTCATAACTGCTTAGAAAGAATTTGCCCATTAGATTTATCAGCAGAATCTTTTGGAGTAAATACTGCGGTTCGTACCTTAATGGAGCACTTAAATGTTTTAATTATCAAGACTGCTGAAGACTCTTTTCTTTTATTGTCTGCAAGTTCTTCGGCAAATTCTTTCTTAAGCGCTGTTGAAACCTCAGCCCAAAATATAGTATGACAATTTTTTCAACAGGGTTTCAAAAGAAAAAATAATCCCATAGTTTTGTTAATGGAGGAAATAATGAGTTTCAAGAGTGACATAGAAATAGCAAGGGAAGCCAACAAATTACCTATCTCGGAGGTTGCAAAAAAATTAAATATTTCTTTCAAAGACATTGTACCATATGGACATGATAAAGCAAAGATATCCGAAAGTTTTATTAAAGAAATCCCCCAAAATAAAAAGGGCAAACTCATATTAGTCACTGCAATTAACCCTACTCCTGCAGGAGAAGGGAAAACTACCACTACTGTTGGTTTAGGAGATGGTTTAAACGCCATTGGTAAAAATGCTGCTATCTGCATCCGAGAAGCATCATTAGGTCCTTGCTTCGGAATGAAAGGTGGTGCTGCCGGAGGCGGGAAAGCTCAGGTAGTGCCTATGGAAGACATGAACTTACACTTTACTGGTGACTTCCATGCGATAACCAGTGCCCATAATCTTCTGTCGGCTATGATTGACAATCATATTTATTGGGGAAACAAAGAGGAAATCGATATCCGGAGAGTCGTATGGCGACGGGTGTTAGATATGAATGATCGGGCTTTGAGAGATATAGTAACTTCACTTGGGGGCGTCCCCAATGGGTTTCCTCGTCAGGCAGGATTTGATATTACGGTAGCATCAGAGGTAATGGCCATTCTCTGTCTTTCATCTGATTTAAAAGATCTACAGAATAGATTAGGAAATATCATCGTAGCCTATAGAAAGGATAAGAGCCCAGTTTTCTGCAGAGATATTAAAGCTGATGGTGCCATGACGGTATTGTTGCAACAAGCAATGCAACCGAATATTGTTCAAACACTTGAGAATAATCCTGCATTGGTGCATGGTGGTCCTTTCGCCAATATAGCCCACGGTTGCAACTCAATTATAGCCACTAAAACAGCTTTAGGCCTTGCTGACTATGTTGTCACTGAAGCAGGATTTGGTGCTGATTTAGGCGCTGAAAAATTTCTGAATATTAAATGCCGTAAGGCTGGTCTTGAACCATCCATTGTCGTTTTAGTTGCAACTGTGAGAGCATT
The DNA here is from genome assembly GCA_902586855.1 of uncultured Alphaproteobacteria bacterium. GTDB lineage: Bacteria > Pseudomonadota > Alphaproteobacteria > Rhodobacterales > Rhodobacteraceae > CACIIZ01. Next base: position 60,768 of record CACIIZ010000001.1, on the reverse strand, counting down.
GAAAATGAACGGTGGAGTAACCAAAGAAAATCTTGGAGAGAAGAATTCTACTGCCGTCACTGAAGGATGTAAGAACCTTGGCAGACATATTGAAAACTTAAAGAGCTTTGGAATTCCAGTAGTGGTAGCCATAAATCACTTTATAACTGACACAGAAGAAGAGGTTTCTAAGATACAAGACTATGCCTCTGAGCAAGGAGCAGAAGCTATTTTGTGTAAACATTGGGAGAAAGGCTCCGAGGGGATAACTGAGTTAGCTAAAAGGGTTGTAGAAATTGCCGATGGAGAAAAAAGTCCTTTTGCACCTCTTTATCCAGATGGCATGAGTTTATTTCAAAAAATTGAAACTATCTGTAAAAGAATTTATAGAGCGGATGAAGTCTTGGCAAACAAAGCAATACGCGATCAATTAAAGGCTTGGGAACAATCTGGGTTTGGTAACCTTCCAGTTTGCATGGCGAAAACCCAATACAGCTTCACCACCGATCCAAATCGAAGAGGAGCACCAACTGGACACTCCATCCCTATAAGAGAGGTGCGCCTTTCTGCTGGTGCTGGATTTATAGTAGTCATATGTGGCGACATTATGACAATGCCAGGTTTGCCGCGAGTGCCAAGTGCCGAAAGTATTTGCTTAAATAGTGAAGCCCAGATTGAGGGTTTATTCTAGTATTTTGGGAGCTAAAATAATGAAAATAATTGATGGCAAGGCTTTTGCTCAAACCCTGAGGGAAAAAATCAAGGATCATGTTACTGAAATTAAGGAAAATGCTAACATTACCCCTGGTTTAGCAGTAGTATTAGTTGGAGAAGATCCTGCTAGCCAAGTTTATGTAAAGAATAAAGGTATTCAAACAAAAAATGCTGGTATGAATTCATTCGAACATAGGCTTAAAGAAGATGTTAATGAAAAGGTGCTACTAGACTTAATTGAGCAGTTAAACCAAGATCCAACGGTGCATGGAATATTGTGTCAACTGCCACTTCCAAAACATCTTAATGAAAACCTAGTTATTAATTCAATAGATCCAAATAAAGATGTTGATGGCTTTCACACCTCAAATGTAGGCTTACTTAATACAGGACAAAAATCTATGGTGCCATGCACACCTTTAGGGTGTTTAATGCTTTTACGAGCATATGTTGGAGACCTTAGTGGGAAAAAAGCCACAGTCATTGGCCGTTCAAACATAGTTGGGAAACCCATGTTTAACTTACTTCTCAGAGAAAACTGTACTGTAACTGTAGTCCATTCCAGGACAAAAAATGTCGAAGGAATATGTAAATCTAGCGATATACTTGTTGCTGCTGTTGGTATACCTAAATTTGTTAAGGGCGACTGGGTGAAATCAGGAGCTGTCATCATTGATGTTGGAATTAATAGAGTTTCAATCACGGAAAATGGGGTCGAAAAATCAAAACTGGTAGGAGATGTTGACTTTGAAGCAGCTAAGGAAACAGCTATGGCTATTACCCCTGTTCCTGGTGGGGTTGGGCCTATGACAATAGCATGCCTTTTAGCTAATACCCTTGTCGCTTGCTGCAGAACCCATAACTTAGCTGAACCACAAGAGCTCGTCTTATAATGGTCAAATCCTTATTAGAAAATTCCCTAAAAAGCTTTATAATGGTGACATAATCTAAGGCACATCTTTACCAGTAGCAGCTGTATAGATCTCAAACCATAATTCTCGATTAAGCTCCAAATCAACTGATTTACAAGCCTCAATGATCCTCTCAGGATTGTTTGTACCTATTACGGGTACTATCTTAGCTGGATGCAGAACAAGCCAAGACAAAGCCACCACAGACATGTCCACCCCCAAGGTTTCTGCTATATCAGAGATCGTTATCAATAGCCTTTTAGATTTTGGGTCATTTTGATTAAAAAGACTTCCTCCTCCAAGGGGAGACCATGCCATCACAGGGTTGCCTTGCTGTTGATGAAAGGCCAAGTCTCCATTTGTAAATGCGTCCGGGCTCACAACACTGATTTCAATCTGGTTTGTGGCTAATCGATGCTTCATGGCGGATTGAAGTAAGTTCCAATCCCAAGGTTTAAAGTTAGAAGCTCCTACTGCCCTGACTTTCCCGGAGTCAACGAGCTTATCTAAAGTGAATCCAGTTTCATTATGATCCATCAGTGGATCAGGTCGATGCAGCAAAAGCAAATCGATATAATCCGTCTTCATTTTTAATAATGAGTTTTCAACAGTTCCTATAATATATTTAGCACTCGTATCATAAGATTTTACCTTTCTCTCTGGAAAGTCGGTATCCTGAAGCTTAATATTGCACTTAGTAATTATTTCCAGCCTCTTCCTCAGATTAAACGACTTGCTTAACGCCTCACCGAATAACTCTTCCGAACCTCCATCACCATAAATATCTGCTTGGTCTATCGTTGTTAAACCATTTTCTAGACAAGTTTCTAACTTTTGAATTACTCTTTGAGAGGATTTGTCGTTGTCATCACAAAGCCTCCACATGCCATATACTAATCGACTTATTGAAAGGTTTTCATTCAATGAAACTCGATCCATCACATGCTTTCCTCTACCCCTAGTGGCGTGTTTGGCATCTCACACTACTTTCTGCTTTGTCAACTGGAAAATCAGACGAAATAATGTTGAAGGTTAATCGCCCTTCCATAAGGTGGTCTAAGGTTGCTAGAGTTCTTGCTAGCATTACTGGAAATAACTCCCCACATCTCACGAATGCAAGCATATTAATGTTCTTGGTAAGTAGTGCATTACTGGCGACAAAGGAAAGCGTATCTTGCGCAACCTGATAAGAAGAAGGAAACAAAATATTTCGAAATCCCATTTCATCTGCTGTCTATAATATCTTGCTAGTATTTTGCCAGTTTGACTGGAGACCTGATTCTAGTACACCAAGGTATAGAAAATCGCCTGAGGATAACGGAGCAAACCGCGATACTTCGGTACTAGTTAAACCTTCTGTTTCGATAGGTACTACTGTCAATTTTCTCTCCTCAATCTCGACTCCTGATTTATTACTGTTGGCGACTTTGCGTGACAAGTATCAATCTATTATCTCAAATAGATTTACAACCTAAAACTATTCTGTAAAGCACCCCATATGACTTACTATGTAATAAATTACTGTATGCATTATTCAATTACTATCCCTCTGGTATAGCCAGTCAAAGTCAGGATGGTTTTTAAACCTCCATTTTCTTATTGGACCTGCCATTACGTTTAAATAATATAACTCGTAACCATATGGAACGCCACAAGGATGGTGACCTCTAGGAACGAGAACAACATCACCGTCGGAAAAGCTTATTGTGGAATCTAATGTATTATCTTCCGAAAAAATCCTTTGAAAACCAAACCCATGATTTGGGTTTAACCGATGATAGTAAGTTTCTTCTAGATAAGTAATATTCGGATAATCATTCTCATCATGTCTATGGGGCGGATACGACGACCAATTACCCTGTGGTGTAAATACCTCAGTTACTAAAAGGCTACTTGCAATTGGATTATCCTCCATAGCTATATTATAAATAAATCTCTTATTTGCCCCCTTACCTCGTTCTAATAACTGAACCTCTTCAGACTCAATTCTTTTCGGCTTGAAGCCACTTTCACCAGGTGCAGTACAAATGGCCAGAGTCATTTCTGTTTCCGCTCTAACTTCCCATAAAGACTGAAAGGGTACATAAATTCCTGATGGTGGTTTTTTTTCAAAAACAGAGGTTCTACTCCCTAAGCGACCCATATCCTTTCCCTGGATCCTTGCTGTACCATACCCTTCAAGAAAGACTAAAATTGCCTCCTCACTAGCAGTATTTTCACCAACTGTTTCACCCTCTTTTAATTTATAAAGCTTGAAACCCACATATTTCCAACCTGCTGATTCAGGTGAAATGTCAAACACTTTTCCTTCCTCTTTCAGAGGTTTTCTCAATAGATTTTCCATAGTTTCTATCCCTAACATTTATGCTTGAGATCTGTACTGTGAAACAAATTTCCATTTGTCACACAATAGCTGAAAATTTTCAGCCATTGACCTTACACTTTCTGCATCAGTCAATCTGTCAGAGAACCAGTCCTTTGCAATGTCACCAAATATACTTCTCCCAACGGCAAATCCTTTTACAACAGGTGACTTTGCAGCCAATTCGAAAGACTTTATTAGGACATCAATTGGTTGATCAAGACCAAGAAGAAGAACACCCCTACACAAACTATCCCACGAATTGATTAGTCGTTCCAATTCTTGCCAACCATCAACAGTAGTAAGCGGTTCAAGCTTCCACCAATCAGGCTTTATACCCAGACTATAGATCCGATCTACTATACTAACAATATCTTCAGTTTGATGTTGATGATTAAGAGAGACAACGATTTCCAACAGAAATTCCAGTTGATTCCGTCTTGCAGCATTAAAAAGTATCAAAAGTTTCCTCTCCTGCTCTACTTTAATTTCGGTAGGGTCTTTGGGGTTATAATAGCATAAAACCTTAACTATATGATTTTTTGGCCATGTAATAAAACCACTGCAATCCTCACCCACATCATCTTCGAATTTTAGCGGCCAAGATCTTGGCACCTCGGCAGGTCGGGCTATCCATAAGTTATGATCAGATGCTTGATGTAAAGCCTCCCTACCTAACTGATCATCACAGATAATACCAAAACCTTCACGCTTTTTAGCAACACTGCTTGCAGCATTAAGACATAATTCTTTAAATCTACCGATGTTTTTCTCACTCTTACCTTTAGATTTTGCTAGTTCTTTTAGTTGAGCTCTATGATCAAAAGCAAAAATTAAGTTTTTTTCAAGATTTCCTGTGCGCGTTGTTGACCAGTGTATATTTTCTAATTCTTTGTCTTTACGCAGTGCTCGATTTCGAACACCATTTTCAAGAAAAAATGTTAGTTCTTTCCAACTAGGATATGAAGGAGCGCATCCATGCCTACTGACCGCAATAGCTCCGCACGCATTCGCATAATCTAAACAGGTTGACCATGTTTCGTTCCTTAGCCATCCTCTTAGTAGACCTGCCATAAAACCATCTCCTGCACCTAAAACGTTGAAGACTTCAATGGAGAATTTTCTCCCTTGAATACCTTGATCAAGATCACCCTTTATATCATCTTCAAAAAGACTTGCTCCGTAAGGGCCTCTTTTGCAAACTAAGACGGCAGAAGTCTTAGCTCTAACATTTTGGAGCGCCTCAATAGTGTTCGTGCTACCCCCAGCAATATGAAATTCTTCCTCTGTCCCCACAATCAAATCAAATAGCATTAAGGTTTCTTGTAAATTTTTTGTCACCATTTCAGACTTTATATAGCGGTTTTCACCATCATCATGTCCAGATAAACCCCAAAGATTAGGTCTATAATCTATATCCAAAACCGTCTTTTTACCGAGACTTCGACCTATATTAATTGCTTTCAGCGTGGCTTTTTCAACCCTAGGATTCGACAAATGAGTTCCTGTAACACACACACAGTTTGCACCTGAAATAAACTCTTCACAAATATCAGCTTCAGATAAAGCCATATCGGCACAATTCTCACGATAAAATATTAACGGAAAAGTATTCTGATCTCTAATTCCTAGAATAACAAGTGCGGTAAGTCTTTCAGAATCAGTAATAACCCCTCGTGTATTCACACCCTCTTTTTGCAGTTGTTCTTTAATGAATCGTCCCATGTGTTCTTTACCAACTCTGGTAATGACAGCTGACTGCAATCCAAGCCTAGAAGCACCTACGGCTATATTAGTTGGAGAACCACCAATATATTTTTCAAAACTCCTCATATCTTCAAGCCGACCACCCACTTGAGTTCCATACAGATCGACTGAGCTACGACCAATCGTGATCAATTCCAATCTTTCTTTTTTTTTCATAACTAAATTAAGGTGATATAAAATAGATTGTATGATTATGATATTTAGTTAAATAATCACTCAGTCAAAAGCAACTATTTATTGGATTGGGCATTTTATGAAAAAAGTAACCATCGGGAGTAATCTAAATATATCCAAAATCTGCTTTGGCACTTCTGCTTTAGGGAACATGCCTGATACTTATGGCTATGAAGTTGATCCTTTTCAGGCAGAAGAAACAATTCAGGCAATTCTCAATAGCTCTATCAATTTTATGGATACCTCCAGAAATTATGGAATGGGTAGAAGTGAAAAATTGATTGGAAACGTTTTAAAAAAGGTGGGCGGGAAGCCTGCTGACTTCGTATTAGCCACCAAGATTGATCGGGATATGTCCACTGATATATTAGATGCCGAGTCAGCAAAAAGATCTTTTGATGAGAGTATAACAGCTTTGGGCACAGAGAAGATCGATATTCTTCATTTGCACGACCCAGAGCATTGCCACAACATTAGCGACGTTACTGAATCCGGAGGAGCCTTAGACACATTGTTCAATCTAAAGGATCAAGGTTTGGTCAAGTTAGTTGGTTTAGCAATGGGAAACATTGAACTGATGGAAAAAATTATTCCTAACTGGCCTTTTGATGTTTTGATTAATCATAACAGATATACATTATTGAACCGACAAGCAGACAATCTCTTCGACTTGGCCTATGAAAAGGGAATAAAGATATTCAATGCTGCGCCATTTTGTGGTGGAGTGTTAGCCAAAGGGTCTGAGCGTTCTAACAGATTAGTTTATCAAGAGGTTACCAAAAAGGATTTACTTCCCATAGTTGAAATAGAAAAAATCTGTGCCAACTTTCACATTCCGCTTGGGGCTGCAGCTTTACAATTTTCCCTGCGCGACAAAAGGATATCATCTACAATAATAGGTATAACAAAAAAAGAACGCATTGATCAAACACTTGATTGGGCAAAAACACCTATACCTGAAGAAGCTTGGTCTAAGCTATTGTCCCTTCCATATTCAACTGAAGATCCAGAAGCAGGTAGAGCTTATAAGCTAGGTTGACCTCAAACACCAGTGACCCTTGTCCAAACATTTTCTACTGATGATTTCCTTATTGCGTTAATCAGTAGTTGGATTCTATGTCCGCTCTCAAAATTAAAAGGTTCAAGTTCTGTTCCTTCTATGGCTTTTACGAATTTGCTTATTTCAATTGCTTTTAAATCATTAAAACCAAGTTGATGGCCTGGAGCAACGCAAAACCTTCCATACGGCTCATGCTCAGGACTAGCTTCGATTTTTCTGAACCCTTGCAGTCCAGAATTATCTTTTCTTGAGAAAAAATGAAGTTCATTTAGACGTTCCTGAGAATATGAAATAGAACCTAGAGTTCCATGAACCTCAAAATCATGTTGCATTTTACGTCCAGTCGCCAACCAACTAGCTTCAATACTACCCGTAACACCCGTAGCAAATTTTAGATAACTTCTAGAAATGTCATCAACTATGATTTCTCTTCTTTCGCCATTTTCTGCTTTCCGGGAAGGAATCACCGTGACGCAATCTCCCAGCACTTCACTGATAGGCCCTAAAAGAAATTCGGCAGTGGCCAGAATGTGACTCCCAAGATCTCCTAAAACCCCACCACCAATTGGATCATGTCTCCAAGTGTAAGAACTTTCTGGATCAGACATATAATCTTCAGCATGAATTCCTCGAAAACTCATGATATCGCCTAACTCACCACTTTTGATGAGATCTCGAGCAACAACTATCATAGGATTACTTAGATAATTGAAACCTACTTGGGTTTTCCCTTCTGATTGGCCTGCCGCGTGAACCATTTCTTCAGAATCCTCCAAAGTGGGGGCTAGAGGTTTTTCACAGTAAACATGCTTTCCTGCGTTTAATGCAGCTATTGCCATTTCTTTATGAAAAACATTAGGTGAGGTTATTGATATCAGGTCTAGATCTTTGTCATTGATTAAATCCATCCAATTGGAAGTTGCACTCTCAAACCCTAGTGAAAGTGCCGCACTTTGCGCAAGCTCCTCACTCACATCAGCAACTGAAACTAACTTTAACCTATATGGTAAGTCAAAAACCCTATCGGCTATTGCAAAACCATAAACGTGGGTCTTTCCCATAAACCCAGTTCCTATTAAGCCAATTGTCAGCTCCTTAGCACTACTATTCACGGATTGACTCCATTGACGATCAGTTCTTTATCTAATTTCCCATCAAAAAAATCTAGAATATTCTGTACTGATTTCACAGACATCCTTCTGGCAGACTCCTTGCTTAACCCAGCCTGATGAGGGGTTAAAATCACCTGTTTATAATCTTTTAATATCATATTTTGATCTGGTGGTTCATCGTCAAATACATCCAACCCTGCCCCGGCAATCAATCCACTCTGAATCCCTTTTTTAAGAACATCTAAATCTATTAAACCACCCCGCGCAGTATTAATTAATACTACGCCAGGTTTTAAATACTTGGCTGTTTCTTGAGAGATTACAGGACTCTCAACCTTTGGCAGGTTTAAAGAAATGCAGTCGGCCTCTGAAATCGCCTCTTCCAAACTATCCCAGTATCTTACTTCTTTGGATACTGATTTTGTAGAAATATACGGGTCATAAACACTAATATTCATTCCAAAAACCTTAGCCAAATTAGCTACAGTCTGGCCAATTCGACCAAATCCAATTATCAATAGATTTTTGGCAAAAAGTTCTGTTGGTTCATAATTATCTCGATATTTCCAGTTTGATTTTCTTACGGCCTCATCAGCTAATAAAACCCTTTTGAATACTGCTAAGATTAACATTATGGTATGTTCGCTTACTGAAGTTGAATTGACATCACCCACAACAGTTAAGGGGATATTTTTTTTTCTCAAGGCTTTCGTATCTATTGAATCAAAACCAACACCATGTCGAGATACTATCTTCAAATTATTCGTTTGCTCAATATCTTCCTTTCTAAAACTTTGTGTACGTAAAAGAAGTGCATCCGCATTTTCTAGATAGGGTAAGAAATTTTCATCTGACACCTCCTTAATATAATCGAAAGTATAATTGCTCCGTTTCTTCAGAAAATCTATACCTGCAGGATGCAACTCACCAGCAATCAGAATGTTGGGCATTTATAATCACCTACAGTCTTGTTTTCATTTGTCATAATTAGATCTTTTCAATAAGCCCTCGTGTATTTTTGACTGTTCGAGTAGCTACTTCTGCTAATAGTCGCACGTCAGAGTGAACCGTGACCATGTCAAAGCCCCAACGAATAGATTTTGCTGCATACTCTGCCGTGGCACAATGAATTCCCGCCAATATCTTGGCCATTTTTGCTTCATTTAATATTGTCTGTATAGCACTTACTATTTCTGGTTCAGTTCTATCCATTCCAGGTTTTAATTGGCCATCTGACAATCCTATACTCAAGTCAGAAGGACCAATATAGATCCCCGACAAACCCTTTGTAGTGACGATTGATCTGATGTTTTTAAAAGATTCTTTTGTCTCTATCATAGCTAAAGCCAAGATTTCTGAATTGGCATGCTCCCAGTAAGACTCACCTGCAGAATAGATCGCACGTGTCGGACCATAACTTCTTTGTCCGAGAGGCGGATATCGCATATAAGAAACAAATTCCTGAGCCTGTTTCGAAGTATTAACCATTGGGCAGATTACACCCATAGATCCAGCATCAAGGACTTTCATAATTATTTGAGGATCTAACCATGGAACTCTTACCATCGGACAAACAGGGTATCGACCAATAGCCTGGAAAATTGCGAGTGCGTCCTTATAATCATTAAGGCCGTGCTGCAAATCTACTGTAATTGAATCGAATCCGCTTTCTGCGAGCACTTCTGCACAAAAGGGCGAATTCGAGGAAATCCAGCTGTTAATAATAGGTTTACCACCTTCCCAAAGGGTTTTTATTTTATTTTTCATTAAGCTTCCTTCAATATTTTCATACTATTTTTCCTCTACAAGGTAGCTATCACCAACTATAGTCAATTGGGACTTTCATACCCTCTTTTATAGAAGAATAGGCCGCCTCGGCTATTACCAAAGCTTTATAACCATCCTCAAAACTAACCTCAATGGGTTCCCCCCTTTCAACCGCATCAATAAAGGAAACTAGTTGTGCAGCAAAAGCATCCTGATACCGTTCAACAAAAAAATATAAATAAGGCTTCGAGATTTCCGTACCTGAACCACTGTAGTATTTCATTTGATTGGATTTTATATTGCCACTTTGAAGCATGCCCTTAGATCCCAATAATTCTACTCTTTGGTCATAACCATAAACTGCTGTTCTAGAATTATTAATAAGACATTGCTTACCATCTGATGAGCAAAGAATAAACATAGCTGTATCATAATCCTTGATTTCATTCATAAGAACTGGATCAATCTTTCTTTGCGCCGAAGCGTAAATTTCTATTGGATCATCACCAAGATAAAATCTAGCTAAATCAAAATCATGTATTGTCATGTCTCTAAATAGTCCCCCAGCCGTTCTATAATATTCTTCCGACGGCATCTCTGGGTCCCTTGATGTAATGATAATTTGATGCAAATCACCTATTTGACCACTATCAAGAGCTTCTTTTATAGACGAATGTCCTGGATCAAAGCGACGATTAAAACCAATTTGAATTGGTACTTTTGCTGATTTTATATTTTTGTAACAACTCCTGATCCTATCTAAGCTTAAATCAATAGGTTTTTCACAAAAAACCGCTTTCCCTGATGCCACAGCCTTCTCTATATATCCCGCATGCGTAGCTGTGGCTGAAGAAATCAATACAGCATCTACACTATTTTTATCGAATAGTTCTTCATAACTCCTACAAAAAGTTGCACCAGTTTTTTGGGAAATTTCTGACGCGAGCTGCTCATTCAAATCATAAACTGCTCCCAAATTAGCCCTTTCATCCCTCATCAATATTTGAGCATGCATTTGCCCAATTCTACCACACCCAATAAGACCGAATGTAATCATTCCTGCTTCCTTTCTGTCTGAATTCAATCATTGATTATAAATTTTTAGGCTATCAATGTGAGATCAAATTCTTCAATAATCCTTGTCAACTTTTAATTGTTGCAATAACTATTAAACACAAAATTTGGTTTAGGAAAATAAGATATGACTAAAAAAACTATTCGAATGACGATGGCTCAGGCTCTAGTCAAATATCTATGTAATCAATATATCGAGATTGATGGAAAGAAAGAGCCTTTATATGCCGGTGTTTTTGGTATTTTTGGCCATGGTAATGTAACTTGTCTAGCAGAATCTCTTGAAAAAGTTCAAGAGAACCTCCCAACGTGGCGCGGACAAAATGAACAATCTATGGCACTAGCCGGCATCGCCTACGCTAAGGCTAAGCTGCGCAGACAAATCATGGTTGCGACTTCCTCGATTGGACCAGGGGCAACCAACATGCTTACTGCTGCAGCTTTGGCACATGCAAATAGGCTACCAATATTAATGCTATCTGGTGATGTATTCGCCAACAGGAGACCTGACCCAGTTCTTCAGCAATTGGAACATTTTAATAATCCTGCAACAACTGCTAACGATGCATTCAAAGCAGTAACTCGGTACTGGGACAGAATTACTCATCCTGAACAAATCATTCAGTCTCTACCCCAAGCTACAGCACTCTTGTTGGATCCAGCTGATTGTGGCCCAGCTTTCATAGGCTTGTGTCAAGACACACAGGAATTGGCCTGTGATTATCCAGAAGATTTTTTCAAACCAAAAGTTCATATTGTTCCCCGAATGAGACCCGATGAACGGCAAGTCAACCAGGCAGTTGATCTCCTTAAATCCTCTAAGAATCCTCTGATTATTTCAGGTGGAGGAGTCCGTTACTCCCAAGCTAACAAGGCATTAAGTAATTTAGCACAACGGCTGCAAATACCTGTTGTAGAAACAATCGCCGGCAAAGGAGCATTTACTCATGAAGATCCTGTGCATATTGGGCCCATAGGAGTTGTCGGATCAACTTCAGCTAATTATGCTGCTCAAAGGGCTGATCTAATTATAGCAGTAGGGACGAGACTTCAGGATTTTACCACTGGTTCATGGACCGCATTTGACCACAGAGCACAGTTTATAACTATAAATGCAGCACGTTGGGATGCTCAAAAACATCAGTCCTTGGCTGTCGTCGGAGATGCTAAGGTATGTCTCGAAGAACTCTCAGGACACCTAAAAGATTTTAAACTTGATGGCAAATGGTTATTATCTACGAAGACTGAGTTTTCTAAATGGAACAAACTTTTAGACGAACTCCAGGCACCGACTAATGCTCCAATACCTACTTATGCCCAAGTAGTAGGTATGGTAAATAAATCTGCCAAACCAGATTCGATGATGGTGACAGCGGCTGGCGGATTACCTGGAGAAGTCAGCAAAGGCTGGCGGGTAAAGGAACCTAATACATTTGACTGCGAATTTGGTTTTTCGTGTATGGGATATGAAATAGCAGGCGGCTGGGGTGTAGCAATGGCAACAAGTAGCCGGAGCACTCCTATTGTTATGGTGGGTGATGGTTCCTATTTAATGATGAACTCGGACATTTATTCAAGTGTTCTAACCGGGCATAAGATGATCATTATTGTTTGCGATAATGGTGGTTTTGCAGTCATAAATAGATTACAAAATTTTAAGGGTGGAAGATCCTTCAACAACTTAATACAAGATTGTAAGGTGAAAAAGCCCTTTGCAGTTGATTTTGCTCAGCATGCAGAATCAATGGGAGCCTTGGTCAAGCATTGTGAGAACTTATCCGATTTGGAGAATGCCCTGGAATGGGCTAATGGAACCGATAGGACTACTGTGATTTCTATTGTGACTGATGCCTATTCCTGGGCTCCTGGCGACGCTGACTGGGATGTGGGAGTACCTGAAATCTCAGATAGATCTGAAGTTGTCGAAGCTCGAAAATATCAAGATCAAATAAGATCAAAACAACGACTGGGTGTTTGATATGAAAGCCAAATTGGGCATTGCGCCTATAGCTTGGTCAAATGATGATCTGCCCGAATTAGGAGGAGAGACGTCGCTTGAAAACTGCCTCTCTGAAGCAAGAAAGGCAGGTTACACTGGGATCGAAACAGGCGGAAAATTCCCAAAAGAACCTAGAGCCTTAGAGTTAGTTTTAAATAATCATGATATTTCACTTTGTGGTGGTTGGTATCCTGGAACTTTGCTCGACAATGATCTTGAGATTGAAAAACAAAAAGTCCGGGAACAATTAGATTTATTCATTCACCTTCAGGCTCCGTGTTTGGTTTATGGTGAGACTTCAGGTACAATACAAAACGTTAAAAATGCCCCTCTTAATTCCCGAAGAATTTTAAATGAAGAAAAATTTAAACCTTATGGCGAAAAGTTAACACTATTTGCTGAATGGTGTGATCAGGAAGGTATGCCAATAGCTTTTCATCACCACATGGGAACTGCCATTGAAACGGAAAGGGATTTAGACCTACTCATAAAAAATTCTGATGAAGCCGTATCCCTTCTCTACGACCCTGGTCACATGTCATTCGCTAATGGAAATGTTTATGAAATAATCGAAAGATATGGACATAGAATATCACACTTTCATGCTAAAGATGTGAGAAACAATATTGTTTCTGAATTAAAAAGAGACCAAGAAAGCTTCCTAGATGCCGTTTTGAAAGGTGCTTTTACTGTCCCTGGAGATGGATCATTGGATTTTGATAAACTTGTTCAACAACTTGCGAATATCAAATATGAAGGTTGGTTTGTTGTGGAAGCAGAGCAAGATCCTAAACTAGCTCCTCCATTTGAATTTGCATGCAAAGGATACGCATTTCTCTCCAAATCTCTGTCTAAAGCAGGTTATAAAATAGTAAAATGAACATAGTCAGAAGAAGGAGGCATCTAAAATGATAGACACTTCTCACCGTTTTTATCGACACCTATGGGTCCGCATAGCTATCCCAGTTTTATGCCTAGGTTGGGCTTTGTTTGAAACTATTTTTGGTTCCAAAAGTTGGGCATTCTTTTTTTGGCTTATTGGGAGCTACAGTGGTTATGTACTTCTAATAAAATATAAAAAAAGTTGAGATATTAGTTATACTAAATTATGATACTGCTCCATCCTTAGTTAGTAATCTGGATGACCAAATTTATAGTCTGGGAAACTTATAATTAAGCTAACTCTTTTGCGAGATCACCAACCTTGGCTCCTCCCGCCATCAACCTCCTAATATCATCGCTCTCCAAATCCTTGGAAGTTCCACTACCAATTACCTCCCCCAGGGATATAAAAGTATATCTGTCCGCTATTAGACGGGCATGGATTTCATTATGAGTAATGAGGATTATGGCAATGTGGCCAAGTTGCTGAACTTTCTTGATTGTTTTTAACACTTCCATCTGCTGAAGCTGACCCAAAGCTGAAGTCGGTTCATCAAGAATAAGTACTTTGGCTCCAAAATAGATGGCCCGAGCTATTGCCAAAGTTTGTCTTTGCCCTCCAGACATCGTTCCCACAGGTTGCTCTGGATCCTCAATTTTAATTCCAATTTTTGCCATTTCATTAATAGCTATCTCATGCATCTCTTTCATTTTGAGTATACCGAAAGGTCCTTTCCCAAACTTCATTTCTCTGCCAAGGAAAAAGTTTCTTGTAACAGAAGTAAGAGAATTAAGCGCTAAATCTTGATACACAGTTCCGATTCCAACTCCCGAGGCATCCCGTGGAGAATTGAATCTGGTTTCCTTTCCTTCCACAAATATTTTTCCTGAAGTTGGCTGATGCACCCCCGATAAAGCCTTAATGAGAGTAGATTTACCAGCACCATTATCTCCGAGGAGGGCATGTACCTCTCCGGGGAAAACTTTCAATGAGACTCCATTCAAAGCAGTGAAGCTCCCAAATTTCTTAACCAAATTCTGTGTTTCTATAAGAGGTTGAGATGAAGCATCTACCATTTTAAATATTACCCATTATTCTTTTTCTTATATTTTCGTTTAAAAGTGCAGAAGCTATAATCACAAAACCAAGAAAGACACGATAGAATGATCCATCAATTCCTGGAATGTAGAAAAATGCTTCCTTTGCCAATCCAAATATAAAAGCACCCACTATTATGCCAAGCACAGTACCGAAACCACCTGTCATTACGATTCCACCTATCACAGCTGCAGCTATTGCTTCCAACTCTTTTAAGTTTCCTTTAGCTGCATCTGAAGTATTGACTTCAAAAACCTGGCATGTCGCAAAAAGTGTTGCACAGAAAGCAGAAAAGACAAAAAGTGAGATCTTCACCTTATTGGTAGGGACACCATTTGCTTGAGCAGCACTCAAATTACCACCCGTCGAATAGATCCAATTTCCAACTTGCGTTTTACTCAGAACTATATAGCAAACCAAAGATAAAATTACCCATATCATTACACAGGAGTATAAGCCTGGTGCGAATTGATTTCCAAAATTATTGGTGTTCCAGTCTATTGGGAAATAAAGCCAATCAAATAATGACTCAAGAATATTCCCACCAAAGAAATCAGCTATCGGCTGTACTGTGCTTATTGTATCAATATAGGCCCGAGCGATATCTACTTCTGTGACAGACTTTGGGACAACTGGATCTATCTTAAAATTTGCTATCTTATCTTGAATAGTCTTTACCATAAATTCATTGTTAGATTCCAAGGCATTTTCCAAAGCGCGCTCTAAAGGTTTCACACCCTTCGCCACCATAAGGTCGGTCTTAGCTTCAGCTACACGCTGGAATGTATATTCCAAGCGCTCAGTAATTTCAGTGATTGTATCTGCCGGTAACCCTTTAACAATCGATATAAGATCTGCCTCTGGTAAGTACTTAGCAGCTTCTCGCTCCATTTCTCCATGCCCTGGCAGATTAATGACATTCTTAAGATCAGGTATTTCGGTAACGGTAGTAGCCCCTTTAGATTGGTCCGGTCGATGATTAAAAGAACGCAATGAAACTTCTGTTAGCCCCCGCAAAAAGAATAGTCCCCCAAGAGTAACAATAAAAGACGGTAAACCTGAACGCACAATAATAAAACCCTGGATCCAGCCAAAGGTTAGCGTAAAACATAATGTGATAAAAATAGCTAAGCTAGGAGAAACATCTGGAATATGTAATAGAGTATAGAATTCTAAATGTGCCCCACCTTCAAAGGACAAGTACGGTAATATTATAGAAAAACCCCAGCGCAAGGTCATAGCCATGCAAGCCCCTGCAAAACCAATCATTGAACCGATAGACAGATCAAATTCACCAGCGATGATAAGAAGTCCTGCTCCAAGAGCAATTATTCCGAGTTGGGAAATTACACGTAGATTATTCCTGATACCCAAGGCATTGAATCCTTCACCTGCAAACGGATTCCATGTTGTTTCAGCAGCAGGAATAGAAAAATATCCTAGCATCCCAAACAGCAGAAGCATTACTCCAATCGGTCCGATCTCTGGCCTAGAAATAATCGACCGTAATCCACCCTTAGGTCTGTGCCGGTCAGCCTCCTGTCTACTTAATTCTGATGTCATGATAATTCTTCGTAAATTCTGGTGTCATGATGATTTTTTGTAAAAAAATGGGTGACAGCATGTCACCCATTTTTAATCTTTATTCAATATTAACGATCTACGCCAGCCAAAGAGGCAACCGAAGATGCATTACTTTTATCAACAAAGCCTGGACCAGATGGTATATTTGCGCCTGGTAAAAGGCCTGCACCAGTGTTGTGTAGATGTAAAACAATGATTGGCATATAGCCCTGAAGGCGCTGTTGCTGATCAATTGTATACTGCACTTTCCCAGCATTGATTAAATCCATCACTGGTGGGCTAAGATCAAAGCAAGAGTGGTGAACGCTCATTCCAAGCTCATCAATAGCTTGTTGAACACCAACACAAACGTGAGGCCCAACAGATAGGACGGCATCGACATCGGGATTGGCTTGAAGTCCCGCCGCTGCTCGTGTTGGTATAGTAGCAGGATCGTTTGAGCTATCAAAATTAGTTGTTGGAATAGCTTCACCATATCCACCACATCTGTCAGTCAAAGCAGTATTATAAGCCTCCTGGATGAAACAAATTCCCTTGGTAGCTCCCTCTGCTTTTGCTCTCTCGCCTGCCTTTTGGCCAGCAAGAAATTCTGGTTGTCCCACGTGCATTAGAGCTCCAAGAGACGCTGAAGACTCAAGTCCTGAATTCATGGTAATAAGTGGAATACCAGCTGCTACAGCATCCTTGATAGCTTGTCCTAAGGCATCTGGATCTGGTAAAGAAACTACCATACCATCGGGTTGGGTTGCAGCTGCAGCCGCTATTGATTTTGCCATGTCAGCCATATCACCAGATGGAGTGAAGATATATTCGAAATCTGCTCCTACTGCTCTGGCGGCATCTTCACCACCCTTTTGAACCACTGGCCAGAAAGGGTCTTTACCTTCACCGTGAGTCACCATAACGTATCGTTCTGCAGATGCAAAACCCGCCATGGCAATAATTGCGGCAGCGGTTATTATTAATTTTTTCATATTCATCTCCCTAAGTAGAAAATCTAACAAGTTATAAAAATTCAATATTACTAATTAAAAACGCGCAGAATGCGCGCCACAAAGAATAAACAAGTTAAAAAGAAAAAATTCAAGGGCTTTTTTTTGTTTCTAGCGCTTAAATTTTTTCATATTAATCCATTAGCGCTACACCGTCCTATCATAATAATCCGCTACTTTTTCCATTCAGCAACTAGTATAAATTGTAGGATTAATAATTCGGGGTTGACCATACCTGTCATTGGTCTAACATCAGCCCCTTAGGCATAAAACATGCCTTTAGCACAAAAATGTGCAAAACATAGTTTAAGGGGGTTAACATGTTTAAGTTCTTACCAAAATTACTTTTAGCATTTATTTTGTCCACACCAAGTTTTTCTGCAGATCTTGGAGGCAGAATTCTGGATATAGGCTCAGATACAACTTATCCACCACATGAATCTATTGATCCTAATACTGGAGAAGTGGTAGGGTTCGACGTGGATGTGGTTGATGAAATTTGCAAGAAAATTAATTGCAAACCAAACTGGGTTACTACTGCATGGGATGGCATCTTTGCTGCACTAGCGAATAAGCAGTTTGACATGGTGGTGTCGGGAGTGACCATCACTGATGAGCGAGATAAGATAGTCGATTTCTCTGAGCCTTATATCATTGTTCAGCAAGGCATTTTAATGCGGGTGGAGAACAAAGGCTCCACTATTGATGATTATAAATCAGGCAGCTTAAGTTTGGCATCACAAAAAGGGACAACCAACGCTGAGCTAGGGGAAAAATTAGTAGGCAGAGATAATCTGAAATTATTTGACGACTTTCCACCTGCAGTTCTAGCATTACAGAATGGTGACGTAGATGGCGTGATAATCGACAGTACTTCAGCAGCAGCCTACGAACAAGAGTTTGCTGGAGAGCTAACTGTTGGCATCACAGGACTTTCCTCAGACCCGCTGGGATTAGTTTTTCAAGAAGGTGACAGCCTCCAGGATGCATTTAATGAGGGTTTAGCCGCCATAAAAGCTGATGGCACACTAGCCAAGCTTGTTCTAAAATGGTGGCCCAAATAGTGCTCAAAAACTTATAATTAAATTTGATTTTAGCGCTGTCATCTAATGATGTTGACAGCGCTAAATGCCAACTAGTCTAATGCTAACTTTCAAAAATTGGATCAGAAGTATCCGTGTAAGTAACCTGATATTTGTCGCTTTTTTGCCATTTGTCATTTACTTCATAGCTACCTCAAGAAACTATGGGAAAGCCTTAAAGTCAATTTTAGGCATTGAGGATAACGCAGTATTTTTGCTTATCGCTTTTTTAGTTATTGCGGCTATTGGTATACTTGGATTCATAGCTGCAATAAAATTGCAGCGGAGCATTCGCTTAGACATAGACAGTAATGATAAGCAACGTAGTCATACAACTGCCTGCATAAGTTTGGGAATTCAAGTGGCTCTTATTCTATTACTGCTTCAATTGCCGGTCCTTGATCCATATATTGTTTCGGTTGCCGTTAACTCAATGGATGCCAGAACAACAGACTGGATCCTGATGGTAAATCAAAGCTTTGTCCTTGAACCCTCAGCTGAAAAGTACATTATTGAATTTGTACGGACATCATTTAAGTATTATGGATTATTCACCACAAGTATACTCGTTTTTTCATTAGGATTTAAGAACTTTTTAAAAACATCAATTGGTAAATCCATTATCTTGTCCACTGGTTTATTGAGTTTTCTAATAGCATTTTATGTCGTAATGATCGCCCATGCTGGGTTCTCTCTTGGTCTAGCAGTAACCCTAAGGGCTGCCTTCTTTGCCTACTTGTTAGCAAGTTTACTAGGGTTAATGTGGGCCTTGCTGACCAAACTAAAATCGAGTAACTCTGCTTCCTTAATTTTTATGACCTTAGGTTTATTATTCATTTGCCTCAGCGTTTTTAACTTTTCTCGACCATACCAAAAGGTGACTTTATTTGGGAGCCTCGATGGTAAAATAGGCATAATTTCAGGTATACCACAAGGAGTCACCGATGAAGTTCGTTATGGAGATTTTTTGGATGATAAGCCAAGCAAACCGTTCAAGGTTCGATCTATTAACAGTGCTGATCAGGCAGTGAAATTATTTGAAGACGGAAAAATATCGGCCGTAGTACTACCGTCAGATTTGAGCAAGGATTACACTGCCTTATGGTCAACGGCTTTCCTTCCAACAACTGAAAAGAATATCGCTATTTTCTCTGCAATTTTTGGTTCCTTTCTATTGCTTATTGTAGGGATTGGCAGATTGACAGGGATGCACCCATTAGCAATTTTCTCTGATTTTTTTGTTGACACCATAAGAGGAGTTCCAATGCTGGTCATTATTTTATATATTGGATTACCCCTTGCTGGTGCTCTAAAAAGCTCGTCTGGAGGCTATATTGATATGCAGATGATGACCCGTGGGATCATTGCAATTGGGATAGGTTACTCGGCTTATATGGCCGAAATTTTTAGAGCTGGGATCGAAGCCATTCCAAAAGGGCAGATAGAAGCAGCAAGGACACTTGGAATGAGAGAAGTTCATATAGCTAGACTCATCATCTTACCACAAGCCATAGCCATAGTACTTCCAGCCTTGGGGAATGAATTTATAGCGATGCTTAAGGATACCTCCTTAGTTTCCATTTTATCAGTAAGAGATATAACGCAACGAATGCGAGAATTCCAAGCTCAGAGCTTCTTACCTTTTGAACCCTTTAATACGGCTGCTTTACTTTATATTATGCTAACACTACTTGCAGCAAGCAGTATCAAATCACTAGAGAAAACTGTTAATCGAAACCGTGAACCTCGATGACACCTTAAAAATCCTAACCCGTTTGAGTTCCTTGTTGCAGATCCTCTTATCTATGATTAAATAGGCAAGTGCCTTCGGACTCATAGAAAGAAAATTCATGAAGTTTTCTAAATTAACTGACCGTATAGCGGAACTGGGGTCTGACAAATGGACTCTTCATCTTGAAGCAAGAAAATTAAAAGAGCACGATGAAGATATTATTGAACTAACTATTGGAGAGCCAGACCAACCACCGGCAGACATCTTGATCCAGAAATGTCATGAATCAATGTTGTCTGGTAGAACCAAATATTCTAATGGGCGTGGTGAAAGTAATCTGCTGGATGCTCTCGTTAACAAATATTCCAAGCGATCCGCCAAGAATCTTTCTGCTGATAATTTCTTGTGCCTACCAGGAACTCAGACGGCTCTTTATGCAACTATGATGACACTAGTTGAAGAAAACGACGGGGTCTTGGTTGGAGATCCTTACTATGCCACCTATGAAGGAATCATACGCTCCTCTGGAGCAGATATACAATCAATCCCTTTACATCAAGAATTCGGTTTTTCAATTCAAGAGCGTGATATTCGGGATAAAATTTCTCCTAATAGTAAAATATTGCTATTGAATTCACCCCATAACCCTACGGGTGCTGTTTTGAGCAGAGAAGAACTTCTGAAATTAGTAAATGTCTGCGAAGAATACAATCTCTGGCTAGTATCAGACGAAGTGTATGAAGACCTAATTTTTGAACAATCATTTGCCTCACCTATGGAGATAGAAAGATTAGCAAACAGATCAATTGTGGTCTCATCTATATCAAAAAGTCATGCTGCACCTGGTTTTAGATCTGGCTGGGTGCTAGCACCTGAACAGGTAATCGAAAAAATGCTCCCTCTTGCTGAAACCATGTTATTTGGGAACCAACCCTTTATAGCTGATATGACGGAATATGCAGTTAGAAATCCTAGTGAAGCCGCCATTAAAATGAAAATTGATTATGAAAGAAGAGCCAAGCTAATTTGCCAAGAACTTGCTAATATCGACTGCATAGAACCCCTTATGCCTAAAGCTGGAATGTTTATACTATTAAAAATAAACCAAGAAAATGCAAATGCCGATAATTTTGCCTGGTCACTTTTTGAAAAGCAGAAGGTCGCAACAATGCCTGGCTCTTCATTTGGAAAAAATGGTGAAAATTATCTTCGACTAAGCCTGACCGTGCCAGACAAACTGCTCCAAGAAGCCTGTCATCGAATAAAAGCATTCATAAAGCAAAAAAATTTTTAATGCTCCAATGAACACTGCATGTCAAGACAATGTAAATCTAACGGTGGGAAGCGCTGTCCTACCCCTTTTGGAAAAAATGGGAGTAGAAACAATATTTGGTATACCAGGAGTTCATACCATTGAGATCTATCGTGGAATTTCGAGGACTAGTATTCGCCACATAACTCCTCGTCATGAACAAGGTGCGGGTTTTATGGCTGATGGTTATGCGAGAGTAAGTGGCAAGCCTGGTGTGTGTCTTGTTATCACGGGACCAGGGATGACAAATATTCTGACTGCTATGGCTCAGGCTAGAGCAGACTCAGTTCCTATGCTGGTCATTTCAGCAGTCAATCCAATATTTAATGATCAAAATGAATTAGGATTATTACATGAATTACCAGATCAAGGCGCATTAGTTAGGCAAGTAGCAATTAGTTCCCTGACCGTCACCAAATCGGCCGAGCTAATACCCGCACTCAAAAACTCTTTTACCAAGATGCTTAGTAACAGGCCAGGTCCCGTCCACATAGAGATTCCGACAGACATACAAAAATTACTACCTGATTTTAATCCTGAAGATGCAAATATGGCCTATGAAATATCTGAAGAGCAGTTAGATCAGTCCATTATTGTTAATATTGCTGATAGATTAAATGAAGCAAAAAAGCCCCTGATGATTCTGGGTGGTGGGGCACAGGCTTGCAACCAATACCTCTCCGAATTAATAGAAATAATTGGTGCCCAAGCTATAACCACAATAAACGCTAGAGGTCTACTCGGGGGGCATCCGCTATGCATCCCTGCCAGCCCCAGTCTAGCGTGTGTTAGGCAAAATATACTAGAAGCAGACGTAGTTTTAGCTATAGGCACCGAATTTGGAAAAACAGACTTCGATCTTTACGGGGGTGGTGACTTTCCTCCAATAGAATATTTGATACGCGTCGATATAAGTGAAGTTCAGTTAACAAAAAATATTAAACCAAATATGACAGTGCAAAGTTCAGCAACTAAATTTTGCGAACAACTGTTGTGGGAAATTAAGGGCAGACGCTTTGTGCCTAAAAAGGTAATCCAGCCAAAAGTTCATACTAAAAAAATAAGGGAAAAATGTTTAAATGAGATTGAAAGCAAACTGCGTAATCCACTTGATTTAATCTTAAGGCTGGTTAATCATTTTCCAGAGGCAATATTGGTCGGCGATAGCACACAACCCATTTATGCAGGAAACCTGTATAACAATGTAAAAAAAGCTGGGAATTGGTTCAACTCTGCAACTGGTTATGGAACACTTGGATATGCTATTCCTTCAGCATTAGGAGCCAAATTGGCTTCACCAATTTCACCAGTAATTGGGATCATTGGGGATGGGGGTTTTCAATTCACATCGAGCGAGCTCATGACTGCTTCTGATGAAAGTATACCCGTTGTCTTTATTGTTTGGAATAACAATGGATATAAGGAGATAAAGGATAGTATGACAATGGAAGGAATTTCTCCAGTTGGGGTAACTCCAAAACCTCCTAATTTCAAACTTCAGGCACAATCCTATGATTTACCGTATTATCTTGTTGAAAACAGAGATGACTTAATAAAGATAGTAACCACCGCCTTAGAGAGAAATTTACCAACAATTATCGAAATTCATGAAACAACATATTAAAAAAAATGAAGGGTGAAAACTATGCCTTTAACTATGAGTTCTGAAGTTTTTATTACATGTGCCTTAACCGGTTCTGGGAGCACTCAAGATAAAAGTAAATACGTTCCCCGGTCACCAAAGGAAATAGCAGAAAATGCTATATCAGCGGCAAAAGCTGGCGCTGCTATAGTCCATTGCCACGTTAGAGACCCTGAGACAGGGGCACCATCCAGAAAATTAAAATATTATAGAGAAATTACAGACAGGATCAGAGATTCTGGAACGGATGTAATAATAAATCTTACTGCTGGAATGGGTGGTGACATGGTTTTTGGTCCCACATCTGATCCTATGAAACTAGCTGCAGGAACAGATATGATTAGTGCAGAAGAACGTGTTTCCCATATTGTTGAATGCTTGCCCGAAATATGCACCCTTGATTGTGGCACAATGAACTTCGCAGAAGCAGATTATGTTATGACCAATACCCCTGGAATGCTCATTGCGATGGGAAAGATGATTTCTGAATTAAATGTTAAACCTGAAATAGAGGCATTTGATACTGGGCATTTATGGTATGCGAAGCAACTAGTCGCAGAGGGCATACTAAACTCTCCTGCGCTGGTACAACTTTGCATGGGAATCCCTTGGGGTGCTCCAAATGATCTGAATACTTTTTTAGCAATGGTTAATAACACTCCAGAAGACTGGACCTGGTCAGCTTTCTCTCTCGGCCGAAACCAAATGCCTTATGTAGCTGCTGCTGTTCTTGCTGGTGGAAATGTTAGGGTTGGTTTGGAAGATAATTTGATGTTAGCAAAAGGTCATTTAGCAACTAACAAAGCATTGGTTGAGAAAGCTGTGATTATAATTGAAAATCTGGGAGCTACTATTCTCAATCCTAGTGAAGTTAGAAGTCGTCTTAAGTTAATTAAACAGGTACCAAAATGACAGATGAACAAATTAACGTTTCCTGCGTTGGGTGCGGCACTATAGGTGCGGGTTGGGTCGCTCGCCTTATACTAAACGGTTATAATGTTAAGATCTATGACCCAACACCTCTTTCAGATTCCAGGCTAAAAAATATGCTCAATAATTCAAAAAGAGCCCATAAAAAGCTTTTTCCAAATGCAAATATGAACTTAGGAACTTTTGATTATTATACCGAAACTGCGCCAGCACTAGCAAATGCGAATTTCGTAATCGAAAGTGTCCCAGAGAGAATAGAAACGAAGCAGAAAATTTATGAGCAAATTGAAAAGGTATGTTCACCACAAACTGTTATTGCTTCATCAACCTCTGGAATAAAACCTAGCGATCTTCAGAAGCAGATGAACCACCCTGAAAGATTGATTGTAGCCCATCCTTTCAATCCAGTTTACCTAATACCTATGGTTGAAGTGGTTGGAGGATCAAAAACGGATTTATTATTTGTAAACAAAGCGTGTGACTTCTTTACTAGTATTTTTATGAAACCCGTGCACATTAAAAAAGAAATAGAAGCTTTTGTCGCTGATCGCCTTTTGGAAGCAATTTGGCGTGAGTCACTTTGGTTAATCAAGGATGGGATATGCACAACAGAAGAATTGGACGATATAGTCAGATATGGTTTCGGTCTCAGATATGCACAGATGGGGGTTTTCCAAACCTATAGAACTGCGGCAGGTGAAGGTGGTATGAGACAGTTTTTACATCACTTTGGTCCATGTTTGTCATGGCCTTGGACCAAACTCATGGACGTACCTGAATTTAATGATGAACTAATAGACCTTATTTCTGGTCAATCTGATGAACAAGCGAAAGGAAAATCTGTAACTGATCTAGAAAGAATCCGTGATGATAACTTAGTAGAAATACAAAAGGCATTAGAAAAGAATGATTATGGAGCTGGGACTTTACTCAAAAAGGCAAGAGCAGCTATTGAAGAATTTTGAATAATATAATGTTATTTTCTGGAGATCACCCATGAATTTTGACCTTACTGAAGAGCAGAAATTAATAATCAAGACGACCAAACATTTCGTGGAAAATGAACTATATCCCCATGAATCTCTCATAGAAAAAAATGGCCACCTACCGAAAGATCTGATTAAGGAGTTACAAGGAAAAGCCCTGAAAGCGGGTATCTACGCAGCAAATATACCCCTTGAGGAAGGGGGGGGAGGTTTGGATACCTTGACATGGCTATTATTTGAAAAAGAGTTAGGAAAAGCAAATTATGCCCTTCATTGGACTTGTGTGGCTAGGCCATCGAATATTTTATGTGCAGGTACCAAAGAGCAAAAAGATAAATATCTTAGACCCTGTATTTCAGGAGAAACCTGGGATTGCTTAGCAATGACAGAACCCAATGCTGGATCCGATTTAAGAGGAATGAAATCATCGGCAAAACAAACTGAAACAGGGGATTGGATCCTAAATGGAACAAAGCATTTCATTAGCCACGCAGACATAGCTGACTTTACTATCGCATTCATGGCTTCTGGAGCAGAGAATACGCCAAAGGGAGAAAAAAAACTTATCACTGCTTTTTTTGTCGACAAAGGCACTCCAGGTTTTGAGGTTAGACCAGGTTATCAGAATGTTTCTCATAGAGGATATACAAATTCCATCTTGGAGTTTTCAGATGTCAAGGTTCCTAAAGAAGCCATTTTAGGGGAAGTTCATAAAGGCTTCGATGTAGCTAATGACTGGCTGGGCGCCACGAGACTTCAAGTTGGAGCGACCTGCCTGGGGCGCGCTGAGAGAGCCTTTGGCCATGCTACAGAGTGGGCTGCTACGCGACAACAGTTTGGACAAACTATTGGAAAATTTCAAGGAATCTCCTTCAAACTTTCAGATATGGCCATGGAAATGAAAGCTTCTGAATTAATGGTTTTAGAGGCTGGTTGGAAGTATGATCAGGGTATTGCAACCGATGCCGATATGGCCATGGCTAAACTAAAAGCCACTGAAATGCTAGCAATGGTCTCTGATGAAGCTATTCAGATACATGGTGGAATGGGGTTAATGAATGAACTTCCCTTAGAGCGAATCTGGAGAGATGCGAGGTTAGAAAGGATTTGGGAGGGCACATCAGAAATCCAACGCCACATAATTTCAAGATCCCTTTTAAGACCCTTTGAAAATTGATGCAGACAAACTTGACAAGATTGTTACAACCTAAAACCATCGCACTTGTTGGTGGTTCATGGGCTGAAAATGTTGCATCCCAAATCCAAAAATCTAAATTCTCCGGAGAAGTTTGGCCTATCAACCCTAATAGAGACAGAATAGCGGGATATAGATGTTACAAAAGCATCGATGAACTACCAGGACCACCTGATGCTGCGTTTATTGGGGTGAACAAGAATAAGACAATTGAAATTATTCGTGAATTAGAGAAAATTGGTTGTGGGGGAGCGACCTGTTTTGCATCGGGATTCTCCGAAACAGGTTCCCCAGGAGAAAAACTCCAAAAAAAAATGTTAGAAGCCGCAAGAGAAATGCCTTTCCTAGGCCCAAATTGCTATGGGTACTTGAATTACCTTGATCATATCTATATGTGGCCAGACCAACATGGTGGGAGAACAGTAAAATCTGGGGTTGCCATAATCGCCCAGTCATCAAATATAGCTATCAACCTAACAATGCAGTCCCGCAGCACCCCTATTGCCTATGTTCTTACTTCAGGAAATCAGGCCAAATTAGATATTGCCGATCTGGGTTTTGCAATGATTGACGATCCCAGGGTTACCGCTATTGGATTTTACATTGAGGGTATTAAAGACCTACGAAAATTTGAACGAATGTCCCAATTAGCACTGAAGATGAATAAGCCTATCATAGCTCTAAAATCAGGGAAAACTAATTCCAGCAGATCTCAAAGCTTTTCTCATACCGCATCTATTACCGGAAATTCAGATATTTCTAATGCCTTCCTTGAAAGACTGGGTATTGTCGAAGTAAATGATTTAGATGTCTTTCTGGAGAGTCTAAAAGTTCTCCATATAGCTGGACGAATGAAAAACTCTTCTGTAATTTCCGTCAGCTGTTCTGGTGGAGAGGCTAGTCTTGTTTCGGATTTTTCTATATTAACATCCTTGAAATTTCCTAAATTT
This sequence comes from uncultured Alphaproteobacteria bacterium, assembly GCA_902586855.1. Taxonomy (GTDB): domain Bacteria; phylum Pseudomonadota; class Alphaproteobacteria; order Rhodobacterales; family Rhodobacteraceae; genus CACIIZ01. The sequence goes on along the minus strand of CACIIZ010000001.1, from coordinate 33,463 downwards.
TCGACCGAAAAATCTCGTCAGATAAGTCAGATCCTGGGAGACATGGTGGAAATCTCAAATCCCTTTGACTATCACACATTTATCTGGGGTGACACCGAACGAATGGTGAAGTTATTTACCACAATCTGTCAAAAAACTAGGAGTCTCGTGATCTTTGTTTTAGATATTCCAAGAAATGATCGGTGCAATCAAGAAAGTTTTAGATGTGCTCTTGACGCGATTATTGAAGCAAAAAAAGCTACTAAAGCCAATATTGCAGTCATTTCCTCTTTGAGCGAAAGCATGACTGAAGACTTGGCCGATAAATTTCTTGAACATGGAATAATACCATTATGCGGATTGAGAACTGGCTTAAAATCTATCGATGTAAGCCTAAAGAGCACCTCTATATTAAAGAACACCTTCGATAAACCCTCTCTAATTTCAAAAACGTTTTTAGAAAAAGGAACACCCATTCAGTTGCTTGAGATTGATGCTAAAAAGATTTTAAAAAATAATGATATACCCATTCCAAAATCATTAGTGACTGACATGGATACTATCAAAAAGGATCCCAGCCTGCTCAAACAATTTGATTACCCATTAGTCCTAAAAGGCGTCGGTGTTGGGCATAAAACTGAATCTGGTCTGGTCTTTCTCAATATCCAATCAGTAGATGATTTGATGTGTAGGATTGGCGACATAAAGGGTGCAACTAACCAAATTCTGATAGAGGAAATGATTGTACCCAATATTATGGAATTGCTCGTCGGTGTGACAAAGGACGAAACTGGCTTGTTTGCCATGACCCTTTCTCCAGGAGGAATTTTAAGTGAACTACACGCAAAAATTTCAGCCAACAAAAAAACCCTTATACTACCCACCACCGAAGATATTGTCGCAGATTCGTTGAAATCGCTTCCGCTCTCACCACTTTTTGAAGGATATAGAGGCTTACTAAAAGCCAACTTAACAAAAACCATTGAAGTAATAATGAAAATATCTTCGTTAATAGAAAATCCACACCTGAATATTTCTGAATTAGAAATTAACCCTCTCATTATTACAAACAAGAATGTCTATGCTGCAGACGCCTTAATAGAAATTAACACCTAAATCTTGGAGGAAAAATGGAAAAAAATGATGAATCTTTTCTTAATGCAAAGGAGGGTCCGATTAGAACAACGATTATGGGGAAGATTCTCATAGTTACTTTGGATCGACCTAAAGCAAACGCTATAGATTTGAAGACAAGTAGGTTAATGGGAGAAATTTTTCGGAAATTCCGGGACAGTTCGAGATTGAGGGTTGGTATATTGACAGGAGCAGGTGACAAGTTTTTCTGCCCAGGTTGGGACCTAAAAGCTGCGGCTGATGGGGATGCAGTAGATGGGGATTATGGTGTCGGCGGATTTGGCGGTCTCCAGGAATTACCGCACATGAATAAGCCCGTGATTGCTGCTGTCAATGGAATCTGCTGCGGTGGAGGCCTTGAACTCGCTTTATCTTGTGACATGATCATGGCAACAGAGGAAGCAACTTTCGCATTACCAGAGATTAAATCAGGAACTGTAGCAGACGCCGCTTCTATCAAACTACCTAAACGGATTCCATATCACATTGCAATGGAGATGTTGCTCACAGGACGCTGGATAACTGCCCAGGAAGCAGAGAAATGGGGTTTAGTCAATCATGTCTTTAACAAAGAGAATTTACTAGACAAAACTCTGAATGTCGCCAAGGATATTGCTAATGGTCCACCTTTAGTTATGGCTGCTATTAAGGAGGTTGTAAGAGAATCCGAGGATTCCAAATTCCAAGATATACTAAACAAAATTACTAAACGTCAGTTAAGTTCAATTGATAAACTTTATGGATCAGAAGACCTTTTAGAAGGACAGAATGCATTTGTGGAGAAAAGAGATCCAATTTGGAAGGGAAAGTAAAATTAAGGAGAAGAAAATATTAATGGTTTGTCTTGGGAATATTTGTAGGTCACCACTTGCCCAAGGTGCCTTAGAATTTCTAGCCAAAAAACATTCCCTGAAAATATATGTCGATAGTGCAGGGACTGAAGCTTGGCACTCGGGTAAATCACCTGACAAAAGAGCTCAGAGAACTGCCCTAGCTAAAGGTTGGAACATTGGCTCACAAAGAGCCAGAAGAATTACTCCTAAAGATTTCACATACTTTGATTTAATTCTAGCCATGGATAAGGATAATCTCTTGGATCTTCAGGCCATTCGTCCAAGAAACTCGAACGTATTTATAAAACTGCTGTTAGAATTTTCATCAGATAAAGAGAAAGAAGTTCCCGATCCATACTATTCTGGAAACTTTGAATACGTATCAAATCTAATAGAAAAAGCTTGCCTTAGCCTAGTAGATATTGATGAATAAGTACTATTAAAACTTTCCAAGAAAAGTTTTTTTCCTTAGGGTAGTGCTTTAACATTGCTGGAGGGTTAAGTGTGATACGCTGGGGAGTAATATCAACCGCAAATATAGCAAAAAATCAAGTAATCCCTGCCATATTAGAATCCAAAAATTCTATCTTGCATTCGATAGCTAGTAGAAATTTAAAGAAAGCGGAAACTCTTTGCCAAGAATTTAATGCATCTATCCCTTATGGGTCCTATGAGGAGCTTCTGGCCTGTCCCCAGGTTGACGCCATATATATACCGCTCCCCACCGCACAACATGTAGAATGGTCATTAAAATGCTTGGAAGCTGGGAAAAACGTTCTGTGCGAGAAACCGATTGCTTTAAGATCTAGTGATATTGAATCTCTTATCAAGGCTGAAGCCAAATCCGGCTGTATCCTGTCCGAGGCTTTCATGGTTTACTATCATCCTCAATGGAAAAAAGTTAAGGAATTGATAGCAGAAGGTCAAATTGGAAATCTTAAACACGTTCAAGGATCCTTCACCTACTACAACAAAGATCCAGGAAATATGCGTAATAGACCAGAACTTGGTGGAGGGGTATTACCCGATATTGGAGTTTATCCTGTAGTAACCACTCGTATTGCAACAGGGGAAGAACCCCAAACTATTAGAGCAAAAGTAGAAATTGATAAAACTTTTGGCGTAGATACTTATGCTTCCGTAGAACTTGGTTTTAATAATTTTGATTTAAGTTTCTATGTAAGCACGCAAATGTCGTTGAGACAAAGAATGGTCTTCCACGGAGACGATGGTAGAATTGAAGTCCATGCTCCCTTCAATGCAAGAACTTATGGAAATCCGAGCATATCTGTACATTCTCTTAATAATAATGAAATCTTGGAATTCCGTTTCGGTGAGATAAACCAGTACACCTTACAAATTGAAGCATTTAGTTACGCTATCCAGGAAAGGAATAGTGACCACCTATTTTCGTTAGAAGATTCATACAAGAATCAATTAGTGATTGATGGCATTTTCGAGGCCAGCAAGAGTGATAGAATTCAACTAACCTAATACTTTCATGATCTACGAGAAAATATCCTAAGTATCTCATTATAGCTTCTGCTTATTTTGAGAAAATAAAGCCCAAAAGATTTAGTAAGACTTGGGCAGCCAACGTAGCTGTGCTCCCCGAAGGATCATAGTCCGGTGCTACTTCAACTAGATCAACACCAACAATCTGGTTTCTAGCAGAGATATTTTTTAGAATTTCAAGAACTTCATAATATAAAAATCCCCCATGGCTAGGAGTTCCTGTTCCTGGCGCTATAGAAGGGCAGAAAGCATCTATATCTATACTTATGTAAAGTCTTTCATCCTTTGGAATTCTATTAACGACATTTACCATGCCCATCTGGCGAGCTTGACGTACTGAGATTATGTCACTCCCCATAAGTCTAGCTTGCTCATATCCTTCTTTAGCTGTTGAAGAAACATTCCTGATGCCCAGTTGAGTAAGGCCAGATACATAGTTCTTTTCAGCTGCTCGCCTCATCGGATTTCCATGACCAAACCTGACACCATGTCTTTCATCAACAAAATCTAAGTGGGCATCTATTTGCAGAATATGGAACGGTTTTTCACCTTCATACGCATTTATACAAGGAATATTAATAGAATGGTCACCACCTATAATAACTGGCAACACTCCTGCCTTTAAAGCACATTTTGCCGCAAACTCTATATTTGCATGGCTCTTGACTGTATCAGTATGTACAATGTCCGCATCCCCCATATCTACAATCTTAACATCACTACCCAAATAAACTTTGTCATCTTCATGGTCGTATGCTCCTGCATGGCCAAAAGAAAATAAAGTAGAAGCTTCTCTTACAGAACGAGGTCCAAATCTAGCCCCTGGTCTAAACTGCGTTCCAGAATCAAAAGGAGCTCCAATGATTGCAATGTCAGCAGAAAGATTATCCCAATCACTTATATATTGTCTCTTGCCAAAAGTTGGAATGCCCACAAATGGCAGATCCAAACGGCCTTTATCATAATTGTTTTTAGAAATCTCATCACCTTTAATTGTTAATGTTGTAATATATCATTAATTCAAAAGGCTTTAAAAGCTTTCCTTTTGTTAATCAAAATTAAGAACTATAGTAGACTCATGAATAATATGATGTGTGGCTTTAAAGAAGATTATATTACTACAGCAATTGGTCAGATTCATTTCTATACAATAGGAAGTGGCCCTCCAGTTCTATTATTACATGGATATCCACAATTTAGCCTAATGTGGAAAGAAACAGCCCTCATTTTGTCTCAAAGTTATAAGGCAATTATTCCAGATTTGAGAGGGTACGGGAATTCAGCAACTCCAAGGGGTCTCGATGACCATTCTAACTACTCAAAAAGAGCAATGGCGTTAGACATGGTCCAAATTATGGATCACTTAGGTATCAAAAAATTCTCGATAGTGGGTCATGATAGAGGCGGCCGAGTAGGGCATAGGCTATCGAGAGATCATCGCGATAGAGTCAAGGCACTTTCAGTTCTTGATATCTGCCCCACTTTGGATATGTACGAAGCTACAAATAAGGAATTTGCTACTGGGTATTTTCATTGGTTTTTTCTAATCCAAGACAGCCCCCTTCCTGAAGATTTTATTGGCAGGAACCCACGATTATGGTTAGAAACGTGTTTCATAAGATGGTCTGGAGAATTTGATTATAGAGACAAGTTTGAGGCATATCTTGAAAAATTTTCTAGAAAGGAAACTATTCATGCAACATGTGAGGATTATAGAGCCAGTGCTTCCATAGACTTGGAGCATGACAAAGAAGATATTGACGAAAAATTGGACATACCCATCCAGGTACTTTGGGGCGAAAAAGGTGTTATCAATAAATGCTTTCGGCCACTAGATTGTTGGGGTAAATACACAACTAAACATGTCGAAGGCGAGGCTCTTCCTTGCGGTCATTTCATCCCCGAAGACGCCCCAAGATTGCTTAGTAAGAAACTAAGTGAATTCTTATTTTAAGTAAAGAGATTCATAAATTTCTTATGTACCCCACGGAGGTTTTTCTTTATCTAGAAAGGCATCTATTCCCAATTGAGCCTCCTTGGTTTCCCACCTATCTGCAAGAACCTCTGCCGTAAACTGCATTGTTTCATTAGGAGGCTTATAACCTAATTGATGATGCAAAATTTTCGCTTGCTCTAAAGCTCCTGGAGCACTTGCTAAAACGAAGCCCAACTCTATCTGAAGATCTTCACTCAAAGTCTTACTATCTGGAAAAATTTTTGTGGTTAAGCCAAGTTGTTTTGCCATTTTTGCTCCAACTGGTCTGGTACTAAGGAATAACCCTTTAGAAGAACCTTTCCCTACTTTATTAATTAAAAATGGAGCTATAGTAGCGGGAATTAAGCCTAATCTGGTTTCTGACAAACAAAATTTCACACTATCTAATGAAAAAACAAAGTCGCACGCAGCTATAAGTCCGACCCCTCCACCGTACACAGAACCAGTTACTTCAGCAAAAGTGGGCACCCTTAAATTATATAAATCTAAGAGCATTTGAGCCAAGGATTTTGCTTCTGCGATCCTTGCTTTTCTATTCTTTTTACGCGATTCCTTCATCCAGTTTAAATCACCCCCTGCACAAAAAACATCGCCTTCCGCTTTAATAAGAAGGCACCTAAACTCAGGAAACTTCCTAAAATTACTTAAAACTGCTTGCAATTCCAATATCATCTGCTGATTAAAAGCATTTTTAAACTTTGGTCTATTTAGTGTAAGACTTACGAGGCCGTCACTATCAATAGCAACTTGAATTGTTTCATAATTGTCCAATTAACTATCCCAAACGTTTATCATCATCAAATACTAGACTAAATTTAGTTCATATCCCTTAATTTTCTTCTCAAGATTTTACCTGTATTTGTCACTGGCAGACTTTCCAAAATTTCAATCTCTCTAGGATATTCATGAGCAGACAACCTTTTTTTTACATGTACTTGCAGTTCAACTTTGAGGTCTGTACTTGGATTCCACCCAGGTTTTAACACTATGAATGCCTTTACAATTTCTGTCCTGGCTTTATCAGGTTTTCCTACCACAGCAGCCATACTTACAGATGGATGACCCATTAAGCAATCTTCGATAGGAACTGGACCAATTCTATATCCCGATGATGTTATGACATCATCATCTCGAGCAATGAATCGGATCCAAAGATCCCTTTCCATGACTCCTCTATCACCAGTAAGCATCCAATCTCCCACAAACTTTTCCTTAGTAGCCTCAGCATTCTCCCAATATCTAAGGAACATTTGAGGGGGGCCTACCTTTATGGCTATTAATCCTTCTTTCCCCAAGGGACATTCTCTTCCATCAGCATTTATAACTTTCACGAAGTGACCTGGAACTGGTGGACCTGCTATTCCAGGCCTTGGTTCCATGATTGCTTTACAGGAGGACAATACTAAATTGCATTCCGTTTGGCCATAAAACTCGTTAATGGTTACACCTAAAACCTTTTGTCCCCATTCTACCAACTCAGTTCCCAAAGGCTCCCCACCACTACCCACAGACTTTAAATATAAATCAGTTGGAGAACTTCCAGGAGCAAAAGCTCTCAATAATTTTAATGCTGTTGGAGGTAAAAAGGATCCAGTAATCTTGTGGTTAGACATTAACTCAAATGTCTTTTCACCAGAAAACTTCTCAAATCTGTGAGCTAAAACTGGTATACCATGATGTAGGCCTGGGAACAAAATATTATAAAGACCTCCCATCCAAGCCCAATCAGCAGGAGTCCATAACAAGTTATCTTTTTGTTTCTTGTATTTGGAGAATAAATTCAAAAACATTTCGAAACCAGGTAAATGACCAAGCAGTACCCTGTGAGCATGTAGGGCTCCCTTGGGCGGGCCAGTTGTCCCCGACGTGTATGTAATTGTTGCAGGGTCATCTGCTCGGGTATTAACGCATTTGAAATAAATTGGCTCTTTCAAATCAAAAAAGCATAAATCATTGGTTCGCAGCTTTGGATCTGCTCCATCAACTGTATAAATCTGCAAATTCCTTTGTGCAGAATCTGTCATTTTCCTAAGCTTACTGGCACCAGCATTGTCCGTGATAAGGATCTGAATACCTGCATTTAATATTCTATAGCTTAATGCATCAGGTCCAAATAATAAAAATAAAGGGACTGAAATAGCTCCAAGTTTAAATGCTACTATATGCGAGATTGCACATTCTAAAGATTGAGGAAGTAGTATACCTATTCTGTCACCCTTCTTTGCCCCCATCTTACTCAGGTAATTAGCTCCTCTATTGACTAGACAGTCAAACTCAAAATAACTGGTCTCCTTCAAATTTCCATCTGGAAAAACTTCTATAATGGCAGGATTATGGGGAGTTTTGATTGCCCATTTCTCAGATGCATCGTACCCAATATTATAATGTGTCGGAATTTCCCATTTGAAATCACGGTATAATTCTTGATAAGTCGAACTATCTTTGTTCATTTGTAATTACCTCACAAAAAGATAATATTGGGCGACATTTACGACCAGAAACACTTTATTTTGTCTCTTCAAAAATTTCCCGCCCAATCAACATTCGCCTTATTTCAGATGTCCCTGCACCAATTTCATATAACTTGGCATCTCTTAAAAGACGCCCAGTTGGGTAATTATTTATATATCCATTACCTCCTAGGCACTGTATTGCCTCTAGTGCAATTTGTGTCGCCTTTTCAGCCGAATAAAGAATGCAACCAGCAGAATCCTTTCGAGTAATCTTTCCTCGATCACAAGCACTTGCCACTGCATAAACATAAGATCTACATGCATTAAATGTTGTGTACATGTCCGCCAGCTTAGCCTGCATGAGCTGAAAACTTCCTATAGCCTGACCAAATTGTTTCCTCTCATGAACATATGGTACCACGACATCCATAGCAGCAGCCATGATACCTAACGGTCCAGCTGCTAAAACGACCCGTTCATAATCCAGACCAGACATAAGCACCTCAACACCTTTGCCTACCTCTCCCAAAACATTGTCAAAAGGTATTTCACAATTATCGAAAATCAGTTCACATGTGTTGGAACCCCTCATACCAAGTTTGTCAAGCTTCACTGAAGACCGAAATCCTATCATTTCTTTCTCAACAATAAAGGCTGTAATACCTCTGGATCCTTCTTCCTGATCACTTTTGGCATAAACAATCAAGGTGCTTGCATCTGGTCCGTTAGTTATCCACATCTTTGTACCGTTGATAATAAAGCGATCATTTCTTCTTTCTGCTTTAAGTTTCATCGATACAACATCAGAGCCAGATCCAGCCTCTGACATAGCTAAAGAACCAACTTTTTTTCCAGAAATGAGATCAGGCAAGTATTTTTCTTTTTGCCAGTCATTACCCCAACGATTAATCTGATTAATACATAAGTTTGAGTGAGCACCATAGGATAAGCCTACAGATGCTGATGCACGACTAATTTCCTCCACAATGATACAATGAGCCAAATAACCTAGCCCGGATCCCCCGTGCAGTTCGGGGGCGGTAACCCCTAGAAGCCCAGCACTTCCCATTTTTTGCCAGAGATCCACTGGAAATTCATTTTGAGAATCTATAAGTGATGCCCTTGGCAATATTTCCTGAGTTGCAAATTGATGAACCATGTTCCGCAAAGCATCTAACTCGTCACCCAAGCCAAAATCTAGAGATCCAGTAAACATACTTCTTTAACCTTTATTAAATTAGTCTTGTAACAACAAGCTTGAACTAGTTAGCTTGGTATTTCAACTGCCAATGCCAAGCCTTCTCCCCCACCGATACAAATAGCCGCAACTCCTCTCTTTAATTGCCTCTGGGTTAATGCATTGATCAGGGCTATCAATATTCTAGTACCTGAAGCTCCGATCGGATGTCCCAAGGCACAAGCTCCACCATTAACATTTATCTTCTCTCTTGGTATTCTTAATTCCTGTATAAAAGCCATGGGTACTACGGCAAAAGCTTCGTTCACCTCCCATAGATCTATCTCCTCTAATGACCAATTTAGTTTTTCAATTAATTTCTTGGCTGCTGGGATTGGAGCAGTGGTAAACCAACTGGGCTCTTGGGCATGTCCTGCATAACCTTTTATTCTAGCCTTTACCGGAATATCAAACTTGTTTGAATACTCTGTGGAGCACAATACCATAGCAGCTGCCCCATCGGATATGGATGATGAGTTAGCAGCAGTCACTGTTCCATCTGCCGTGAACGCAGGTTTTAAATTGGGTATCTTTTCCACAGATCCTTTTTTAGGTTGCTGATCTTCACAAATTTCTATTTTTCCTAGTTTCTTATTTTCATAAAAAACTGGAACAATTTCACTAGCAAAGCGATTATTTTTTTGTGCCTTAAGTGCCCTCTCAAGAGAACTAATTGCATATTCATCTTGTTGCATTCTAGTAAACTGAAAGGATTTCGCGCAATCTTCTGCAAAAGACCCCATTAACCGCCCACTTTCATATGCATCTTCTAATCCATCCAGGAACATGTGATCATAGATTTTACTATGGCCAACCCTAGCACCACCTCGATTTGTACTTGATAAATAAGGTGCATTAGTCATGCTCTCCATTCCTCCAGCAACCAGTAGGCTGTTTGAACCGGCCTTGATCTGTTCAGCTGCCGTAATGATGGTCTTTAAACCAGAACCACACATCTTGTTGACCGTCACAGCGGGAATACTCTCAGATAATCCAGAATAAAATCCAGCCTGTCGGGCTGGAGCTTGCCCCAACCCTGCTTGGAGCACACACCCCATAATTACTTCTTCTATATCCTGAGTATTGACAGTAGATTCGGATATAGCTTTTTCTATAGCTTTGCCTCCTAATTCAGGTGCAGAAAGTTGGGCTAAATCTCCTTGGAAACTGCCTAAAGGCGTCCTGCCATAACCAGCAATAACAACATCTTCCATTATCATACTCCTAAACAATAAAATGATAATTTTTCAGTAATGACATCTAATCGATAAATTTTTCTTTACTGCAAAATATGTCCTGTCATACATAAGTATGTCAAGGATTACTAGGGTGGGACCAATTTATGAAAGACTATAACTGTTTCAAGGTGCTTACTGAGAAAAACATTAGCCATGTTATACTCAACAGGCCTGAAAAAAGAAATTCAATGAATTTAGATTTTTGGAACGAATTTCCAGAGATTATTTCTACGATAGATGAAAAAGGGAAAGCTCGAGCCATTGTTATATCTTCCACAGGCCCCCATTTTTGCTCTGGTCTGGATATGTCATTATTTCAGTCAGACCTTTTCAATATCGTGAAAGACGACGACCACAAGGGCATTCTCTTAATGGATTACATCCAAATTCTTCAAGATGCTCTAGGAGTAATGCAAAGATGTCGTATACCAGTTATCACTGCAATTCAGGGAGCTTGTATAGGAGGTGGCTTGGATTTGGTTTGTACTAGTGATATTCGCTTAGGAACTAAGGACTGCTACTTTAGTATACTAGAAACTAAATTGGGATTAGTTGCGGATGTAGGAACATTCCCAAGACTAGTAAAATTGATACCAGACGGCTTAGTAAGAGAACTTGCCTTTACTGGAAGACAATTTAGCGGGACAGAGGCTTTAGATTCTGGGTTCCTAAATAATACATATCATGATCACGCGAGTATGATGAAGGCCGCTTTTAGTTTGGCCGAAGAGATAGCTAGGAATGCTCCCTTGACTGTCCATGGGTGTAAAAAAGCTATAAACTTCTCTAGAGATCACCCCACACCTGATGGATTAGAATGGGTTAAAATGTGGAACTCATCTATGCTAAACATGAAAGACATAGAAGAAGGGTTTAAAGCTTCACTTACAAAAAAACAGGGCACATTTGCTACCTTACCCCAAAAAATTAAGAAAATTGGTTAGAGATTTTTTAAATCTATCTTTTATCATCAATAATTATGCCATCTAATGGTAAAGTATTTGGATGTACCTTAACTATATTAGCTCTGAGGTTAGTTATATCTCTTACTGTTGATGAATAATCAGTCTGATTATCTGAATTTATCTCAAGTTTTAAGGTCAGCTCATCCTGATTATTAACCAATCTTATTTCTACTCTTGCTCTTAATATTTCCTGGTGACGGGAGATGAGCTCTTTGATTTGCTCTGGTCTTACGAACATACCTTTGACCTTGGCAGCTTGATCAGCTCGACCCCGCCAACCTACTATTCTAGTATTGGTCCGACCACATGCACTTTTGCCAGAAGCTATTGCAGACATGTCACCAGTTGCAAACCGAACTAGAGGATAATCTAAATTAAGATTTGTTACTAGCACTTCGCCAATCTCCCCGGCGTTTACTGGATCTCCAGTTCCAGGATAAACAATTTCCACTAATACACCTTCATCAACTACTAAGGGTTCATCCCGTATGGTTTCCAGCGCAATGTTTCCTAAATCTGCTGTCGCATAAGATTGAAGACATTTTATTCCTCTTTGATAATAAGCTTCTCTTAAATTTGGGAAAAGAGGTCCCCCACCCACACAAGCAAGTTTTATGCTCGAAAGATCAAGAGAAAGCTCATCACCTTTTTCCAAAATTTTTTGCAAAAAATCCGGTGTGCCAGCATAAACCTGGGTTCTTAGGAAGGACGCTGCCTTAGCTTGTAATTCGGTTTGACCCGTGCCAGCAGGCAAGACTTTTGCTCCAATGCGAAGTGCTCCCTCTTCAAACATCATTCCAGCGGGAGTAAGATGATAAGAAAAACAGTTTTGGAGCCTAAAACCTTTCCTGACACCTGCCGCATACAAAAATGGTGCAAAACGTCCCCAGTCTTTTCCCCTAGAACCAGGTTCATAAATAGGTCCAGGTGATTGAAAAAAATGGGTTGAGGCCTCTTCATTCAACCGTTCAAAACCTCCAAAAGGCGGGTTACTTTTCTGCTTATTAAGCAAATCGGATTTTCTTAAGATCGGAATTTTCTTAAGATCTTCTAAACTAATTATTTCTGATGGCTCTATCTCAGCCAATATCTCTCTGTAACCTAGAGTATTATTCTTTGCCGTCCTAATAAGTTTAGGAAGAAATCCACTAATAAAGTCAATTCTCTCAGTGTCAGAACGAGTCTCCTCCAATGAAAAAAATTTTCCACTCAGTTCAGCCAACGTTTTCTCCGGCGATAAGATCTACCATCCCTATAGGATTTGCGTTGATCCCCAGACAACCCAAGATAAAATTCCTTAACATCTGGATTTTCCCTTAATTCTTTTGCAGGGCCATCCATTACAACCCTACCACTCTCTAAAATATACCCAAAATGAGCAAATCGAAGTGCCACGTTGGTATTTTGCTCAGCAAGCAAAAAAGAGACACCCTCTTTTTCATTTAATTCTCTCACAATTTCAAATATCTCCTCAACCAATTGAGGGGCTAAACCCATGCTTGGCTCGTCCAATAAAACTGTTTCAGGCTTAGACATGAGCGCGCGACCAATAGCGCACATTTGTTGCTCACCACCCGAGGTATAACCTGCTTGGCTCTTTCTTCGATCTTTTAAACGTGGAAAATAATTGTAAACCATCTCTAAATCACTCTGAACATTTTTCTTACCATCCGATCTAGTGTATGCCCCAGTCAGTAGATTTTCTTCCACCGTCAGGTGTTCAAAACAATGCCGACCTTCCATGACCTGAATGACGCCAGATTTGACTAATTCCGAAGGACTCAAATTTACAATTTTTTCATCGCGATACAAAATTGATCCTTTTGTCACCTCACCTCTTTCTGAATGAAGTAAATTAGAAATCGCTTTTAGGGTGGTAGTTTTTCCAGCACCATTACCGCCTAGCAGGGCAACTATGGAGCCCTTAGATAAAGACAAGCTGACACCTTTTAGTACCAATATCACATGATTATAAACTACTTCGATATTGTTTACTTCTAATAGTTTAGAGGCTTGTCTATCCATAATTCATGTACCAAGAAAGGGTCCACCCAAATCGGCAGACCCTTTACCATTTTATCAATTAGTTACAACGCTCTTTGATATTGTTTTCAGCAGCAAATTGTGCACTATCGGCATCAATTAATGGCTGGATCACGCTTTTATCAGAGGTCATATAATCAGTAATGAAAGACCAGGTTCCTTTTTTGGCATCCCACTGTTGAATCGCAGCAGCGCCTACTCCTCCGTGGTTCTCACAGCTAGCCTTGAAAGTTGGAGCAAACCCCGCCAAACCTACACTGGCAAGTTTCTCCTCGGTAATTTCTAAGGCCTCAAGGCCATCTCGCATCATGGTTGGAGTGATCTTACTTACACCATGAATTGCTTGAGCAGACTTAGCTCCTTCAACAGCAAGAATGGCAGCATACATTCCCCTACTATAGAGTACTGTACCTACATTTGAGCCGTCCCCAGCTCCTAGTCCCTTGTCAATGACAAATTTCCGCATATCATCATAAACTGGAAAATCGTCTCCAGGGGCGTGCATAGCTAAAGACTTGTATCCATGGGCTGCGTCTCCAGCAGGGATCACATCATTTTCAGATCCTGACCACCATACCCCAATAAAGTTCTCCATGGGGAATCTAATGTTAGCTGCTTCTTGTATAGCAACTGAATTCATAACACCCCAGCCCCACATAAAGATATAATCGGGTCGCTCTCGTCTAATTTGCAACCATTGTGACTTTTGCTCTTGGCCAGGATGATCCACAGGCAACAACATTAACTCAAACTTGTGTTTCTTGCTAAGCTCCTCAAGGGTTCGAATAGGCTCCTTACCATAGCCAGAGTTATGATAAACAAGAGCAATTTTCTTTCCATCCAAAGATCCACCGCTCATTTCCATAGCATGCTTTGTTGCAATGCTTGCAGCATCCCAATAAGTACCAGGAAAATTAAATATCCACTTAAAAATCTTACCATTCTTTGCTGATGTTCTTCCGTATCCAGAAGACAATACAGGTATGTTATCCGCGGACGCTTTAGGTATTAGCTGATACGTAATGCCTGTTGATAACGGTTGATAAAGTAAAGCTCCCTCACCTTTAGTTGATTCATAACACTCAACACCTTTTTCAGTATTATAAGCTGTTTCACATTTGACAACGCGAACCTTTTCTCCACCGATACCACCGTCACGCTGATTCACTAATGTGAAATAATCTTCGTACCCATCAGCAAACGGTATACCGTTTGGACCATAAGGTCCTGTACGATAACTAAGCGATGGAAATACTAATTCTGCAAAGACAGGAGATACTAAGAACATTCCTGCTATTGCCGACAAAATCATCTTTCTATAAGTCATTTTTCCCTCTCATTTTGTATTTTATCCAATTGGACTGATCAATTACTACTCGACATTGACCTAGAGTCAATATCCTAAGCTTTAAATTGACTTTTTTGTCGAACATTTTTAGTAGGGGAATGGCCATAACCTAAGCTTTTGTTTTAGCAAATTCCATAATTGAGCTAATCCGTGTGGCTCCACGATCAAGAAGAATACAATCAACCCACCGATAATTATAAACTCCAAGTGTGCAGCTATATCGACTGGCCACCCAAATTGCAAAACTAACAAATTCTTGAGCGCCACGGGAAGTAATACCATGAATGCCGCTCCCGCGAATGACCCAAAAATTGATCCCAAACCTCCAATAATCACCATAAACAGCACGATGAATGATTTCTGTATACTGAACGCCTCAGTGACTTCTACCGCTCCCAAATAAACAGAAAAAAATAAGGCCCCTGCTACTCCGACATAAAAGGAACTAATTGCAAATGCAGAAAGCTTAGCTACTAAAGGATTTACCCCAATAATTTCTGCTGCAATATCCATATCTCTAATAGCCATCCAACTTCTACCAATTTTTCCCCTGGTTAAATTTCGAGCAACCCATGCCAACAAAAAAACAAAAAGAAAGCAAAAGAGATACTGCGCTGCTGGGGTTGCGTCTGGGCCTGTAATTAAGAAAGTGCCAAGACTACGACTTGGCGAGGTAATCATTCCCGATGCAGAATAATTATAAAACCACCCTACTTTATTAAATAACCAAATTAGGAAAAATTGAGCTGCAAGTGTAGCAACTGCCAGATAAAACCCTTTTATACGTAAACTAGGAAGTCCAAAAAGAGTTCCCACTATTGCCGTGACAAACCCAGAAATGATTATGATAAAGAGTATATTAAGATCAGGAAATGCCGTCATCAACTTGTATGATGCGTAAGCACCAACTGCCATAAAACCACCAGTACCCAAACTGACCTGGCCACAATAACCCGTAAGAATATTTAGCCCAATAGCCGCTATAGAGTAGATAAGAAAAGGTAACAAAACAGCTCCTGCCCAGTAATCATTGATTACGAATGGCACGAAAAGAAGGCCTACTATCAAAACGAAGAAATATCGGTATTTATCAAATCTTATTGGAAAAGTCTGGCTATCTTCCGAATATGACGTTTTAAATTCTCCCACCTCACGATATAGCATGTCTACACTCTCTCAATTATCTTTTCGCCGAACAAACCTTGAGGCCTAAAAACTAGAAATAATAAAGCCAAAACATAAGCAAACCAATTTTCTGTAGCTCCACCAATAAATCCACCCACGAAAAATTCAAATAACTTTTCTCCTGCCCCAATAATCAATCCCCCTACGATAGCCCCAGGTATCGAGGTAAATCCTCCCAACATCAAAACAGGTAATGCCTTTAAAGCAATTAAGGATAATGAAAATTGCACACCAGATTTTGCCCCCCACATCATTCCAGCTACGAGTGCAACAAACCCTGAAATAGACCACACGAGCACCCATATCATTCTCAAACTGATGCCTACTGAAAGTGCTGCCTGGTGATCATCTGCTACTGCCCTTAGTGCTCTACCAGATTTTGTGTATTGTGAAAAAATGGTCAGAACCAATACTAGCACTACGGCAATTATAGCCGCCCAAACATCAAGGACATCAACATACATACCATAGAATTTTTCTCCCTCTGCAGCCCAACCTATGGTTAAATCTTCAAACCAAAAGGATCCCCCCTGTGGGAGCCCTACGTTGAGTTTTTTTACATCAGAACCCCACATTAAATCCCCAAAACCCTCCATGAAGTATGCCAGGCCTATCGTGGCCATAAACAAGATGATAGGTTCTTGGTTAACTAAATGTTTTAAGATCAATTTCTCCACACAAATAGCAAATAAGATCATAACAAACACCGTAAGGATAATTGCAGCTAGCGCTGGCAGGGTCCATTCAAAATTATGTACATGCGTCCCAAAAACGGCATTTATTAGGTGGGCAAAAGGTACCCGACCTTCCTGCAATCCAACAAGAGTCAGGGCAGCAAACAGAGCCATTACGCCCTGAGCATAGTTAAAGATACCAGACGCTTTAAAGATCAGAACAAATCCTAGTGCAACCAAAGCATACAACACGCCAGCCATGAGCCCATTGAGTATGACTTCAATCGTATATAGAAAATCTGCACTCATCGCGAACTCCTACTTCTCTGAAATCCCTAAGTAAGCATCTATAACAGCTTGATTATTTCTCACTTCATCAGGAGACCCATCTCCAATCTTTTTTCCATAATCCATCACTACAACTCGATCAGATATATCCATTACAACCCCCATGTCGTGCTCAATTAGAGCAACAGTTGTTCCAAATTCACTATTAACATCAAGGATATAGCGACTCATATCTTCTTTTTCTTCAACATTCATCCCAGCCATTGGCTCATCCAATAACAGTAACTGGGGTTCCGCTGCAAGAGCCCTTCCTAGCTCAACCCTTTTTTGAAGACCATAAGGCAGTGCACCAACGGGAGTTTTCCTAATATGCTGTATCTCCAAAAAATCAATAACTTTCTCAACTATTTCTCTATTTTCATATTCTTCCTGAGAGGCAGCACCTCGCCAAATAATTTGAGACCAAATACCTTTTCTCATATGGGTGAACCTGCCTGTCATAATGTTATCCAAAGCCGTCATTCCTTTAAATAAGGCAATATTTTGGAACGTTCTGGCAATACCTTGATGAGCTATCTGGTAGGGTTTCATCGCTGCTCTTTTTTTTCCCCTAAACCATACCTCTCCATCTTGAGGATGGTAAAATCCGTTGATGACGTTAAGCATAGATGATTTACCTGCACCATTTGGTCCGATTATGGCCCTAATTTCACCTTCAAAAATATCAAATGAAATGTCTTGAATCGCAACTACACCACCAAATCTTAGAACAATGTTTTTGATTTCCATTATAGGAACGTTTCTCATCGTACCTTTGATAGTTTTATTTGCATCTCTCATGCGACTTTATCCTGATATATGCTATCTTGGATGTCTTGTATCTTAATTGTGGCCGATATTTTTCCCTTGCGACCATCTTCATAAGTTACCTCTGTTTCCGTAAAAATCTCTCTTGATCCTTTATATAAAGCAGAAATTAAATCTGAGTATTTTTCACTCACCAAATTCCGTCTTACTTTTCTCGTTCTAGTAATTTCGCCGTCATCTGGATCGAGCTCCTTATGTAAGACCAAGAACCTCTTTATTTGACAACCAGAAAGGCTTTTATCTTTTGAAAGAGACTCGTTTACTTCTCGAATATGGGTGGCAATCATATTGTAAACTTCCGAATTGGCTGCCAATTCTTGATACGAAGCATATGAAATATTGTTTTTCTCTGCCCAATTCCCTACAGCTGTTAAATCTATGTTGATAATAGCAACACAATATTCCTTCCCCGACCCAAATAACACTGCTTCCAAAATGTTTGGGTAAAATTTCAATTTATTCTCCACATACTTTGGAGCAAAAAGAGTCCCTTGTTTCATTTTCCCTACATCTTTTGCTCGGTCTATTATGCGCAAATGACCTGTCTCTTCGTCTATAAAACCTGCATCCCCAGTTGCCACCCAACCAATTTTGTCTTTGGTCTTCTTTGTATTTTCTTTATCTTTAAAATATTCCAAAAAAAGAACCAGGTGAGCGATAGAACACCTCTCCAGAGTCCGAAATCTTCAACTCGACGCCTGGAACTGGTACACCTACAGTTTCAGGAAAGACCTCACCATCAGGTTGGCAAGTTACAAAAACGCAAGCCTCCGTCTGACCGTAAAGTTGCTTCAAATTTATTCCCAAAGATCGATAAAATTGGAAAATTTCTGGTCCAATGGCTTCTCCAGCAGTATAGCCTACTTTGGTCTTGGACAAACCCATACGATTTTTCAAAGGACCATAAATGAATAAATCTCCGAGAAAATACTTAAGTCGATTCATTAAACCAACACTTCTTTTCTCCAGTATTTTCTCGCCATTTTCTTTAGCAACTGCCATGAAGTATCTGAATAGAAACCTTTTGATCGAACCCGCATCATCAATCTTTAGATTGACTGATGTCAAAAGAGCCTCAAAAAATCTGGGTGGGCCAAAAAAATAGCTTGGGCCTATTTCCCTAAGGTCTTCATGAAGAGTGTCCGCACTTTCTGGACAGCACAGACACATTCCTGATTGGAGCCCAAGCCCCATGGTAAATGCGAAATCCCCCACCCAAGCCATGGGGAGATAACAAATCAATGAAAAATCTTTATCAATATTGTCAAATTCGATTCCTGCCTTTCCACTTTCCAATACATTTTTATTGGACAGCACGACCCCCTTGGATCTACCTGTGGTTCCTGAGGTATATAAAAGTATGCATCTAGTCTCTAGATTTTGTTTTTTTTGCCGTCTTAAAAGTTCTTTTCTAAGGGAAGGTTCTTTTGAACCAACAGCACACACCTGTTTCAGTGAATGGAGGTTTTTGTGGTCATAATTTCTAAGCCCCCGCGAATCCAGATAAGCTATTCCTTTCAGGTCTGCAATTTGATCACCAATCTCAATTAATTTGTCCACTTGCTCTTGATCTTCCACCACGGCAAATTTGGCCGAACAGTGTGATAATGGAAACACCATCTCTTGGGCAACAGCATCTTGATACATTGGAGTCGGTATTGCCCCAACATTTTGGGCGGCCAATATAGACCAATACAATTGGGGCCTATTTCGACCGATAATACAGATATGGTCCCCTTCTTTAATACCTAGATCTAAAAACCCTAGGGACAGTCTGTCAACCTCTTCATGTACTTGCTTCCAAGACCAAGTTTGCCAGATACCAAACTCTTTCTCTCTAAAAGCTGGCTTATCCCCAAATATTCTGGAATTTTTTTCTAGAAGGGCTGGCAAGGTTTCTACGACATCAACCATAAATTTGTGCTCCAACCATATTCAACCCTTAATACTTTTCAATCATCAGGGCGACCTTATATTTTTTTTAAGGGTTTTTTGCAAGGTTTCTTTTGCAAAAGACCTAGTTACTAGCTTGACAACATAACACACAATATTTCAAACAGAATTGAAGATCCCAAAAATGCAGTACCTCCTGACGGGTCAAAAGGTGGTGAAATTTCAACCACATCAGCTCCAACGAGCTTTAATCCCGTGAGCTTTCTCACTACTTCCAAGGCTTGAAATGAATTTGGACCACCTACTTCTGGAGTACCAGTTCCAGGAGCATACGCAGGATCAATAAAATCAATGTCATAAGAAAGATATGTTTCATAATCCCCAACAATAGTTCTAACTTCATTCATTACATCATTAATTCCTCTTTGAAAAAATTCTTCGATTGTAATGATCCTAATTCCTTCGTTTTTGGCAAAATCTCGATCCTCACTATCGTAATTAGTCCCCCTTATTCCTATCTGAACTATTCTCTTAGGATCCAATAAATTTTCCTCTACGGCACGCCTGAAAGGGGTCCCATGAGTATATAACTGCCCATTAAAGTAACTATGGTAGAGATCAGTATGGCTATCAAACTGTATTAATCCCACGGGTGTCTTGGATGCAATCGCACGGAGTATTGGCAGCGAACACAAGTGATCGCCCCCGACTGTTAATGGTAATATCCCCTGACTGAGAATTTTTGTATAAAAATTTTCAAACCTTTTTAAGGTATCTTCTAAGTTGGCTGGATTAGGCGCCACATCACCTAAATCTGCGCAATTCTTGTGGTCAAAAGGACGAAAGCCAGTCACACCATGCTGAGGTCTTATCATGGTGGAGAGATCTCTTATTTGCCTTGGTCCATGGCGAGGCCCGGACCTATTGGTAGTCCCCGCATCCCAAGGAGCACCAATAAGTCCAACGTCAACATCAGAAAGTTTGGGATCATCTAGTCCAATATGAGGTAATCGCATAAAAGTAGGTAATCCAGCAAATCTGGGTAGATCAAAACCTGAAATAGGTTCAAAAACATTCTTTTGTTCCATATTTTGCTCCTCTACAATCTTTTAAAACTCCTTAAATACTAAAAATTACCCCACGAAAGTCATTAACATTCGTGCCGGTTGGGCCAGTAAAAAATAAGTCTTCGGAGGCCTCAAAAGCCATATAAGAGTTATTTTTCTCAAGCGCCTCCTCCGGAGAAAGATCCTTTGCTCTGATTCTTTGCAATGAGTTATGGTCAATAATTGCCCCAGCATTTTTTTCTGTGCCATCGATGCCATCGGTGTCGGCCGCAATTGCGACATAAGGGCCAAGGTTATGAGGCTCGAGTTCGATAGCTAATCTTAATAGATATTCTGAATTGCGCCCCCCTTTACCGTTAGGATTAAATATTTTCACAGATGTTTCCCCTCCTGAGAGAAAAAGAACTTGCTCACATGACCCTTTGGGATACTTTGCAAAATAATCTTTGATGACCTTTGCATGCTGTACGGCTACCTTTTGGGCTTCCCCTTCGCTTCTATCAGAAATTACAAGTATCTTAGTGAATTTACCTGCATTGTCATTAACAATTAATTTCATACATTTTCTGGATGAAGCCAATTGCTCTTGGCTATTTCCTTTGAAGGATAATTCGTCAGGTCGAGGGGTATTTGCCTTATTTGATCTGAAATACATCAGGATATTATTTGGGATATCAATTTTGTACTTTCTAATAGCGTGTAACGCGTCCTGAACTGAACCTGATGTTGCAAGAGTGGGTCCGGACGCTACTTGGCTAATGTCATCATTAGGAATGTCGGACACAACTAAAGTCCAAACCTTTGCCGGATAAGCTAATCGTGCCAAACGACCACCTTTTATCCTAGAAAAATGCTTCCTAATTAAATTCATCACCGTAATTGGAGCTCCACTCCTTAACAAACATTCGTTTAATATTTTTTCGTCATTGAGCTTAAAACCAGATGGCGGGGCCGGTAGAAGCGCAGATCCTCCCCCCGAAACGAGAAATAAAAGCAAGTCATCAGAAGTTAGTTTTTTAACCTCTTTAATCAGGTATTCGGACGCAAATAATCCCTGATCATCCGGGATAGGATGACTAGCATAGAAAATCCTAAAATTATCTAAATCTGACGGGAAATGTTCCATTGGTGTGGTTACTATTATTCCATTGTAATTGGATAGAATCTTTCTCTGAAGTACTTCACAAAAGGGAATGGCAGCTTTACCTATTCCTACTATTAAAGTCCGACCCGAATTTCTTATTGGCTTAAAATGAGCAAGACACCTCTCCGGCGAAGCTGCCTGCAGAAATGAAAAATAAAGATTCTTGAGAAATTCTTTTTGAACCGAATACTTCAAATTCTAAAACCATCTAAAGAAAAAAATTTACTGTTTTATGAAATGTCAAGATCCATCAACATCATTATCATATGCCCTCTTATTACTAGAAAATGCCCTTTTTAAGTTCAAACGTGCTGACCACCATTTATTTGCAATTCCTCTCCCGATATATAGCCAGAATTTTCTGAACATAAGAAAAAAATTGTGTTGGCCACTTCTTCAGGCAATCCGAGTCGCCGCAATGGAATTTCTTTCACAATATTTTCGGTTCCAGCACTTAAAATATCTGTCTCAATCTCTCCCGGTGCGATGGCATTAACTCTGACATTAAGGGGGCCAAAGTCCGCTGCCATTTCTCTTGTTAGAGCGGAGAGAGCAGCTTTTGATGTGGCATATGCAGATCCAGCAAATGGATGAACTCTACTTCCAGCTATAGACGTTACATTTACAACGGCGCCTTTTGCCGCCGCTAGTTCAGTCTGTAGACCTCGCGCTAGGACCACTGAGGCAAAAAAATTCACATGAAATACTTGCCCCCAAATTCTTAGATCAGTATCCAATGTATTTAATCGTTTTCCATTTTTATCTTTTGGAGAAATGCCTGCATTATTAACTAGCGCATGTAACTTCCCACCTATTCTAGACTTGATTTGATTTATAGCTTCAATGGTCTGGCTAGGATTTCCCAAATCTAACTGGATGTGGTTTTTTTCGCCACCTGGCCATGGGCACCGTTCGTCAAAAGCTTGTCTAGAGCAGGTGATTACTCTCCAGCTTTCAGAGGCGAACTTCTTGACCGTAGCATGCCCAATTCCTCTGCTAGCTCCCGTCAATACAACTATTTTTTTCTCTTTCTCTTTGGCCATATAGCCTCACAATCATCTACTGTAGCATTATATCAAAAAGCTATTCACCTAAAATCAAAGGTTTTAACTTGCAGAAGATACTAGCTGACATGAGTTTAATCAAGACCGCAGTGTAAACTCAACAGAAACATAAACCGTAAGAATATGAAACTAGGTCATTTAATATACCAATCCTCTCAAGAAGATGCCTAATACTCTCGAGTTTCAACCAGAAAAAGCATCCCCTTTATCCCTATCCATCAAATCAACAAACCTTGCGAGGCTGAATTTAAACATAACAATTCCATTGTTGGACAACCCTAACATTAATTTGGCCGAACTCTATAATTTGGATTTTCGTATGAGATCTCTTTTCATTTGATGATTATGAATAACGATCATTTTAGATCAACTCACCTCTGCGTAGGTAAGGCTTAACCGTAAACGTCTTTACTGCAACTCTAAATTTTTACTGTTAAAATCATTATCCTATCTCTCAGAGCCCTAATTAAGCTCAGATTCACCAGCTTTTTTATTAGCCTCTGTGGGCACAGCCTTTTTTGGCGGAGCCGGCTGTGATAACCTCTTTACAGTACCATTTACCGTTGAGCCATCTGCTATAGCCAGAACGTCGTAACTGATTTCAGCATCAACATTAGATCCTGAGTCCAATCGAATAGACTTACCTTTAATTTTTCCCTTGAACTTGCCACTTATCACGATTTCATCAGCACTCAAGGTCCCTTCCATTAAAGACTCAGAACCTAAAACCACCTTTTCACCAGTAATATTTCCATTGATGCGGCCTTCTATCTGCAGCTCACCCTTACAAGTGATAGAACCCCTCAAATTAATGCTATTAGCAAGTATCGAGCCCGTAAACTTTTGATCTGAAAACAAATTAAACTCCCAAAAATCTTTGAATTTGTAAAATCACTATCTTACCAGAAAATCAAAATAGTTAAAGCTAATCACTCCAAAGAGATACAGAAAGTGTGGCCTGGTTCCTATCTTCCTCATGGAAATGCCTTTGCATATCTATTAAGCGAGCCCTAACTCTTCTCCCGTTTTTAATGCTTCTAAATAGAATTTTTGAAGCCTCCTTTGGAAGAAACCCCAAATGCTCTCTCACAGTCCTCTTCAACCCAAAAAAAGAAGAGTTTACATCGGCCCAGATAGAGATCCTGCCGTCAGTATCAGTCTCTACTCCTAACCAATCTCCTAAATTCAACCTTTTCAAAGTGCCAGAACCTTCATAAGGTTCGAGCTTTGCTTGATCAATCAAGTACATTTTTCCTGCTCCATTTTAAGCTTTTCGCTTTTTTCTTTATAATTCTCTTTTACAACTTAGAAGAAATCAATGCACAAAGAATTTTAGATTTTTAACATATAATTCATAAGGTTATTGCACTAAAGCAACACTTTTGAACCTAAGATCAATCCCAAAAACACTATTATATGTTTTCAAATTTACTTCTAAGCACTACCTTTTGGTGTTAGTCTTCATTACACAACTAAATATAGTGAATTGTTGAGCAAGACTTCAATTGCAGCTTTGTTGTTTGGATATTAAAAAAACAGGGGATTAAAATGGTAGTTGGATTTATCGGGTTAGGCAATCTGGGGCAGAAATTGGCCCAAACATTGAGAAGAAATGGATCTAAACTAGTAATCTATGATATTGATTACTCAAAAGGGCAAGAATTAATCATGAACGGATCAATATGGGCCGAAAATCCTAGACTAGTTGCTGAACAAAGCGACCAAATAATTACTTGCCTACCTTCTCCAACAATTTGTGCGAACGTTATGGAGGGTAAAAATGGTGTTATCGCTGGTTTATCTGAGGGAAAAACATGGATTGAAATGAGTACAACCAGCAAGGATGAGGTTCTGAGGTTGGCAAAAAAGATTCAAGAAAAAGGGGGAAAGACATCTGACTGCCCAGTTTCTGGAGGGTGTCACAAAGCAGCGAGCGGGAACATCTCGATCTTTTCTGGATGTGAAAGAGAGGTTTTTGAACGGATAAAGCCACTCTTATTTGTAATGGGGGAAAAGATACTCCACACTGGAAGCTTAGGAACTGCTTCAGTTCTGAAAGTCATGACAAATTATTTAGCCACTGCAAATCTCGTGTCCTGCTGTGAGGCTTTGGTTACAATGAAAGGTGCTGGCATTAATTTGGCTACAACCTTTGAGGCGATAAAAATATCCTCAGGAAATTCTTTTGTTCATGAAACAGAGAGCCAAGTAATCCTAAGTGGGAGTCGAGATATAAGTTTTACGATGGAATTAGTGTTGAAGGATATAGAAATGTTTCAAAAGTTGGCTGAGCTTAATGAAATTCCTTTAGACATTTCACCAAAACTGGTTGAAATTTTCAAAGAAGAAATTCTCATTTCTGGTGGAAATACGAACTCACCTGCCATCATTAAAAGGTTGGAGAGAAAAACAGGCCAAGATATTTTAGCTGGTGGATTTCCCTCTCAAATCGTTGACGACGAACCCGAAAAACTTGGTTTCGAGATACTACTAAAATAGTACCCTTTGTGAACTTGGCAATCATAACCTGTTGACGTAATCACAAACCTTCAACCATCTCAGATATACCTCTGCTATGTACTTACCCCAAAAACCACCATTCCAGTTTGGGAGGAAATCCTCAAACACCCGCATGTTCAAACTATTCCCCAAAAGTGCCTCCGAAACAACCAAAGCAGCTGCAGGCGCTGTATTCATTCCATGACCACCAAACCCAGTGAGTAGATATAGACCAGACTTATCAGAAAATACATAGGGCATGAATTTAAGGGAATATCCTAACCTTCCAGACCATGCATAATCTATTTTTAACTCCTCAATAATATTTGATTGGTCGGGGAAGAAGTATTTCAAGTCTCTCTTGGTTCCACTAATTATTTCACCCATTGTTAGTTTTCCAACAGCCTTTATATCCCGCCCCCATAGTAATCTATTATCTGGTAGAAACCGAAAATAATTTCCAGCCCGTCTATCGTCATGAAAAGCAAAATCTGAAGAAATTACCTGAGAAAACCTTTTATCTAGTGGTTCAGTTACTCCTATCGAAGTCTGCAAACTCAATAATTTTTTTTCTAAAGGCGAACCTAAAAGATCATTAAAATAGCCCCCAGTACTTAAAACAACTCTTTTAGAGTTGATGATACCTCCGTTTGCAGTTTTTACCCTAAAACCAGCTCTGTACTTTTCAATACTAATCACCCTAGTGCGTTCAAAAATTTTCCCTGTTTTTTCCTGTATATTAATCGCCAAGGATCTCATTATATTTAAAGGATTGAAATGAAAGGAGTCTAACTCTAATGTTCCACAAACAACTTTTGAACTCTTCAAGAGTGAGGAAAACTCTTTTCCCTTTATGAGTTTAATATCTGCCCCATAGGTGTCATTAAATGTATCAACCTTGCTCTCTAATGCATCTATTTTCTTTGAAGAATGTATTTTAAGCACACCTTTTTTGGTTTGGGCAACGTCAGGATGTACTTTGGCACAAAGATCCCTCATCCAATTAAATCCACGTAGCGAAATGGAATACAAAACCCTTGCCCTCCTTAAGCCAAACTTTTTCTGTAATGTTTCTTGGTCTACTGACCAGCCTGGAGTGCAAAAGCCACCATTCATACCTGACGCCCCACCAGCAATCTCGTCAGCTTCGAAAAGGATGCAAGACAAACCATGGTTAGAAAGCATCGATTGAAGCGATAATCCTGCCAATCCACCGCCGATTATTAGAGTATCACACTCTTCTTTGCCGTGATAAGGTTTAGCTGCAAAAAAAACCCTACTCTCATCTCTATACCACGTTTTTTGTCCAGATTTGACACCGTACTCAGTTTTATTTTTCAAATTATTTCCTTAAGATTTTTAAATATTTGACTACTATTTTAGACCTCTACGACTTTTAATATACGCTACATACCTTATGTAAGTAGGAGATATGAAGAATAATTAAAAGAATGTCTTTGCTCATATAAAGGAGTACCTTGATGAGTCCTTTAGTCAAAGTAGAAAATCTTAGCAAATTCTTTGAAAGTTCCGGTGAGATTTTTCAAGTTTTTGACCAAGTCAACTTCACATTAGAAGCGCAATCGTCAACAGCTTTAATCGGAGAGAGTGGAAGTGGGAAAACTACACTAATCCACGTACTGGCGGGTTTAGAACCTCCCAACTCCGGCATGGTGATTATCGACGGAATTAAAATTTGGAATTCAAAAGAGTCAATGAGGGCAATATTTCGTTTAGAGAAAATGGCAATAATATTTCAACAATACAATTTAATCCCTTCATTAAACGTACTAAGCAATATTACTCTCCAGGCTCGACTAATTAATGCATTAGATGAGGCATTTCAATATGAATTGATCTCACTATTGGGCCTTGAAAAACTGTTAATGAAATACCCAGAAGAAATTTCAGGGGGGCAACAACAAAGAGTTGCAATTGCAAGAGCCATTCTAGCAAAGCCCAAAATTCTTCTTGCAGACGAGCCAACGGGAAACCTAGATAATGAAAATACGAGAAAAGTTCTTGAAGCTTTTGAGATATTGTCGGCCAGATACAAAACAACAATACTTGTAGCAACACACTCAAAAAGTGTAGCTAAAAAATTGGATACAAAATTGCAGATTGAATCTGGCAAGGCAACAAAAACAGTTATCAGATGAAAACTTTTTCAATCTCTACAATTTCAATATTGAAGCATTGGCATAGAAAACCGTTACAACTCTTTTTCGCATTAATAGGACTTTCATTAGCCACAGCTCTATGGTCCAGTATACAACTATTGAATTCACAAGCTAAAAATTCGTATGAAACAGCTGTCGATTTTCTAACCGCCTCAGAAACAGAAATAATTTTGCCTCTAAGAAGCACATCCATTTCTATTGAAGTTTTTGGGGAATTGAGACGAGCTGGTTGGCCTGTCACTCCAATATTAGAAGGTAAAATTCCCGGTCAGAGACCCGTTACTATTATTGGAATAGACCCCTTTACTATGTCAGAGTCTAGGGGACTTATAAATAAATTAAGTGACGAAGAAAACCCTTTTCAAGAATTTGTCCTCAACAATAACTTCGGCTTTGCTTCCGAAGAAACCAAAGCATATCTCGAAACATTAAGCCTAGAATTGGATATCTCTGTTAGTGCCCAATTGTCAGCAAATATAGTTATTACTGATATCAGTTTAGCTGAGAAGATCCTGGGTGAACAAGGTAAAATTTCCAGATTTGAACTTACTGCTCCTCCATTGAAAAATTGGGACTTTTTAGAAGAATTGGACTTAAGGCTCGTGGAGTCAAACTCATTAGGAGACCTAGAGCAGCTCACAAAAAGCTTTCACCTTAACCTTAGCGCTTTCGGTTTACTAGGATTCGTAGTAGGATTATTTATCGTTCATTCCACCTTAAGCTTAGCATTTGAGCAACGCAAAGCAACCTACATGACTTTCAGGTCAATTGGAGTTCCCATTTGGACTGTTTATACTTCTGCATTAAGCGAAATTGTCGTGTTAGCTTTGATGGGAGGGATCATTGGAGTCTTCCTAGGTCATTGGTTGGCCTTCATTCTTTTTCCAAATGTCGCGTCCACTTTCAATAACATCTACGGAATAAACTTAGGTGATCAATTGGTGCTTTCAGTAACAGAGGTATTCTTAGCACTATTAATGCCATTGTTAGGCACCTTATTAATTTCGATGAACTTCCTCTTGAAACTTTATCGCATTGCGCCACACAAACTGGGATCGGTAGTATTTTTAAGCAAAATATATAATAATAAGAATAAAATAAAGTTAGGCTCTTCCATAATTTTAATTAGTTTGATTATTATTCTTGCTAATAGCCCACTAGGACTGATCAAAAGCTTTTTCATAATTGGAATGACAATCCTTACAGCTTCAATCTTATTGCCATTGGTATTAAGCAAGATCTTATCACTGTTGGCGTCATCCGTAACAATTAGAATGCCATTGAGCCACTGGTTCGTAGCCGACTCCGCCCACCAAGTAAATCGAATAGCCTTAAGCTTAAACGCACTCATGCTTGCTGTAGCTGTTACAATTGGCGTAGATAATATGGTGAAAAGTTTCAAGGATACTTTCGACGTCTGGCTAGAAAAACGCTTGATCACCGATATATATGTTAGAGCATTGGATCAAAATGTGGCAGCCCAATTAATTAAGAACTTGAGAAATGAACCTATGGTAAAAAACATTTATCCTATTGTGAGTTCAAAATCCAGATTCCAGAACCAGCCAATAGATATTGTTGGTTTTCTTCCTGCAGAAATTTACTCAAAAAATTGGCCTTTAGTCGAATCTAGCGAAGTCACTTGGGAACGTGTTAGATCTGGTGAAGGAGTTTTGGCTAATGAGCAGTTCTGTTACAGACATAATTTGAATGTTGGAGACCTAATAAAATTGGATAGTGGCTTAAATTCTAACTTGAAAATACCGTTCAGAATAGCAGGAGTTTACGCGGATTATGGTAATAGTTTAGGACAGATTATGGTTAAAATTGACTCCTATCATCATCACTTTTCAAGGATCCCACCTACAAATTTTGCCTTGGAAGTACCGTCCAATTCCTTTGCGAAAATTTCAGATATACTCACGAGGAACTACGGGTTAGTGCAGTCAGAAATAATTGATCAATCAACCATTAAAGAATTGTCGACAAAAATTTTTGATAGAACTTTTGCTATCACCAGCTCTTTGTCTGACGCAATGATAATTATCGCTACCCTGACCATATTGATTTCTCTTATAACTTTGTCTGAGATAAGAGTGACTAATTTAGCCCCACTATGGGTGCTAGGTATTACAAGATTAACTCTTCTAAAATTGGAGCTTTCTCAATTCATACTTATGATTCTTTTCACGTTATTATTTGCGATTCCTACGGGGCTATTGATTTGTCATTTTTTGACTAGTTATCTAAATATTGCAGCGTTTGGTTGGAAATTACCTGTTCAATATTACCCAGAAATTTGGATTAAAACGCTTATTATCGCTTCAACGACCTCCATTTTAGCTATTATTTTCCCAACCGTTTTGCTGTTCAAAAATTCCGCTTCATTAATGATCAGGAGATATAAAAATGACGCTTAGAATGGTAATTATTATTTTTTTTCTTGGAGGATTACATTCATTTTCCTTTGGTTTTTCAAATATTCTAACTTCACCAGAAGGCTACCCTAACTTAAAGAAACCCTTGAATATCCAATTCCCACTGGATCACGGATCACATGAGAAATTCTTCTCAGAGTGGTGGTACATTACGGGTAACCTTATAGACCAAAAAGGTTCAACTCTCGGCATTCAGTGGACACTATTTAGAAACGCAAGAGATTCCACCGAAAACCTGCCAAAGGGTCTAGGTAAAGCAGACAGTTTTTCTTGGGATAACAAGCAAATCTGGATGGCTCATGCCGCAGTCACCTCTGAGCGCATTCATCTTTTTGAAGAAAAACTGGCTCGGGGCGGGAGCGGACAAGCAGGCGTAAAAGGAAATGCTTTTTCGGCTTGGATAGATGACTGGTCCTTCTCGGGAGCAATGGATTGGAGTGATCTAAAAGTTCGCGCCAAGGGAAAAAACTTTGAGTATTCACTGAATCTTGAAGCGAATGGACCAATAGTACTTCACGGAGATCATGGATACAGTGAGAAAACTAGGGAAGGTCATAATTCGGCTTATTATAGTCAACCCTTTTTTAAAGTTAATGGAAAAGTAATCATCGGGAATGAAACCCTTTTGGTAAATGGTTCGGCATGGATTGATCGGGAATGGTCTAGCTCAATACTTGGTCCAAATCAGGAAGGATGGGATTGGTTTTCTCTTCACTTAAGCGATAAAGAGAAGTTGATGTTATTTCGGGTAAGGAACAAAGATTCTAATCATTTCCACTCTGGAACTATGATGACTGCCGACAACCAAGTGATACATTTGAAACACGACCAGATAAAAATCACCCCATTATCAGATAAAAATCATCAAGAAGAGCCTGGCTCTCAGAACTCTAGTATACCGACCAGCTGGCGACTGGAAATTGATAGCCAGGATTTTGAAGTAATTGTCAAGGCCATTAACCCCAACTCTTATAACGATGGGTTAATACCTTATTGGGAAGGACCTATTAATTTTTTTGGAAGCCATGAGGGAGTAGGATACTTAGAAATGACAGGTTATTAAAATATAACTTAGCTAGGCTGCTCTACCGTCTAGAACTGCTCCAACTTTGACTTGAGCTTTTTCTTCTTCCACACCGTCTACTGCCGCTACCTCCCTAGTGAGCCTCTCTAGAGCAGCTTCATAAAGTTGTCGTTCTGAATAAGATTGCTCTCTCTGTTCGTCATTTCGATGTAAATCGCGGATCACTTCCGCTATGGAAATTAAATCTCCCGAATTTATTTTCTGCTCATATTCCTGAGCACGACGAGACCACATTGCCCTTTTAACCCGTGCACGACCTTTGAGGGTACTCATAGCCTTTCCTACGATTGCCGGTGACGATAGACATCTCATACCTACTGAATCTGCTTTTGATGTAGGGACCCTGAGCGTCATTTTATCCTTCGCGAAATGTATTACAAACATCTCCATTTCCATGCCGGCTATAGTTTCCTTTTCTATGGCCTCTACTTTTCCCACCCCATGGGTAGGATAAACAACATAATCGTTTTGTGAAAATTCCATATTATTACTCATTTCCAATTTTATCCTTACTCAAAACAACATTGTCCCAAGGCATAGACTACTCCATCCCCAGAGAACACAACTTTAATAGTGATTTCGGTTCCAACGCGTTTGAACTGGAAAACTACGCCAGCACTTACTAAGAAGGGTCACTATAACAGATTTTTGCAAAAAAACAATAGTTTGTAAGGCCAATAAAATTTAGTTTATATAAAGTTTTCCTCGAACACTTATGCCTTAATCACCCTCTCCAGGGCTTTTAGAGAAGTATTTTTCTAATTTTCCTGCCTCCTCTGCTTTTTCATCAGCATCAGGCAAAGCATCCTTACGAATTGTTATCACAGGCCATATTTCCGAATATTTCCTGTTAAACTCCACCCACTCACTAGCACCTGGATCAGTATCCGGCTTGATAGCATCTACTGGGCACTCAGGTTCGCAAACTCCACAATCTATACACTCATCAGGATGGATTACCAACATGTTTTCACCTTCATAGAAGCAATCAACGGGACAAACTTCTACGCAGTCCGTATACTTGCAATCTATGCACTTGTCATTCACGATATATGTCATATAAACCTATATATTTTTGAGTTGGGCACCAAAACTTCTTATCAATAGCTACTAATGCAGTCAATTTTTATGAGATTTTTTCAGGTTCAACAAGTGGTTATTTACAAAAAAAAGTTTTGGACTTTTTCATCTTAATTATAGCGCGCCTATCCTTTTTATTTGGCCGAAATCCGTCCTTTGGTTTCAAAACCGTCTGACCTTGAGCAATTTTTTCTTCTTTTAAAATCTGTTCAATTTCGTCTTCATACATTTTTTTGGCTAAGTCAAAACTTTCTCTTCTTTCACCAAAACTCACTACTCTTATCTGTGAAATACTGTTCCATCTGCGAATAACAATTCTATCCCCAATTTTTATCATGTGCGATTGTTTCTGAACCCTAGCTCCATTTACATGGACTGCGCTATTCTCTATAGCTTTGCTTGCCCTATTCCTCGTCTTAAAAATTCTAGCAAAAAACAACCATCGATCAATCCTCAACGTTTAACTTCCTATCTCTTAACAAGAGAGGCTAACGCCGCGAAGGGGCTATCAGGATCTACCGTCTTCGCCACTGATTTTTCCATCCCAGTCCAATATCCAGCTTTCTTTCGCTCAGAAGTTCTTCCTTTCAACTTACCTAAATTATTATTTTTTCCCCCATTGGAAATATTTCTTCCCTGATTTCTATTTGTCTTTATCTTTTTGGTCATTATCTTTTTAACGTCAAATTTAAACAAAAAGTATTCCTCTTCGGCATTATCTACTTCCTCCAAAATTTCTGTGCCCCTATCACTTGCTACTTTGTTAATCATTGGAGGATCACAAGCCTCCTGCTCCATCACTTTATCCTGATGAGCTTCAACACCTCCCGAATAAGAAGTCCTTTTCATGGTAAACGTTTTGTAACCTAAACATTCCATCAATTCTTTAAATTGTATGAGAGTTAATCCCATTATAGAGAGCATTTCTGCGGTAGCTTCAAAACCCTTTTTTGAGTCCTTTACACGCAATAAGTCTGCCAATCTCTCAAGCATATCAATCCTCACTGCTCTTTCACCAAAAAGTCTAAATCCTGCAATAGGATAAAAGGATGGATCAACATTTTGATAGCGAGGGATCGTTACGAGACCTGGAATAGGCGGGGCCTGCACCATGGTAGGTTGATGAAATAGACCCCATAGCAAAATGCGAATTCGGGTTGGTTCTGGTTTGAGTAAATTTGGCTGAAAGATACTATACTGACCAAACCGAACACCATACTTTCTGAATCTTGATCTAGCTTCTTGACTAAGCCCTTTGA